>JBJMWE010000399.1:0-13453 GCA_045810285.1 Vitreoscilla sp. | reverse complement strand
CGTGCGTGGCCGCGACGACGCCATCGCGGCCAACCCGGCGCTCAGCGCCTCGGTGGCCAGCGACTACTTCGCCGACAAGGGCGACGTCTACACGACGCGCTTCGACCTCTACAGCGAATACGACGCCACCTACAGGAAAACGACCGGCCTGCGCCTGAGCGGCGCCGCCTGGTACGACCCCAGCTTCCCCGGCGCGCCCAAGGTCGGCCCGGCCGGCGCCGCCAACTCCGCGTTCGGCGCCAACGACCGCTGGCCCGGCGAGATCAAGCGCTTCTACGGAAGCGGCGCGGAACTGCTGGATGCCTTCGTCTTCACGCGCGTGGACCTGGGCGACGTGCCGCTCAGCGTGAAGGCGGGCCGCACCTCCATCGTCTGGGGCGAGAGCGTGTTCGGCGGCGTCGGCGGCAGCAACTCGGTCGGCTACGCCCAGAGCCCGAACGACGGCCGCAAGTCCTCGCAGAACCCGAACGCGAGCCTGAAGCAGACCTCGCTGCCCATCGCGCAGCTGAACATGGTCTTCAACGTCGCGGACAACGCCAACCTGTCGATCTACCGCACCTTCGAATGGCGTCCCGACCGCGTGCCCGGCAGCGGCACCTACATGGGCTTCGGCGACGGCGTCGGCGGCGCGCCCAACCTGTTCTGCAGCCAGCTGCTGCCCTACGCCTGCTTCCCCTATGGGCCGCCGCTCAAGGGCAAGAGCGGCGACTGGGGCGTGCAGTACAAGACGCGGCCCAGCTTCATCGACGCCAGCCTGTCGCTGAACTACCGCCAGTTCGCCGAGAAGGCGCCGTGGTACGCCGTGTGGGACGTGGCCGACAACGCGCCGATCGGCCAGGCGCGCTCCGTCTACGGCAAGGACACCAAGATGTTCGGCCTCACCTTCAACACCACCAAGTGGGACGTGTCCTGGGCCGGCGAGCTGAGCTATCGCAAGAATGCGGCGCTGGTGTCCGACTTCTCGGCCCTGGCGCCGGTCGCGGTCGGCGGCGTCAACGGGCCGGGCGGCCTGTTCAGCGCCACGCCCACCGAGGGCGCGCGCGGCGACACCGTGCACGCGTTGCTGAACGGCCAGATCTTCATGGGCAAGGCGGCGTTCTGGGACACCTTCGTCATCGCGGCGGAAGTGGGCGTCAGCCACCTGCAGAAGGTCACGCGCAACGCGGACCTGTTCCAGGCCGCGGGCGCCGCCTACGCGCCGGTGCTGTGCAACGCGCCGGTGGGCGCCGGCGGCGCGGCCAACCGCGCGGTGGCGGGCTGCGTCGACCGCACGGCGGCGTCGCTCGGGCTCTATCTCGACCCGACGATCTACCAGGTGCTGCCCAGCGTCGACGTGGAGATCCCGGTGTTCGTCCAGGTCAACTGGCACAACTCGCCGCTGAACGGCGGCTCCACGAGCGGCTTCAACACCTTGTCCGCGGGCGTCAAGGCCACCTGGAACACGCCTTCGGGACCGCAGGTGTTCCAGCTGAACTACCTCGCGTTCAGCAACCGGACGGACGCCGGCAATCCGAATGGTCATGCCATCCTGGGCGCGCCGTACTACGATCGTTCGCAGGTCCAGTTCACCTACACGACAAGCTTCTGACGAAGCGACGAGACAAAGGAGTCAATCATGAAGCTGCAACGCACGTTGAGCTTGTCGGTCCTGCTGGCCTCGATCGCATCGGCTGCCCTGGCCGCGGCCACGCCCCAGGAGGCCGCGCGACTGGGCAAGGACCTGACGCCCTGGGGCGCCGAGGTGGAAGGCAACAAGGACGGCAGCATTCCGGCCTACACGGGCGGCCTGAAGACGCCGCCGGCCGGCTTCAATCCCGACGGCGGCGGCAAGCGCTGGATCGATCCGTTCCCCGGCGAGAAGCCCCTGTTCACGATCACGGCGGAGAACCTGTCGAAGTACCAGGACAAGATGCTGGGCTCGACGCTGGAGCTGTTCAAGCGCTACCCCAAGGACTTCCGCATGGATGTCTATCCGTCGCACCGCACGGCCTGGGTGCCGGACTGGGTCAACGAGAACACGCTCAAGAACGCGAGCAGCGCGAAGATCCTGGCCGACGGCTTCGGCCTGGGCGGGGCCTACGGCGGCACGCCGTTCCCCGTGCCCAAGTCCGGCATCGAGGTCTGGTGGAACAACGAGATGCGCTACAAGGGCGTCTACCACCAGAACAACGTGGCCACCTGGACGGTCGACAGCGCCGGACGCAAGAGCCTGAACGGCGCCTTCCTGTCCGAGCTCTATTTCCCGAACTTCGACCAGGACATCCCGCGCGACAAGTTCATCGCCAGCGACGGGCTCTACTACAAGGTCTACACCGACTACTCGGCGCCGGCCAGCCGCGTCGGCGAGGTGAGCCTGGGCTGGACCTGGTACGACCAGGGCGCCCATCCGGCCAAGGGCTGGTCCTACACCACCGGCACGCGCCGCGTCCGCTCGACGCCCGACCTGTTCTACGACACCCCGTGCCCCGGCTACAACGGCGGCATCACGATGGACGACATCCAGATGACCTACGGGCCGCAGGACCGGTTCGACTGGAAGCTGGTGGGCAAGCAGGAGAAGTACATCCCGTACAACAACTACACCCAGCAGTTCGCGACGCCCTCGGCGCACACGCTGACGGCCAACTACCCGAACCCGCAGGACGTCCGCTGGGAGCTGCACCGCACCTGGGTGATCGAGGGCACGCCCAAGCCCGGCGTGCGCCACATCTACTCGAAGAAGGTGCTGTACCTCGACGAGGACATGGGCGGCAGCCACATGGAGACCTACGACAAGGGCGGCAAGATGTTCCGCGCCGGCTGGTCCACCATGGTGCAGCTGTACGACATCGGCGTGCCCTACACCCTGGGCAACTTCTTCTTCGACTTCTCGACGGGCACCTGGTGGCTGGGCAGCCACCCGGGCGACCCGAACGTCAAGGGGCTGGCCTTCCCCAAGGACGCGAGCTGGAGGAAGAGCCGCCTGCCGGTGTTCACGCCCGAATACATGCAGGCCAACGGCATCCGCTGATCCCTTCGTGCCACGCCCGGCGATGCCGGGCGGGTGCGACCACAGGCTGGCTCATCATGTTGCAATCTCATGCGTGCCGCGCGCTGGGGAGCGTCCTGCTCGCCGCCCACGCCGTGCTCGCGCAGGCGGCGTTCAAGGACCCGTTGAGCACGCCGGCGCTGCCGACGACGCGGCTCGCCGATGCCCCCATGACCGCCGTCGTGCGCACGGGGGGCGGGCGCCTGGTGGCCGGCGGCTGGCGCGGCCTGATCGCGCTGTCCGACGACGACGGCCGCACCTGGCGGCAGGCCGAGGTTCCGGTGCGCGAAGACCTGACGGCCCTGAGCTTCCCCACGCCGACGCACGGCTGGGCCGTCGGGAACGAAGGCGTGCTGCTGGAAACCACCGACGGCGGCGCCCACTGGGCCAAGCGGCTCGATGGCAACGCCGCGGCCGCGCTGATGGTCGACACCTACGCCGCGGCGTCCGCCGCGCACCCGGACGATGCGGCCCTGGCCGCGGCCCTCAAGGAGGCGCACAGCTACCAGGCGCAGGCGCCGGCCCGGCCCTTCCTGGACGTGGCGTTCGAGAACGACCGCGTCGGCTATGTCGCCGGCACCTACGGCATGCTGTTCCGCACGGCGGACGCAGGCCGCACCTGGACGCCCTGCCTGGAGCGCGCCGACAACCCCGACGGCTACAACATCTATGCGATCCATGTCGAGGGCGGCGAGGTGTTCCTCGCGGGCGAGCTGGGCCTCGCGCTCCGGCTCGATCGCGCGCAGGATCGCTTCGTGAAGCTGGCGCCCGGCTATGAAGGCTCGTTCTTCGCGCTGGCCGGGGAGCCGTCCGCGCTGGTCGCCGCGGGGCTGCGCGGCAACGCCCTGCGCAGCGCCGACGACGGCCACAGCTGGCAGAAGGTCGACTTCCATGCCGCCGCGCCCACCACCTTCTCCGGGGCCGCGCTGATGCCGGACGGCGCCGTCGTGCTCGTGACCTTGTCGGGCCAGCTGTTCGTGAGCGCGGACCGCGGCCGCAGTTTCACCGCGCTGCCCACGCGCTCGCCCATGCGCTACAGCGCGGTCGCGCCCGCGGGGGCGCATCGCGTCGTGGTGGTGGGATCGCAAGGCATCCGCATCGAATCGACCCAAGACAGCAGCGGTGAATCGCGATGAGCCTGAGCGACAGCAAGAGTTTCGCGATCGAGGACACGCCCGTGGTGCGCGATCCCACGGACTTCGACCGCGATTCGGGCAATGCGCTCGAGCGCCTGATCTTCAACCATCGGCTGCTGATCCTGCTGGCGATGGCGGTGGTCTCGGCGGTGCTTGCCTGGCAGGGGTCCAAGCTGGTGGTCAACGGCAGCTTCGACCGCCTGATCCCCCAGGCGCATCCCTACATCAAGAACTACTTCGACAACAAGGACGACCTGCGCCCCATCGGCAACGCGGTGCGCATCGTGGTGGAGAACACCGGCGGCGACGTCTTCGATCGCGACTATCTCGAGTTCCTCGCCAAGGTCAACGACCGCGCGTTCCTCGTCAAGGGTGTCGACCGGCCCTGGGTGAAGTCGCTCTGGATGGCGGGCGTGCGCTGGCAGGAGGTGACCGAGCACGGCTTCGAGAGCGCGCCGGTGATGATGCAGGGCTTCACCGGCTCGCCCGAGCAGCTGGCGCAGGTGCGCGCCAACGCGCAGCGCGCGGGCATCGTCGGCTCGATCGTGGCCAACGACCTGCGCTCCAGCATGATCGTGCTGCCGCTGCTGGAGACCTATCCCGACACCGGCCAGCGCGTCGACTACGGCGCGCTCGGACGCTCGCTGGAGACGGACATCCGCGCCATGCAGACGCCCCGGTTCCGCATCCACATCGTCGGCTTCGGCAAGCTGGTGGGCGACCTGATCGCCGGCCTGGGCGAAGTGCAGGTCTTCTTCGCGATCTCGGCCGCCATCGCGACGCTGGTCGTCCTGCTCTACACGCGCTGCATCCGCAGCACGGTGCTGCTGGTCAGCGTCTCGGTTCTGGGCGTCGTGTGGCTGCTGGGCCTGATGCACGTGTTCGGGTTCGAGCTCGATCCGTATTCGATCCTGGTGCCGTTCCTGATCTTCGCCATCGGGTTGTCGCACGGCGCGCAGAAGATGAACGGCATCATGCAGGACGTGGCGCGCGGCACCCACAAGTACGTGGCGGCGCGCTACACCTTCCGGCGCCTGTTCATCACCGGCCTCACCGCGCTGCTGACCAACGTGGTGGGCTTCGCGGTGATGATGGTGATCGACATCCCGGTGATCCACGACATGGCGCTCACCGCCAGCATGGGCGTGCTGGTCCTGATCTTCACCAAGCTGGTGGTCATTCCCGTGGCGCTGTCCTACATCGGCGTGAGCCGGAAGGCGGCGCAACGCGTGCTGCAGGCCACCGACGAGGTGCGCTCGGGCCAGGGCACGGTCGCGCGCGCGTGGGCCTTGCTGGTGAACTTCACGCAGCGGGGTCCGGCCGCGGCCGCCACGCTCGCGGCCGCGCTGATCGGCGGCGGCACCTGGCTGGTCAGCGGGCACGTGCAGGTCGGCGACCTGGACGCCGGCGCCCCCGAGCTGCGTTCCGATTCGCGCTACAACCGGGACGTCGCCTTCGTCAACGAGCACTACGGGCTGTCGACCGACCTGTTCGTCGTGATGGTGCAGGGCGCGACCGCCAGGAATCCGGCGTACAGGAACCTGTCGCCGTCCGACGAGGCGCTCACCTGCGACCGCGACAAGTTCAAGCTGATGACGACGGCCGACGACCTGGAGTGGACGCTGCAGAACACGCCCGGCGTGCAGGCGACGGTATCGGCGGGCACCCTCGGCCGCTACCAGTCCGCCGGCCTGAACGAAGGCAGCCCGAAGTGGCTGTTCAACGGGCGCAATCCGCGCCAGCTCAATTCCTCGGTGCGCCAGCTGCTCGACTTCCAGCCCGGTGCGATCACCACCGACTGCTCCCTCATCCCGGTGGTCGCCTACCTGTCGGACCACAAGGCGGCCACCGTCGCGGGCGTGCTGGCGGCCGTCGAGCGCTACGCCGCGGACAACGCCGACAAGGACGTGCGCATCCTGCCGGCCGCCGGATCGGCGGGCATCGAATCGCTGACCAACATCGTCGTGGCCAAGGCGCAGCGGCAGATGCTGCTGCTGGTCTACGGCGCGGTGGTGCTGCTGTGCCTGATCACCTTCCGCAGCTGGCGCGCCGTCGTCGTGGCGCTGGTGCCGTTGCTGATCACGTCCACGCTCTGCGAGGCGTTGATGGTGTGGCTGGGCATCGGCATCAAGGTGGCCACGCTGCCCGTGATCGCGCTGGGCGTCGGGGTGGGCGTGGACTACGCGCTCTACATCCTGTCGATCCAGCTCGTGCTGCAGCGCCAGGGCGTGTCGCTCGCGACGGCCTACCGCCGTTCGCTCGAGTTCACCGGCAAGATCGTGGCGCTGGTCGGCGTCACGATGGCCGCGGGCGTGGTGACGTGGGCGTGGTCGCCCATCAAGTTCCAGGCCGACATGGGCATCCTGCTGACCTTCATGTTCCTCTGGAACATGCTGGGCGCGCTGGTGCTGATCCCCGCGCTGTCGTACTTCCTGCTGGGCGGGGTGGGATCGTCCGGGCGCCGGCAGCGGCCCGTCGCCGCCGCACGCCTTTCGGTGGCGCCCGCGGACACCGTGCTGCATGGCGACGCCGAGGCGGACAGCCCGCGACCGCTCAAGCGCGCCATCCGCTGAACGCCGGCCCTCCCTTCCACCAGGACCTCCCATGAGCCTCCACGACGATTTCGAACAGAGCCCGCACTACCACCAGGGCGTGGCCCTGGTCACCGAGATGCTGGGCCCGCAGTTCGCCGCCGGCATTCAGGCCGCTGCCGGATCGGGGGCGTTCGCGGCCGACTGCGCGGCCATCGCGCTCGAGACCGCCTTCGGCGCCGTGTGGTCGCGGCCGGGACTGGAACGCAAGCAGCGCAGCCTGGTCACGCTGGGCATCCTGATCGGCACGGGCAAGCCCAACGAACTGAAGAACCATGTCCGCGCCGGCCTGAACAACGGCCTGACGGTGACCGAGCTGCAGGAGGTGCTGATCCAGGCGATCCCCTACTGCGGCTTTCCCGCCGTGGCCGAGGCGATCGAGGCCACGGTGGCGGTGCTGCGCGAGCGCGGCCTCGTCGACGAGCAGGTGAAGACGGCGAAGGATCGGGGCATGCTGTGAGGCGGGCGCATCCAGCCCCGGGCGCGCCATGATCCCGCTGCGCGAGGTCATCGAACGCAACGCCGCGTTGCACCCGGAGGCGACGCACAGCGTCTGCGGCGCGCACCGGGTCAGCTTCGGCCAGTTCGCCGAGCGCGTGCGTCGCCTGGGCAGCGCGCTGCACCGGGGCGGCCTGCGCCACCAGGACCGCGTGGCGATCCTGGCCATGAACTGCATCGAGTACCTGGAGGTATACGGCGTGGCGGAGCTGTGCGGCTTCGTGGCGGCGACCGTCAACTGGCGGCTCGCCGCGCCGGAGATCCGCCATGTGCTGCTGGACGCCGCTCCGCGCGTGCTGGTCTTCGAGAGCCAGTACGCCGCGCTCGTCGACACGCTGCGCGGCGAGCTCCCCGGCATCGAGCGATGGATCTGCATCGGCGCCGACGTGCCGGCCTGGGCGACGCCCTACGAGGACGTGGTCGCCTCGGGCGACGCCGCCGGGCCGCCGCTGCGGTCCACGCCGCAGGACCTGCTGTGCCTGATCTACACCAGCGGCACCACCGGTCGGCCCAAGGGCTGCATGCTGACCCAGGCGGGCCATGCCTGGATGGCGGACCAGTCGGCGGCCTACATGGGCATGCTGCCGGGCGACCGCGCGCTGGTGATCGCGCCGCTGTTCCACGTCGGCGCGCGCTCGCAGCAGCTGCCCATGCACCTGCGCGGCGGCAGCGTGGTCATCCTGCGCCGGTTCGACGCCGCGGAGGTGCTGCGCACGATCGAGCGCGAGCGCGTCACGCACGTGCACATGGTGCCGACCATGTTGCAGAGCGTGCTGGATCTCGACGGCCAGGAACGCCACGACACCTCCAGCCTCAAGTGCATCATCTATGCGGCCGCGCCGATGCCGGTGCCGGTCCTCAAGCGCGCCATCGCGCGCTTCGGGCCCATCCTGGTCAACGGCTGGGGCCTGACCGAAGGCGGCAACGGCACCGTGCTGCCGCAGCACCTGCATCGCCTGGACGGCTCGGACGAGGAGATCGGCCGGCTCGGCTCGGTCGGACAACCGACGCCCGGCACCGAGGTCATCGTCGCCGACGACGACGGCCGCGAGCTGCCCCGGGGGCAGGTCGGCGAGCTGCTGCTGCGCTCGCCCAGCAACATGGCCGGCTACTGGAACAACCATCCGGCGACGATGGAGGCGCTGCGCGACGGCTGGCTGCGCACCGGCGACGTCGGCCGCATGGACGCGCAGCGCTTCGTCTTCCTGCTCGATCGCAAGAAGGACATGATCATCACCGGCGGCGAGAACGTCTATTGCCGCGAGGTCGAGGAAGCGTTGATCACGCACCCCGGCCTGGCCGACGTGGCCGTGATCGGCGTGCCCGACGCGCGCTGGGGCGAGGCGGTGCACGCCGTGGCCGTGCGCGCGGCGGGCTCGGAGATCGGCGAGGCCGAGGTCATCGCGCACTGCCGGGTCGCCATCGCGGCCTACAAGTGCCCCAAGAGCGTCGATTTCGTCGAGGTGCTGCCGCGCCTGCCCAGCGGCAAGGTCAGCAAGGTCGCCCTGCGCCAGCGCGGTCGCTGACCGGCGCGCGTCAGCGGTTGCGGAACGCGGGCGCGCGCCTGTCGAAGAAGGACTGGCGCTTCTCGGCGGCGTCCTCGGTGGACTGCGCCATGAAGACCGCACGCGCTTCGATCTCGCAGGCCGCCTCCAGGCTGGCGACGCCCTGGTTCAGCCACAGCGACTGCTTGGTCAGCCAGACGCCCAGCGGCACGTTGGCGCAGATGGACTCCGCCAGCGCGCGGGCGTCGGCCATCAGCTGGTCGTCGGGCACCGCGCGCAGCGCCAGGCCGATGCGCTGGGCCTCGTCGGCCAGCACCGGGCGCGCCGTGAGCAGGATCTCGGCGGCGCGCTGCGTGCCCACCGCGCGCGGCAACATCCAGCTCATGCCCAGCTCGTGGCCGGTGCCCGCGTTGTGGAGGGCGTTGACGAACCTGGCCGACTGCGCGGCGAGGCACAGGTCGGCGGCCAGCGCGAAGGCGAAGCCCAGGCCGGCCGCGGCGCCGTTGACGGCCGCGATCACGGGTTGCGGGAGCGAACGCATCAGCAGCGGGATCTGCGCGATGCGGGTGATCGTGTGCTTGTTCGCGTACGCCTTGCCCAGGTGAGCATCGACCCAGGGCGCGGGGCCCGGCGAGCGCAGGTCGTGTCCCGCGCAGAACGCACGCCCGGCCCCGGTGAGGATCACGACGCGCGTGGCCGTGTCATGCCGCAGCGTCTCCAGCATGCCGATCAGTTCCTCGTACATGGCGAAGCTGAAGGCGTTCAGCGCCTCGGGCCGGTTCAGCGTCAGGGTGGCGATGCCGTCGGACGCGCGCTCCAGGAGGATGTCTGGCATGGGTCGGTTCTCGAATCGATGCGTTTAATATACAGCACATCGTTCAAATATGCGATCATTGCATCGTGGCTCGGCGTTCTCGAGCGGGCGCGTTTCGGCCAGCCCGGGGTTGCTGCCGGACCGCGCTTTCCCACTTCGTCATTCCATGCGGCCCGCACTCTTCCGTACCCGAATCACCGACCTGCTCGGCATCCGCCATCCGATCCTCGCGGGCGGCCTCGGGCCCCGGGTCTCGGACGCGCGCTACGTGGCCGCGGCGGTCAACGCCGGGGGCATGGGCTTCATCGTCGCGGCGGGCTTTCCCGATCCGGGCGAGTTCCGAGCGCAGTTGCAGCAGTGCCGCGAGCTGACCGGCGGACGGCCATTCGGCGTCAATCTCTACCTGTCGCGCCAGGCCGGCGGCATCGACCGCGTCAGCCGCCAGATCGACATCCTGGCCGACGAGCGCGTGTGCTGCGTGGAGACGGCCGGCGCCAGCCCGCAAGCCGTCCTGCCGCGGCTGAAGGAGGCGGGCGTCAAGGTGCTGCACAAGGTGCCGGCCGTGCGCTACGCGCTGGCGGCGGCGAAGCTGGACGTCGACGCCCTCATCGTCGTCGGCAACGATTGCGGCGGCCATCCCGGCCTCTATGGCATCGGCTCGATGGTGCAGGCGGCCCACGCGGCCCGCGTGATCGACGCGCCGCTGGCCCTCGGCGGCGGGATCGGCACCGGCAGCCAGCTGGCGGCGGTGCTGGCCATGGGCGCGGACGCCGTGCTGATGGGAACCCGCCTGCTGGTGAGCGCGGACCTGTGGATCCATCCCCGGGCCAAGGCGCTGGTGCGCGATGGCGACGGGACGGAGAGCGTGGTGGTCAAGAAGTCGCTGCGCGATCACCACCGCGTCTATCGCAACGCCAGCGCGGAGGCGGCCCTCGCGCTCGACGACGCGCGGGTGACCGACTTCGAACGCTACCGGCCCCACGTGACGGGCGCGCTGGCCCACCAGGCCTACGTGTCGGGCGATACCCGCACGGGCATGCTCGACTACGGGCCCGCCGCCGTGTTCGCCGACGCCATCGAGAGCACCGAGGCGATCTTCGACCGCCTGATCGACGACGCCGCGGCCGCCCTGCAGCGGCTGGGTGCCCTGCAGGTCCCCCTTCGTCCGGCGGCGCCGGCGTCCAGGAGCAACGCATGAGCCAGGCCATCCGTTTCGACCATCGCGTCGCCATCGTCACCGGCGCCGGCGGCGGCCTGGGGCGCACCTATGCGCTGGACCTGGCGGCGCGCGGTGCCGCCGTCGTGGTGAACGACCTGGGCGGCAGCTTCGACGGCCGCGGCAGCTCCAGCGCCATGGCCGACCGGGTGGTGGCCGAGATCCGCGCGGCCGGCGGCACGGCCGTCGCGTCCTACGATTCGGTGGCGTCGTCCGCCGGCGGCGCGGCCATCGTCAAGACGGCGATCGACGCCTTCGGGCGGCTCGACGTCCTGGTGAGCAACGCCGGCTCGCTGCGCAACGAGGCGATCGACGAGCTCTCCGACGAGACCCTCGACGCGATGCTGGACGTGCACCTGAAAGGCGGCTTCAACGTCTGCCGGCCGGCCTTCAGGGTGATGAAGCAGCGCGGCTACGGCCGCATCCTGCTGACGTCGTCCGCCGCCGGCGTGCTGGGCAACGCCGGCCAGGCCGCCTACGGCGCGGCCAAGTCCGGCCTGGTGGGCCTGATGAACGTGCTGTCGCTGGAAGGCGCCCCGCACGGCATCCGGTGCAACGCGCTGCTCCCCACGGCGATGAGCCGGATGGCGGCCGCGATGGACGACAAGCTGCTGCGCGAGGCCGGCGCCCTCTATGCGGCGATCGGCGACCAGCTGGGCAACACGGTCGACCCCGGCTTCGTCACGCCGCTGGTGACGTACCTCTGCAGCGAGGCCTGCGACAGCACGCACGCGCTCTATTCGGCCACGCTGGGGCGCTACGCGCGCGTCTTCATCGGCATGGGCCCCGGGTGGATCGGGCCGCGCGACACGCCGCCCAGCGCCGAGGACATGGCGGCGCACTGGTCGCAGGTCTGCGAGCGAAGGGGCGCGGAGGAACTCGGCTCGCTGCTGGCGGAGTTCGAGCTGCTGGGCCGCCAGCTCAGGGGCACGCGAGCCTGACGGCGGCGACCGCGCGCGGCGGACCCGTTCACCGGTCCCTCAGATGACGCCCGTCTCGGCGAGCGCGGCGAGTTCGGCGTCGTTCATCCCGAGCAGGGACTTCAGCAGCTCGCCGGTGTGCTGCCCCAGGGTCGGCGGTGCGGTGTAGCGGGTGATCGGCGTCTCCGAGAACTTGATCGGATTGGCCGCCAGGCGGACCGTGCCGGACAGCGGATGCTCGACCTCCACCGCCATGCCGCGGTGGCGCACCTGCGGATCGTCGAACACCTGCTGCAGGTCGTAGATCGGGCCCGCGGGGACGCCGGCGTTCTCCATCGCCGCGAGCAGGTCGCGCTGCGTCCAGCCGCGGGTGATCGCGTCGAACGTCTCGGTCAGCGCCTGGCGGTGGCGCACGCGCACCGGATTGCTGGCGAAGCGGGGATCGCCGGCAAGGTCAGGGCGGTTCAGCGCGTCGCAGAAGCGCCGGTACTGTTCGTCGTTGCCGCAGACCACCATCACGGCGCCGTCGGCGCACGGGAACATCTGCGAGGGCAGGCCGCCGTTGCCCTGCGTCCCGCGCCGCACGGGCACGATGCCGGTGGCCAGGTATTGCGCCGTGTAGTGCGTCAGCGAAGCGATGACCGAATCGAGCAGCGCGATGTCCACCTGCTGGCCGAGGCCGCGCGCAGGCTCGGTGGCGCCGGGCGCCTGCGCATCGCGCGCATAGAGCGCCGCGATCACGCCGATGGCGGCGAACTGGCCGCCGATGAAGTCGCCGATCGACGGCCCGGTCTTGACCGGCGCGCCGCCTTCCTCGTCGGGGTACCCCGTCACGCTCATCAGTCCGCCCATCGCCTGGAAGATGGAGTCGTAGCCGGGGCGGGGCGCGTACGGGCCGCTCTGGCCGAAGCCGGTGACCGAGCAATACACGAGGCGCGGATTCAGCGCCCGCAGGCTTTCGTGATCCAGGCCGTAGCGCTTGAGGTCGCCCACCTTGAAGTTCTCGACGACGACGTCGGAGATCGCCGCCAGCCGGCGCACGATCGCCTGCCCTTCGGGCCGGGACAGGTCCAGCGTGATCGACTTCTTGTTGCGGTTGGTGCCCAGCAGGATCGGCGATTCGGCGGTGTCGCGCCCCTGGGTGTCCTTGAGGAACGGCGGCCCCATCCGACGCGAGTCGTCGCCGCTGCCGGCGCGTTCCACCTTGATCACTTCGGCGCCGAGGTCGCCCAGCATCTGCGCCGCCAGCGGGCCGGCCAGCACGCGCGACAGGTCGAGCACGCGGATCCCCGTGAGCGGCAGGCGGGCGGTCATGAAAGTCTCCGGGCAGGCACTGCGAGGCGCATTGGCGACGGCGCGAACTGAAGGGCCGCCATGGCCCTGCGGACGCAGGGGAGGGCGGAGGGGGAGCGCATTGACACGTCGTTCATGTCCGTTAGAATACACGAACACTGTTCAAATATAAGATTTGATTCATCGCTTGCCCGGACGCCGGCCTCCGGTCGCGCCAGTGCGGAGACACCATCGACATGCGATTCGACTTTTCATCCGAGGACGAGGCCTTTCGCGCCGAGGTCCGGGCATTCTTCCGGGAGCACCTGCCGCGCGACATGGCGCGCCGCTTCCACATCGGCGCGCATCCGCCGCAGCGGCGGGACGTGCGCGCCTTCCAGGCACTGCTGCATGCGCGCGGCTGGGGCGCGCCGCACTGGCCCGAGGCATGGGGCGGCACCGGCTGGAGCCCG
>JBJMWE010000398.1:0-27476 GCA_045810285.1 Vitreoscilla sp. | reverse complement strand
GCAGGGCTCGGGGCGGGCGTCGGAGCGGGACTCGGCGCGGGCGTGGGGGCCGGCGTCGGCGCGGGACTCGGCGCAGGCTTCGGGGCGGGCGCCGGTGCCGGCGCCGGCGTGGGCGCGGGACTCGGTGCGGGCGTCGGGGTGGGCGCAGGAGTCGGCGTCGGCGCGGGCGTCGGGGCCGGCGTGGGCGCCGTTGTCGGCGTGGCCTGGGTTTCGGCCCCATCGGCACCGCCCCCACCGCAGGCCGTCAGCGCAACGCAAGCCATCAGCGTGCCGATGCGCGCCATCGCGTCGTGTCGAATCATTGTTTCTGCCCTCTCGTGCCTTGCGCCCCACGCGCAAGGTCGCAGTTCTACCGTCTCGCGCGCGCGGCGCGGGCACGAAGATGTTTGTAAAGGTTGGACGCGCAAGTCCGGCGCACGGGCGATGGCGCGTCGTTGCCGAACGCGTCGCGCACCAGCGACAGGGGGCGCCGTTCGACTTGCCGCGGCGTCCGGATCGCGGGGGCCACCGCTCGACGGCGCGGACACGTCCTGATGCGTCCGCGTGGTGCCCCGGGCCGGACTCGAACCGGCATGCCCGTGAGGGCGCGGGATTTTAAGTCCCGAGTGTCTGACCAATTTCACCACCGGGGCGCCGGCGCATTGTCGCAGCAGCGTGCGAGACGGCCCGGGTACGCCATTTGCCTTGCCGCGCAGACGACCGCCTTCAAGGAGCCGGCCATGGATTGGCATTGCATCAAGTTCGAGCACCGTGGCGCCCACGAATCGGAGGCCGCGGAGCTCGTGCTGGCCCTCGAGGACGCCTACGGGAGTGCCGGCGAGCCGGCGGCAGCCGAGGTGTTCATGTCGCACGGGCGGGTCGGGGACTATGCCTTCTACCTGTCGCCCGAGGCGTCGCGGATGGCGCCTTCCGTGCTGCAACGTTTCCACGCGGTGCTGTGCGAACCGCCAGCCGACCTGCATCGCTGCACGCCGATGATCCTGTGAGGCCTCGGCGCCGGTCGCGATAATCGCGCCCCATGCCCGCCGATCGCCTGCGTTCCTCCGACGACATCTCCACCGACGACCTCTTCCTGGCCTGGATCCGGGGCTGGGCGCTCACGCGCGAGGTGGCGCCCCCGCTGCCGCACGGCGACGGCTTCCGCATCGAGGTCGGCCTGCCGACGCAGGCGGCGCGCTACGTGTTCCGGCGGCCTTCGCCCACGCTGCGCGCGCTCGGCGAGACCGTCACCCAGCCCTGGGTCTACCTGAAGGCCTGCGCGACGTCCGACGAACTGCGCTCGCAGTTGCCGGCGCATTGGCGCATCGACGACCAGCACTGGCTGATGGCCTGCGACGCGCGGCCCTTCCCGGGCGGCGGCGCGCTGCCGGACGGCTACGCGCTGGAGATCGACGACGGCGCCGGTTCCGGGCGCGCACACGTGCGCATCGTCGACGCGCACGGCACGGCGGCGGCGACGGGGCACCTGGCGCTCGACGCGCGCTTCGCGATCTACGACCGCATCGTCACCGACCCGGCCCACCAGCGGCGCGGCCTCGGGCGCGCGGTCATGCACGCGCTGCAGGCGCTCGCGCACGCGCATGGGCGTGACGCCGGCGCGCTCGTGGCCACCGACGCGGGCCGCGCCCTGTACGAGTCGCTCGGCTGGCGCCTGCACGCCCCGTGGGCCACGGCCGTGATCCCGGCGCCGGAAGCCGTCGCCTGAACGCGGTGTGCTCAGGCCGCCAGGTCCTGTCGCGAGTCGTTGGCCGCCGGCGGGTGCGCGCCGACGCTCCCGGCGATGCGCGACGCGGCGCGCCTGGCGAGCAGCGCCCGGACGCTGCGCCGCAAGCACCAGGCCGCCGTGAGCAGCACCAGCGCGAGGCCGGCGATCGTCGGGGCCTTGTCCGTCCAGCCGCCGGAATGCGCGGTGGACAGGCTGAAGCCCAGCAGATCCTGCGCCTTGCCGATGTGGGCCGCGAAGTCGGCGACGGCGGACGCGCCGATCTGGTCCTTCGTGATCTCGAGCACGTAGTCGGTGTCGAGTTCGCGGCCGTGCACGCGCACCGAGCGCTGCAGCCTGAAGGCGTCGTCGCTCACCGACTGGTCCATCTTGTGGTCGGGCCAGGCCATGGGCAACTGCACGCGCACGTGCTCGCGCACCGACTGCGGGCCATGCAGGGCGAGCGGCATGCTGCGGATCGGCTCGGCGGGCGCCTGCAGCTCGTTGTCGATCTCCGGCGCGCGGAAACGGGCCTGGTGCGCACCCTGGCCGTCGTCCGGCCAGAAGTCCTTGACGGTGTAATGCTCGGTCACGACGACGGTGTTGGCGCGCGCGTCGTCGTGCACCTCGAACGGCGCCGCGACGCGGATGCCGGGATAGCTGGCCGCGTAGAAATTGAGGTAGCCGCGCTGCAGCTCGGCGGGCTCGCCGTTGCCCAGCCTGTCGCGCACCATGTCGGCCGAGAAGCCGCGGTAGGTGGTGCGCACGTCGTAGCGCACGGGCTGGTCGAAGCCGGCGCGGCTGTCGACGTCGATGCGCACGTCGCGCGCGTGCGCGGCGACGGTGTGGGCGGGCATGGCGGCGAGCGCGTCGCTGCGGCCGTCGAGCACCAGGGCGCGCGCGTAGTCCGGCTGGGTCACGGTGGCCAGCGTGCCTTGTTGCGGCGCGCGCGTCGGGTCGAGCCACACGTCGCGGCCGCCGTGGCGCACGCGCACGATGGCGTGGTCGAACGAGCCGGCGCTCGGCAGGTCGCGCGCGACGTCGGCCTGGCGATCGGTGTTGACGAGCGCCGGGCTGGCGTCGATGCCCAGCGCGCGCAGCATCGTCACCATCAAAAGCGCCTTCTCCTTGCAGTCGCCCCAGCGGCGCGCCCAGACGGCGTCGGGCGCGCTGGGCGCGTGCGTGCCCGCGCCGATCTCCACGCCGAGGTAGCGCACCTGCTGCTGCACCAGCCGCAGCACCGCGACGACGCGCTCGTCGTCCTGCGACGCCTGGCGCGCGACGCCATCGACGGCGGCCTGCAAACCGGGACCCAGGCGCGCAGGCACGGGGTACAGCCGCTCGGCCCAGCGCGCGACGCCGCCCCAGTTCGCGAAGTCGCTCCACTCGATCCACGGGTAGGGGTTGTATGAGCCCGGCACCGACGCCTCGATGCGCAGCGCGGGCACGTCGTGCAGGTCCCACGTGCGCTCGTCGAAGCCGTCAGCCCGGGCCACCTGCGGCGCCGGCGCGCCGCCCAGGGCCGCGACGCGAACATCCAGCCCCTGCGCGATCGACAGCCGCCGGTGCACGCGCGCCACGGGCACTTCCCATTGCAGGTCGAAGTCGCTCGCATGGTGGCCCTGGAACACCGGGTTCATGCCGGAGCGCGCGTAGGCGAACTCCACGGTGTCGCCGACGCGCACGTCCGACAGGTCCAGGAGCACCGACTTGCGGCCGTCGTAGATGCGCGATTCCAGGTCGCGCTCGCGCTGGAGCACCTTCACCCGGACGTCGCGCAGGCGCGAGGCGCGCCGGCCGTCGCGGATCACGTCCAGCTGCACCAGCGTCAGCGTCTCCCATGACGGGTCGAACGTGATCTCGTGGTGGCTGAGCGCGTCGATGCCGCGGTCGGTGACGGCTTCGCTGATCTCGTGGTGGTAGCGACCGCGGCTGCCCCGCGCGAGCCGCACCTGGTCGTCGATGAGGTCGTAGCGCAGGCCATGGGCGACATTGGCGGCGTCGGCCTGCGCGGGCGCCAGGGCTGCGAGCGCCAGCGGCTTGACCCAGGCGGGCGTCGGGCCGATGCGGTATTCCGCGGCCTGCGCCGCCACGCCGGCGAGCAGGCCCGCCGCGAGCGCCAGCCTTGCCGCGCTCGTGCGCCTGCGTGCGACCATGTCCATCTCCCTTGCGACTCGAGCACGCGCCCTTTCCCGGGGCGTCGCGCGACGCCTCGATTTTCGTCGTGCGCACGGGTCGGATCGATCGGGGCGCGCCCGTCCCCAAAAAGGGTGCACGCGCCTCCGATGCCGGCGTCAGGCGGTGGCGGGATCGCTCACGCGCGGGCGGCCGTTCTCCACCCGGCCCGCCGCGCGGCGCAGGAATGCGGGGCTGGCATCGCAGGTCACCGACAGGTCGTACCAGCCGAAGGTGGCGGCGACCGGCCAGCGCTCCTCCACCGCCTGGCCCGGCGCGAGGTGGATGCGGCGGGCCGGCATCCGCACATAGGCGTTGGCGGCTACCGTCAGCGTGACTGGCGTCGTGCCCTCGTTGGACAGCAGCAGCCGCACGCCGTCGTCCCCGAAGCCGCCGTGCTCGACACGCGCTTCGGGCACGACGCTGGCGCGCGCCGACGCGGCGACGGCGTCGCCCGCGAACTCGCGATGGAACGCGCCCGGCCCGGTCACCACGAAGGCGTAGCGGCCGTTGGCGGGCACCGTCGTCCACGTGTCGTGCAACGCCTTGCCCGGTTCGACCGTGTAGGTGCGCGGTGCGTCGCCGCTGCCGGCCGTGCTCACGCGGAACACGGCGCCCGCGTCGCCGCGGTTGGCGAAGTCCAGCGCGAACGTGCGATGCGCCGCGTCGACGCGGCCGTGCACGGCGAGGTCGTACGGCAGCGCGCGCGACCACTTGAGCCCGCGCTCCTGCCCGGGCATCGCCTGCACGGACGGCGGGATGGGTACGTAGCTGTCGTGGCGCAGCTTGTCCGGGGGAAGGTAGCCTGCCGTGGCGGGCAGCGCAGGCACGGCGTCGTTGGGGCGGGCGAAGTCGAAGGCCGAGGTCAGGTCGCCTGCGACGGCACGGCGCCACGGCGTGATGTTGGACTCGCGCAGGCCGTGGCCGGGGCCGAAGCGCCGTTCGATGAAGCGGATCAGCGAGGTGTGGTCGAACACCTCCGAGCAGACCCAGCCGCCCCGGGTCCAGGGCGACACGACGATCATCGGCACCCGCTGGCCCATGCCGAACGGGCCCGCCGGGTAGCTCACGCTGCCGGCAAAGAAATCGTGCGTCGTCGGCACCGTCGACTGGCCCTGCGTGGGCGTCTGCGCGGGCGTGGGCGGCACCATGTGGTCGAAGAAGCCGTCGTTCTCGTCGTAGGTGATGAACAGGGCCGTCTGGCTCCACAGCTCGGCGTTGGAGGTGAGGATGTCCAGCACCTGCGCGGTGTACCAGGCGCCGAAGTTCGGCGCCCAGTTCGGGTGCTCGCTGAACGCCTCGGGCGCGACGATGTACGACACCTGCGGCAGCGTGCCGCGGGCGACGTCGGCCCGCAGGATGTCGAAGTAGGTCTGCGCCGGGTCGCCGGCGACGTTCGTGCCGGTGCGCGCGCCCGCGTGCAGCGGCGTGCCGGGCTGCGCGTCCTGGTACTGATGGAAGTACAGCAGCGCGTTGTCGCCGTAGTTGCCGATGTACGGGTTCGCGGTCCAGCCCCAGGCGCCGTCCGCGGTCAGGCCGGTGCCGATGTCCTGGTAGACCTTCCAGCTGATGCCCGCGGCCGTCAGGCGCTCGGGATAGGTCGACCAGCCATAGCCGGCCTCGGCGTTGTCGACGACCGGCCCGCCGCCGGAGCCGTCGTTGCCGGCCCAGCCCGTCCACAGGTGGTACCGGTTCGGATCGGTGGGGCCCATCAGCGAACAGTGGTAGGCGTCGCACACCGTGAAGGCGTCGGCCAGGGCGTAGTGGAACGGGATGTCCTGGCGCGTGAAGTAGGCCATCGTGTTGCTGCCCTTGGCCGCGACCCACTGGTCGTAGCGGCCGCCGTTCCAGGCCTTCTGCGTGCTCGTCCAGTCGTGCGGGGTGCCGTCGAGGAACTGCAGGCCCAGGTTGGGGGCGTCCGGGTGGAACGGCAGCAGCTCGCCGCCGTCGTGCGGCTGGTGCCACACCGCCTTGCCGTTGGGCAGCGCGGCGGGACGCGGATCGCCGAAGCCCCGCACGCCCTTCAGCGTGCCGAAGTAGTGGTCGAACGAGCGGTTCTCCTGCATGAGGATGACGATGTGCCGGACGTCCCGGATCGTGCCGGTCTCGTGGTGCGCGGGAATGGCCAGCGCCTTCTGGATCAGGCCGGGCACGGCGTTGGCGCCGACGGCGCCGGCCGAGGCGGCCAGTCGAAGGAAGTTGCGGCGGTTCGAACGGGTCATCGAGGGCTCCTGGCGCGTGGCGGTGGTTGCTGCGGGAAGGGGTGCAGCCTAGGAAGCGGCCATGTCAGGGCGGTGACATGCCGCCGACACGACGTGTCGACCCCACTCGACCAGGCCGTGCGCGTCCAGGAGGGCCATTTCGACGGCCATCGGCCGTGGCCAGTTGCGCGCGATCGACGGCAACATGGGACGGCGTCGCGACAGGCATCGCGCCGACGCCTCCCCCGCTTACAAGGCCGCCATGCTCCCTCCTCACCGCCGATCGCTCCGCATCCTGCTCGTGCTGACCTGCGTGCTGTTCGCGCCCGGTGCCGCCCCATGGGGCCCGGACGGCCATCGCACCGTCGGCGCCCTGGCCGACCGGCTGATCGCCGGCACGCATGCGCAGGCCCAGGTGCGCCGGCTCCTGGGCGGCCTCACGCTGGAGCAGGCCGCGGTGTGGGCCGACTGCGCCAAGGGCGTCGACCCCGCGCGCGACTACGCCTACACGGCGGCCGGCAGGTTTCCCGAATGCGCGCCGTTCGAGACGCCGGCCGGCGAGGCCGCGATGATCGACTACGTCCGGCGCAACGACGTCGGCTGCGTGCGCGAGCCCGGCTCGTCGCCCTGCCACGTCCGATACCACTACACCGACGTCGCGATCCAGCGCGCGCGCTATCGGCTGGGCGACCCGGGCACCCGGGACTCCGACATCGTGGCCGCCACCAGCGCCGCCATCCAGGTGCTGCAGGGCCGTCCGGCCCAGGGCCCGATGCGCATCAAGGACGAGCGCGAAGCGCTGCTGCTGCTGGCGCACTTCGCGGGCGACATCGCGCAGCCGCTGCACGTGGGCGTGGTCTGGCTCGGCACCTGTGGCGAAGTCGTCGATCCGCCACGGCACGGGGTCGCGGCGGACATGGACACCCAAGGCGGCAATCGCATCGCCACCGTCCGGGTGGCGACCAACCACCGCAGCGAATCGCTGCATGCCACATGGGACGACATCCCGGCCGCGCTGCACGCGGATCGCATCGACGCCGCCTGGCTCGCGCTGGCGCGCGCCGAGCCCGGCACGCCCGGCGCGATGGACGGTTGGCCCACGCAATGGGCCGACGATTCGCTCGTCCAGGCCCGCCGCATCTACACGTCCCTGGGCCTCGATCCGCAGCGCTGCAGCCAGTGGACGGTGGCCCTCGCCGGGCGCGACGACGATGCGATGGCGCCGGTCAAGAAGCGCCAGCTCACCGTCGCGGGCGCGCGCCTCGCGCACGCCCAGATGGCGATCTGGCCATGAGGCGTCTGCGCGGCAGAAGGCGCCTGCTGCAGCGCAGCTTCCTAGTCGACCAGCTGCCCCATCGTCTTGGCACCCAGCGATTCGCCATGCGTGCCCAGCACGCGCGAGATCTCGCGGTAGGCGCTGGCCTGCACGCGCTCGGGCAGCGGCACGAACTTGGCCTGGCGCGCCAGCGAGTCGCCGTGCAGGTAGGCCCAGGTCAGGAAGCGCAGCGTGCGCTCGGCGCGGTCGCCGGCCACGGCGATGCGCGGCACGGCCACGTAGGTGCCCATCGTGATGGGCCACGAGCCGGAGCCGCCCAGGTCGTTGAGCTCGGTGGAGAAGTCGCCCGAGGTGTACCAGGTGCTGTGCATCACGGCCTGGTGGAAGCCCTCGACGCTGGCGGATGTCCACTGGCCGTCGGCGTTCTTCACGGAGACGCCCGTCATGTCGTTGTCCAGCACGTAGTTGAAGTCGATGTAGCCGATCGAGTCCTCGGTGGCCTGCACCGTCTTGGCCACTTCGCCGCTGCCCTTGACGGCCAGCGTGCCCGCGGGCCAGTCGAAGTGGCTCGCCACGCCGTACTTCGCCTTCCATGCCGGGCTGGTGCGCGAAAGATAGTCCGAAAAGTGGTACGTGGTGCCCGAGCCGTCGGCGCGCGCGACGACGCGGATCGCGTGGGCCGGCAGCTTCAGCCCGGGGTTGAGCGCCTTGATCTCCGGGGCGTCCCACTGCGTGACCTGGCCCGCGAAGATGCGCCCCAGCAGTTCGCCGGTCAGGCGCAGCTGGTTCGGGCCCACCTTGCCGATGTTGACGACCGGCACGACGCCGGTGATCACGGTGGGGAACATCACGAGGTCGTTCTTCTTCAGGTCGGCCGCGCTCGCGATGACGTCGGACGCGCCGAAGTCCACCTCGTGCTTGTTGATCCTGGCCATGCCCGCGCCCGAGCCCACGGGCGCGTACTCCAGCAGCGTGCCGCGGGCCTTGGCGTATTCGCTGCCCCAGATCCTGTAGACGGGCGCGGCGGCGGACGATCCCGCGCCGGTGATCGAATCGGTGGCGGCCGCGCGCGCGGGGTCGGCCAGCACGGCGCCGACGAGCGCCAGGGGGAGGATGAAGCGGTTGTAGTTCATGGAATGGAGGGCCAACGACTGTTCTGGAAGCAACCCGGCATTTTCCCTGATCCCGATGACAAGGTCATGTGCGCCTGGCACGCGACCGTTGAGGCCTCGGGCGCCCGCGCATCGGCGGGCGCGGCGTTGCGCCGCGGCGTCGTCACCGTGCGGTCACGATGCTCCCCGACAGTCGCAGGTCCCGCGCGCCCCACGAAGGCCGCGCGCCACGAACGACAACCGAGTGAGACCCATGACCAAGCACCTGCTGGCCGCCGCGATCGCCGCCGCCCTGACCGCGCCCGTCGCCCACGCGACCACCATCGCCCTCGCCGGGGACGCCACGTGGGCCGACTTCGATGTCGACGCCTTCGTCGCGCAGGATTTCGGCAACGGCTGGATCGACACGACCGACGGCTCCGCCCTGGACTTCACGTTCACCGTCGCACCGGGCATGCACGGCGTGCTGACCGTCGTGGACGCGGGCTTCGCCGGCGACACGTTCACGCTCACCAACTTCGGCAACGTCCTCGGCACGACGTCGGCCGTGCCGGCGGGCAGCCCGGTCGGCGCCACGGCCAACGACTTCGACGCGGCGCTGGCGGACGCCGCCTACAGCCGCGGCGTCTTCACGCTCGGGCCGGGCAGCTACAGCATCAGCGGCACGCTGCTGCAGTCGGTGTTCGGCGACGAGGGGGCCACCAGCGGCGGCCTGCGCCTGAGCGTGACGGCCGTGCCCGAGCCCGCGAACGCCGCGCTGATGTTCGCCGGCGCCGCCGCCCTCGCCCTGCTGGCGCGCCGCCGCAAGGCCAAGTCCGCCGACGCGATCTGAGGAGGACGCACCATGAAGATGAAGACCCCCCTGCTCGCCCTGGCCGCTTCGCTGTCCGCCGCGTTCGCCGGCACGGCCTGCGCACAGTCCACCACCGCGCCGATCGACGTCAAGATCGTCGGCTTCAACGATTTCCACGGCAACCTGCAGTCGCCGGGCACCTTCGGCCAGAACACCGTGGTGCCGGCCGCGCAGCGTCCCGCCGTGGGCGGCGCCGAATACATCGCGGCCTACGTCGCGCGGCTGAAGGCGCAGAACCCGAACAACGCCGTCGTCGGCGGCGGCGACTTCATCGGCGCCTCGCCGCTGATCTCCGCGCTGTTCTTCGACGAGCCCGCGGTCGAGGTCATGAACCACGTCGGCGTCGACTTCACCTCCGTCGGCAACCACGAGTTCGACAAGGGCTCGGCCGAGCTGAAGCGCCTGCAGAACGGCGGCTGCAAGATCACCAACGGCGCCCCCGACCCCAACAGCTGCAAGGGCCTGGGCTCGGCAGCCCCCGGGCACTTCGACGGCGCACACTTCAAGTGGTTGTCGGCCAACGTCATCGAGACCGCCACCGGCCGCACGTTGCTGGCGCCGTACGGCATCAAGACCTTCAACGGCGTCAAGATGGCCTTCATCGGCATGACGCTCGAGGGCACGCCCGGCATCGTCACGCCCACCGGCGTGGCGGGCCTGGCATTCAAGGACGAGGCCGACACCGTCAACGCGCTCGTGCCGCGCCTGCGCGCGCAGGGCATCGAGGCGATCGTCGTGCTGGTGCACCAGGGCGGCTTCCAGACCAGCCCCAACGTGGGCGACATCAACGGCTGCGACGGCAACCTGAAGAACGCGGACGGCAGCAAGTCCGAGATCGAGAACATCGTCAACCGCCTCGACGACGCTGTCGACCTGGTGATCAGCGCGCACACGCACGCAGCCTACAACTGCTCGGCCGGCACCGTCGACGTGAAGAACGTGAGCGGCGCCGCGCAGTCGACGCCGCGCCCGACGGGCCTGGCCAACAAGGCCGGCCGCCTGATCCCCGTGACCAGCGCCAGCGCGTTCGGCCGCATCGTCACCGACATCGACCTGCAGATCGACCCGCGCACGCACGACGTGATCTCGGTCAAGCCGATCAACCGCCTCGTCGACCGCACCGACCCGGCGATCAACGCCGCGATCGCGGCCGATCCGACGGTGCGCAACATCGTGGCCGGCTACAACGCGCTCGTCTCGCCGCTGTCGGGCGCCGTCGTCGCCACGATCGCCCGTGCGCTGCCGAACTCGGCCAGCGGCGCCGGCGAGATGCCCGCGGGCGACCTGATCGCCGACGCGCAGCTGGCGGCCACGCAACCGGCGTCGCTGGGCGGCGCGCAGATCGCGTTCATGAACGCGGGCGGCGTGCGCAACCCGGGCTTCGTCACGGCCACCAACACGTACCCGTACGCGTTGACGTATGGCGACGCGTTCACGGTGCAGCCGTTCGGCAACAGCCTGGTCACGCTGACCGTCACCGCCACGCAGCTGAAGAACCTGCTCGAGGAGCAGTTCAGCGGCTGCCTGGGCCAGACGGCCAACCGCGTGATGCAGTCGTCCAACGGCCTGAAGTACTCGTGGAGCGCCAGCGCGCCGGCGTGCTCGAAGATCGTCGACGCGACGTTCACGCCGACCGACGTCACGGTCGCGCCACCGGTGGCCACCGGCCCGACGGAGGTCATCGTCAGCGGCGGCGTCGTGCAGAACCCGGGCAAGACGTACCGCATCACCGTCAACAACTTCATGGCGACGGGCGGCGACGGCTTCGGCGTGCTGCTGGGTGGCACCAACGTGCAGGGCGGTGCGCAGGACATCGACGCGCTGGTCGCCTACCTGGCCGCCTACAAGGCGCCCAACGCGGCCTATGACGCGACGCAGCCGGCGATGGGCATCCCGCGCGTGACGCGCCTGCCTTGAACGCGGCGACGCTGCTGCCTTGAGCGTCGTCGCACGAGCGCGGCGCGGGAGCGTCGCGCTGCTGGTCCTCGGAGCGTGCGGCGCGCTGCACGCCCACGGGGACGAGGCCGCCGCCGCGGCGCGCCTGCCCCAGCGCGTGGCGTTGCTGGCCCGCGCGCAGGCCGAGCTCGAACGCGGCGACGCGAGCGCCGCGCTCGACGACTTCGAACGCGCCGCGATGATGCTGCACGCCGCCGATGCCGAACTGGGCCTGATCCGCGCCGCGATGCAGGACGGCCAATACCGCCGCGCGCTGGCGTTCTGCGCGCACACGGCGGGCGAACACGTCGAGGAGGCGGACGGCGGCGTACTGTACGCATGGCTGCTGCGCGTCGGCGGCCAGCCGGCGCAGGCCGCGCGCACGTTCGCGGACGCGCGTGCGCATGCGCCGGCGGGGGACGCGCTTGTCGACGCGGCAGACCGCGCGCTGGCGTCATCCCGCCCCCCTGTGGCGACGGGCGTGCTGCTGCAGTCCGCTCACCGGATGGCGCCGTGGCCCGTGATGCTCCCGGCGCAGGCCGCGCCGCCCGCGTCCTCGCACTTCGCGTCCAATGCGGTGCTGGAGGATGACGGCGACAGCGCGCTGCTGCCGACGTCCGTCCTGCCCGCGAACGCGCACGTCTGGGTGCGCAACGGCCTCGGACAGACGACCGCCGCCACGCTGGATGCGAGCGTGGCGGCGCTGTCGTCGCGCGGCCTGGCCCGCCTGCGGCTGCAGGCCCCGCTGGCCACGGGAACGTCCAGGTCCTCCGCCGGCCGCGCGCCGTTCGCGGGCAGCCCGGGCCAGGCGATGCAGTTCGGATCGGGCGATGCTCCTGCATGGCCGACGCTCACGCAAGGCTTCCTTGGCAGCCTCGCCGGCGACGGCGACGTGCGCAAGCTCGGCTTCGACGCCGACCCGGGGGCGGCGGTGCTCGACGCCACGGGCGTGCTGGTGGGCGTGGTGTCCCCGCGGTCGGGCAGCGAAGCGCGCTGGGTGCCGCTGTCGGCGCTGGCGCCCACGAACGCGTCGGGAACGATGCCCTCCGGCACGCCGAAGCGCACGGGTCTCACGCTGGTCGCGCCCGACCAGATCTACGAGGCGGGCCTGCGCCGCGTTCTGCAGGTGCTGGTGGCCGACGACCCGCCCTGAGCCGCGTCCGCTGAATACGCAGTCCGGAAAGCAGGACGCCTCGCACGCGGCGAGGCGCTCGACTGGAGCAGGCAACGAGGCTCGGAACTCGCGACCTCAAGCTTGGCGAGGTTGCGCGGTTCGGGCGCTTTCATCAGGCCGGAGCCGCCAGTGTCGTGTCGTAGACCTTGCCGCCCACCAAGACGTTGCGCAGCGTGAGGCGCGCCACGTTGTAGAGGTAGAAAGGCTGGGCTGCGTTGGCAGGCGCTCCGAAATCGCAGTCGGTGATCGTCACGTCGCTGACGGGCAGGACGGATGGAATGGGCGCGGAGCCGTTGTAGTCCGAGGCGACGGGGCCGAGCATGACCACGGCCTGATGGCAGGACGCCGTCTTGCCCTCCTTCGTCACGTTGCCCACCGTGACGTTCGAGACATGAACCTGCGAGACCTGCGGTGGACGCGTCCTGACGTTGTCGTTCAGCGGTGAATAGTCGCAGTCGAAGGTGATGACCGCACCGGCGGCCGTGGCCACCGTGCGCGAGTGGATCGGCGATCCGGGCAGCGAGGCGTAGAACGAGGGCGTGGTCTGCACGCCGTTCGGGATCGAGATGTGGCGCAAGTGGACGTTGCGCAGCCAGCCGCCGCGGTTCATGTTGGTCTTGATCCTGATCGCGGTGTTCAGCGGGTTCGTTTCCCAGTGGATGTTCTGCAGGCGCAGGTGCTGCGCGTAGACATTCTGGATGCCGCCGGCCATCTCGCTGCCGAGCGTCACGGCGCCGTGGCCGCTCTGCATCGTGCAGTGCTGGATGACGATGTTCTGCGAGGGGCCGTATTGGGTGTCGAGGTCCTTGCCGGCCTTGATGGCGATGCAATCGTCGCCGGTGTCGAAGGTGCATTGCTCGATCAACACCTGGTCGCAGGACTCAGGGTCGAAGCCATCGTTGTTGGGCCCCAGGCTGTTCGCATGCACGTTGCGAATGACGATGTTGCGGCAGTGCACCGGGTGATGCTGCCAGAAGGGTGTGTTGGTGACCTGGTAACCCTCGAGCAGCACGTTGGTGCAGCCGATGAGGTGGATCATCGAAGGGCGCAGATAGTGGCCCAGGCCGAACACGCGCTGGATGATAGTCACGCCGGCCTCGGACAGGGCCGGCAGGAATTGCTCATCGGCCCGCCAGCGCTCGCCGCGGCCCTGGATCAAGGCGCGCTCGGCCTGGCTGAGATCAGGCGCCAGTGCGGCCAGCGACTCGGGGTTGTCCGGGTTGAAGGTGGCGCCCGATGGCTCGCCGGCCCTGTAGCCCGGTGTCGTGCCCTGGCTGACCGGGTTGACGGTCTTGTTGCGGCCCTTCCATGTCCACCAGCAGGGGCCGCCGTCTTCGAAAGGCACGCCGCCCTGGCCATCGAGAACGCTGGTCCAGTCTTCGCCGGTCAGCGCGATGTTGTCCTGGCAGTAGGCATAGATCATCGACGCGAAGTTCAGGCAGTCGTTGCCCTGCCACCGGGTAAGCATCAGCTTGCCGTTCGTGCCGCAGTCGAAGTCACCGTACCTGGCGTAGTCGGCCGGCTGGTTGCTGAACCAGATGCGGGCGCCGGCCATCAGGTGAACGTGGACGTTGGACAACAGCACGATCGGGCCGGCGCAGAACCAGTTGCCGGACGGGATCACCACGCGGCCGCCACCGGCCTTGCTGCATGCGGCTATCGACCTGGCGAAGGCGTCGTGGCAGTCGAACGAGCCGGGCGCCTGCGTGTCGATCAGCGCCTGGTCGTCATGTGAAACGAAGGCCTGGACCTTCACCGATGAACAGTTGCGTGCGCCGAATGCGGTGACGTCGAAGTCTTGCCTGCGGAAGCTCAACGGCCTGGACAGCCGGTCGACGATCGCCTGCGCCTGGAGCCAGGGGTCGCCAGGAATGCGGTTGGCGAACGCGGCAGCGCCGAAGCCGCCGGCCAGCGATGCCGCCGAGGCGGCTTGCACGAGGGAGCGACGTTGCAAAGAGGCCATGGGCAGCATTCGGTCGATCAATCGGGGCTGTTGTCGTACTCACCGAGGTAGACGTCCGGCGGCGACGGCTTCCGCCCATAGCCGAGATCCCGGATGGGGTCGAACCCGGCGCCGATCAAGTTGGCCCAGTAGTCATCGGAGCTGAATTGCACGGGCCGGAAGGAGAGCTTGCCGCTCTGGTTCCAGTCGGCCCAGGGGTTCGTCTTGTTGATGTGGCGACCGATCTTCGAATTCAGCACCACCATCTTTCCGACGGTCTCCAGCACCGGCTTGCTGATCGTGCCCCTGGGGGCGGCGTAGCTGCTGGTTTCGGCCAGGCTGCACACGTAGCCTTCCACGGCCATTGCACCGTACGGGGTGCACTTCTGATTGTGGAACCATTGGCGAGCGAGGTTGTAGTTTCCGGCCAGGGCATTGGCGCTGCCATCGTTCGTGAACGCGCAATGGTCGAAGACCAGCCCGTACCTGGTCCTGATATTGGTGTCGGGTGCGCCGACGTAGCTGTTCTTGCGCGAGCCCAGCGACCTGATTTCACTGCGGTAGAAGAAGGCGGTGGCATCGCCGAAGACGAAGTCCACGTCGCCCTCCACGTAGGACTTGTCGAAGAAGACGCGCGCCGTACGGCCGCCCTCCCCGGCCTTCATGAACAGCGTGTCCTGCAGGCCGAGCACGCGCACATTCTCGAAGCGGGCGCGGTCGGCACCGTCGATACCCAGGGCCACGGCCTGGTGCGAGGCTGCGGACGCCGTGGCGGAGGCCAAGCGGCAGTCTTCCACGCAGGGCGGCACCGGCGAGCGCCGATAGCCGTTCTCGACAGTGATGTTGCGAGCCTGGAAACCGGGACTCTTCACCCAGACGGTGTAGCTGCCGAAGGTGCCCAGCGTGGATTGGATCCTGAGCGAGTCGAACATTGCCTGGATGGACGCATCCATGCCGGCGAATGAGGGGCCATGGCGGGCCGCATAAGCTGCGCCGGTGACGGAGGCATCGAGGTTCTCCGTGATCACCGTGGCTGCGGCGTCGGCGCCTTCGCCATACAGGGTGATCGCCGTGCCCGACTGCGGGACATACACCAGTTCGCGGTAGATGCCGGGCTTGACGAGGATCTGCACGCGTCGCCTGGCACGCGGATCGCGCGCATCGACCACGGCGCGATTGACTGCGGCCTGCACGCTGTTGAACACGGTGCTGCCGTTGGCCGTGGCCTGCAGGTCGACCGTGTAGTCAGGCTGGCCCGTTGCCATGGGTCCGGCCAGCGGGTCCCAGGGATCGATGGCTTCGCGGCCGGGCTCTCCCGCGTACTTGAGCACTTCTGAATACGCGAAACGCCCCGCCTGTTCGGCCGTCAACTGCGGGCGCGCGATCGCTTCCGCCTTCACCGGGAAGGCGGGGAAGCCTTGTTCGCAGGAGGGTCCGATGCCGTTGGTGAAGTTCCCGGCCGGCGACAGTTGCGCATGCTCGATGTCGAACCGCGGCATGCCGTCGATCTGCACGTTCCTGAACGTCGCCTTCACGGGAGACTCGGCGTCATGGCCCTTGATGATGACCGTTCCTCCCGTCAGGCTGTGAACGTTCTCGAACAGGAGGTCCTCATAGACCGGGACCAGAAGACCGCTCGCGCCTTTGCCGTAGTCGCTTGCCACGTCGATGGGCGCCTTCACGCCGCGCAGGCAGACGTTGGCATAGTGCACGTCGCTGACCTGCCCGCCGCGCGACACGTCGCTCTTGATGCGAAGGCCCGATGTCGTGCCGTCCATCGTGAGGTCCTGAACCAGCACATGGCGCACGCCGCCATGGGTCTCGCTGCCGATGGACATGCCATGGCCGCTGTAGAAATGATTGTCGATGATCGAGATGTTCTCGCTGGGGCCCGCGCTGCCCGCCTTGATGGCGATGTTGTCGTCACCCGTGCGGATGAAGCTGCGGGTGACGGTGACGTTGCGCGACGACCCGGGGTCGATGCCGTCGGTGTTGCGCGCGTCGGCGGGTGTGTCGATGCGCACGCCCCAGGCCGTGAAGCCGTCCACCTGGGAGAGGGCGACGTGGAAGTTCGGTGAGTTCTTCAGCGTGATGCGGTAGAGCGTGAAGTCCTTCGAACGCGCGACATCGATCAGGTGAGGCACGTTCTGCTCGGTCTGCTCGCGTTGCGCGCGGCGGGCGAGCTGCCACCAGGATTCGGCCTTGCCGTCGATCGGCTCGCCGCCTTGCCCGTCGATCGCTCCTTCGCCCATGATGCCGCTGCCCTGCGTATCGACGGCGGTGATGAAGGTGCGGCAGCCGTGGGCCTTGCCGCGGGTGGTGCTGCCGCAGAGCTTGTCGCCCTTGTCGTAGCGTGCAGGGTCGGTGCTGGCATGGAGCGTTGCGCCGGCCTCGATCACGAGCGTCACGCCGCTGGCAAGCGTGAACGGGCCCGCAGTGAAGGCCCTGTATTGATTGGTGGCGGCCAGCCGCACGGACCGCCCGGCGGGGCAGTGGCTGATGGCTTGCTGGATTCGATCCGTGTCGTCGGCGGCCGACTTGATGGGGCCGGTCTCAGTGGCATTCAGCACGGCACAGGCCGGCGGGACCGCGGGCTCGACGACCTGGCGCGCATCCTGCGCCTGCGCCCCGGTGACGACGCCGAGCACTGCTGCCACGGTGGCGAGGCGCTTCGTCATCGGAGGTACGGGGTCAGCGCGGGAAGGCCGGCGCGCAACAACCGAACCATCAAGGTGGCGAAGAAGTCCGCGCCCTTGGGCCCCACATGGGTGTGGTCGAAAGCGCTCTTCCGGTTCGTCACGGCCTCGAGCTGGTTGCGGTCCACCGGCGCCGCTTGCGCCGATGACGGCGGCTCGACGGCCAGCAGGTCCGCCTGCGCCGATCCCATGGCTTGCACGGCCTCGGCGCTGGCCGCGAACAGGTCAATCAGGGGGACTTGCCTGGCCGTGGCGACAGCCCGATCGGCATCTGCCCAGGGCTGCAGATCGTTGGCGAGCCGACGACCCTCGAAGTTGCGGCGGGTCAGCGGCGTCACCAGCACGGGCGAGCCGCCGGCGGCGCGGACTTCGTCGACGTATCGACTCAGGTTCGCGGGAAACTCGGTCTTCAGGTCGGTGGAGCGACCGGGCTTGCCGGGCTGGTCGTTGTGGCCGAATTCGACCAACACGTACGTGGCCTTGTACATGCCCTTGCCGGCTCGTCGATCCGCCAGCAGATCCAGCACGTTCTGCCACAGGCCTTCGGCTCGGTAGCTGCCGGAGCTGCGGCCATTCCTGGCCAGGTTGATGCAGGTGACCTGCGGCGTGAAGCGTGCACACAGTGCGTCGCCATAGCCGTTGCGCGGCGCCAGTGTGGAGTCGCCGACGAGGATCACGCGGATGGGCTCGGGCGAAGCCCAGGTGCCGACGGACAAGCTTGCCAGCAGGCCCGCCATGACGACATTTCTCGGCGTCATTTTCAGCTCGACAGCACTTCGTTGTACAGCTTGGCGCCGATCTTCACGTTCTTCAGCGTCAGGCCCTTGACGTTGAAAAGATAGATCGGCTGCTTGTCGTTGACCGGGGTGCCCAGATCGCAGTCGCTCACGGTGATGTCGGTCACCGGCAGGATCACCGGGTCTTTCAGCGGGCCGTTGTAGTCGGTGGCGATGGGGCCCATGATGACGATGGCCTGGTAGCTGGAATACTGGCCCCCTTGCATCGCCACGTTGCCGACCTTCACGTTCGAGATGTGCACATGGCTCACCTCGGGCGGGCGGGTGCGTACGTTGTCGAGGGTGGCGTCGTAGCCGCAGTCGATGGTGATGACGCCGCCGGCCGAGATGGCCACGGTCTTGTTCGGCACCAGGGAGCCGGGCAGGCTGGCGTAGAGACCCGGCGAGGTGCGGATGCCGTGGGGGACATCGATGTTGCGCACATGCAGGTTGCGCAGGAAGCCGCCGCGGCTCATGCTGCACTTCAGCCGGATGGCCACGTTCAGCGGATCGGTCTTCCAGTGGCTGTTCTCGAACAACAGGTTTTGCGCGTAGACGTCCTGGATGCCGCCGGACATGATGCTGCCGAAGGTCAGGGCCCCGTGGCCGCTTTGCATGCGGCAGTTCTGGATGACGATGTTCTGCGCCGCGCCGTATTGGGTATCGGGGCCCTTGCCGGCGTCGATGGCAATGCAGTCGTCGCCAGTGTTGAAGTTCGAGTCCTCGATCAGCACGTGGTCGCAGGCCTCGGGGTCGAAGCCATCGTTGTTGGGGCCCAGGCTGTTCGCGAAGATGCCCTTCACATGCACATGGCGGCAGTGGACCGGGTTGTGCTGCCAGAACGGTGTCTGGCGGGTCTGGTAGCCCTGGAGCAACACGTGGGTGCAACTGATGAACTGCACCAGGTGCGGCCGCAGGAAGTGGCCGACGCCGAACACGCGCTTGTCCTTGGGCACGCGCGCTTCGGCCAATGCGCGCAGGAAGCCGGAATCGCTGCGGAACCGGTCGCCCTTGCCTTGGATGAAGGCCGCCTCGGCTTCGCTGAGGTGAGGCGCGACGTCGCGAAGGGACAGCGGGTTCAGCGGGTTGACGTGCACCTCGGTCTGGCCGCTGTTCATCACATGCCTGATGTCCACGCCGTGCTCCGAATGCTCACGCCCCTTCCATGACCACCAGCAGTCCGGGCCGTCGCTGAAGCGGAGCCCGGCCTGGCCATCGAGGATGCTGGTCCAGTCCTCGCCGGTCAGCGCAATGTTCGTCTGGCCGTACGCGTAGACCATGGGCGAGTAGTTGAGCAGGTCATTGCCTTCCCAGCGCACGAGGGTCAACTTGCCGTTCCTGCCGCAGTCGAAGTCGCCGGTCTTCGCGTAGTCGGCCGGGTTCTGGCTGAAGTAGACATGGGCGCCTGCCTTCAGGTGAACATGGACGTTCGAGCGCAGGACGATGGGGCCGGCGACATACCAGTCTCCAGCGGGAATCACGACCCGGCCGCCCCCGGCGGCGTGGCAGGATGCGATGGCGGCCTTGATGGCTGCGTGGCAATCCTTGGAACCCGGCGCGGGCGTGTCGACCGTGGCCTCTTCGGAGAAGGAAATCCAGGCCGTGGCGGATTGCACGCGGCAGGCCTGCGCGCCGAAGGCCGTGATGAGGAAATCCTCATCGCGAAAGGCGACAGGTTCGGCAAAGCCGTCGATGATCGCCTGGGCTCGTCGCCAGGGATCGCTGCTCCGAGCCACGCCGCCTGGTGGGAGGGCGGCGAGCGATGCCGATGAAGCCAGTTTCAGAAAGTCCCGACGCGGCCCGTCTGGCGTCCTGGGCAAACGATGCTGCTTGTTCACAGATCCTCTCCTCGCCTCGCGAGAGCAATGGCCTTGAGATGACGTCGAGCGCCCTTTGGCCTCGACGGCCGGGGGCGGTGACGCCACGTGGCGTCCTCCGCGTAGCCTCGTTCGGCGCCTAGAACTTGTAGGTCATGCTGCCGACCCAGGTACGGCCGAGCGGGCTGGCGGCGCTGCTCAGATAGCCGTAGGCGTAGAGCGAACTGTTGGTCTGCGGCGGCATGCGGTCGAACAGGTTGTTGATGCCGGCGACCAGGGTCACGTACTTGATGCCGGTGTAGCTCGTCGACCAGTTCACCAACGAGTACGACGAGATCGTGTGGTGATTCGCCGCAGGCACCGGGGTCAGGTTCTGGTCCCGGTAGGACGAGTTGAAGGACTCGGTGAACTGGGTCTTCCAGTCTCCGCCCGCCCAGCCCACGCGCAGGACGTGCTTCCAACGGAAGGACAGGATCGGGAAACTGCTGGTCGTGCCATTGCTGGCCAGGCCGAACCTGCCGATGTTCGAGACCCACGGCCCGCCCTTGTCGATCTGGTTGTCGAACTGCGTCAGGTAGGTGCCGTCCAGGCCGAGGTTGAAGTTCCCCATGCTGCCGGCCTGGATCAGCCAGTTGGCGCTGAGGTCGATTCCCGCGACCTTCTGGCCTCCCAGGTTCATCGTGATGTTCTTGATGTACGCCAGGCTGCCATCGGGGTTGCGGATGAACAGGTCGATGTATTTCAGCGGATCGTCCGTGTAGGCGTTCTCCGGCAGGTTGGCGATCATGTTGGTCATGGTCACCTTCCAGTAGTCCACTGACACCGTCGCGTTCTTGATCGGCTCGAAGACCATGCCCAGCGAGAAGTTGTGCGACTTCTCGGGCACCAGGTCCGGGTTGGCCCCGGTCTGCCTGGGCTGGGTGGCGTTGCACACGATCGAGGACACCTGGCCAGGCAGTGCCGTGCCGGTGCCAGGAATGTTGGGCGTGGGGCCCGGGCAAAGAACCGGATCATCCATCTTGGCTGCGGTCGTCGCGTTCGCGCCCGCCACGCGGTAGCCGTAGCGGTCGAACAGGGTCGGCGCGCGGAAGCCCGTGCTGGCCGAGCCGCGGAACATCAACTGCCGGGTCGGCTGGAAGCGGAAGCTCGCTTTCGGATTGAAGGCGTTGCCGACATCGCTGTAGTGGTCGTCGCGGGCGGCGACGTTCAGCGTCAGTTCCTTGGTGACGGGGGCGTCGAACTCGGCAAACACTGCCTGGACCTGGCGATGGCTTTCGGCGAAGGTCGGCGTGGCCGCAACCGGCGCCGCATACGTGCCGATCTGCTTCTTGTCATCGCGCGTGCTGTCCCGGTGCGCGTCGACGCCCACAGCCACGGCCAGATTGCCGCCGCCGAGTTTCATCAAGTCGCGCGTGAAGGTGGCATCGACGCCGGTGTAGGTGCTCCTGGCGGCGCGCAGGGTGCCCGTCAGGGCGATGCTGTCCAGATAGGCCTGGCCGGCCGCGTCCTGCGCGCCGAAAGGATTGATCGTGCCGTTCGAGATGCCTTCATTCAATTTCCGTCCGTCCAGGATGCCCTGGCGAAGCTTGACGGTACGGTCGCTGATGCCGACGTCGATGCCGGTCTTGAAGTCCCAGTCACCGACGCGACCCGAGTCGCTCACGACCAGGCGCTGGTTGAGCTGGTTGTCGCGGGTGCCGGCCAGCGTCGGCGAAGCGTATTGGACGGTCACCGCATCGCCATTGAGCGCAGGAATGGCGGGCACCCCACCCGCGCCGCCCGGGTACCACCGGCTGCTGGCTGGCGTGATGACGGCTGCCGCGGTCTTGGGCGTGACGGTGGAGATCGTCGCGCTGGTGGCCGGGTTGCGCACGCTGTCGATGAAGGACTCGTCGCGGGTGTATTCAGCGGTCACGGTGTTGTCGTCCGCCAGCCTCAGCGTGCCCTTGAGCAAGCTGGTGACCTGCTGGTTGCCATACAGCGCCGTGTTGTATTGATTGGGGTTCAGGAGACAGGTGTTCTTGGCGCCCTGGATCGTGTAGGGCGCCACGCAGCCTGTGGCGTAGTAAGGGTTGTAGGAAACCTTGGTCTTGTTGTCGACGATGTTGGCCGGGAACGCGTAGCTGCCCGTCGCCAGCGAGGGCGCACGGCCCAGTGCGGTGAGCACGGCGGCGCTGCTCAGGAACGCACGGTCGGCTTGAGCCAGGCGGCTGCGACGGTGTGCGTCCATCGTGGCGTAGATGTTCCAGCCGTCCTTTTCCAGATCGCCCTTGCCGATGATGAAGCTGGCACGCTGCTCGTCGCCACCGCCCGCATGTTGGGGGTGCGTGCCCTGGAAGGTGACGGCTACGCCGCTGAATTCGGCCTTGGTGATGAAGTTCACCACGCCGCCGATGGCGTCCGAGCCGTAGATGGACGAGGCGCCGTCGTTCAGCACTTCGACACGCTCCAGGGCGCTCATCGGGATGTTGTCGAGGCTGGCGTAGCCGTCGGCGATGGCCTCGTTGGCAAGGCGGCGGCCATTGAGCAGGACCAGCGTCCGGTTGACACCGAGTCCGCGCAGATTGATGTTGGTGCCCGAGCCGGCGTTCGAAGGCGCCAGCGAGATGGACTGCGGCAGCGTCATCATCAGATCCGCCATCGTCGTGATGCCGCGCTCCGCGAACTCCGAAGCCTTGACCGTGGTGATGGGCAGCGCGTCTTCACTGGCCAGGCGCTTGATGCTGGAGCCCGTGACTTCGACCCGCTGCGCGCTTTCCTGCGCCTGTGCCGAGCCATCCAGCCCCAACACGCCCAGCGTGATGGCCGAAAAGAGCAGCTGCGAAGTCTTTTGCTGTTGCAGTTTCATTGTTCATGTCTCCTTCTTTGAATGAATCAGCGTCGTCGGTCGCGTGGGCCATGGCAGTCGTAGGCGGTCGGGTCTTGTCCTTCTTGATGTCCTTGAAAAGCGGGAAAACGAGGGCCGCGCGTGCGAGGCGGCCGACGCCGGTTTCGGCTGAACGGCGGAATCAGCCAGGCGCCGGCAACTGCGGCCCGCAGCCGGGCCGATGCGGCACAAGTCATATGTTGTCTGATCTCTTGGCAACTATCACTGAGTCAACAGTCGGGGAAAATAGGCGTAATCCCGGCCAGATTGCGGCGCGCTTCGCTCCGGAATACCCTTAAGTCATACGACGTCTTATGTCATGAGCGGTGCCGAAAGGTGCGACCGAAGCGGTTGCCGTACTGAGACGGCTCGCGCAAACTTCGGCCCGCACCCGGGAGCGACCCGAGAAGGTCGGTCAGCAGACCCGCAGGGACCGCTATGCGTCCGCGCAGCCGGGAATCGGATCGGGCATGAGTCGGCACAACCAGGCGCTCGTCTGCGCAAGCGTGGCGGCAGGCCCGGCGACGCGCTCCGGCATCGTGCGTCTCGTCGATCGAGCGGGCCGCGTCAGATGCAGACGCCGGCCCACCCGGGCAGAGGCGATCGAGAGCGTCGACGAGCAAGGTCGGCGCGCGGTCGTCACTCTTGGCGGACCGGCCGCCGCGGGATCGAAGCGATCGCCTGCCGCGTGACCCGGAAAGCAAAACGCCTCGCGGCTGCGAGGCGTTTGACTGGAGCGGGAAACGAGGCTCGAACTCGCGACCTCAACCTTGGCAAGGTTGCGCTCTACCAACTGAGCTATTCCCGCAAATTTTGGAGGCGCGATCCAGAGTCGAACTGGACTAGACGGATTTGCAATCCGTTGCATAGCCGCTTTGCTATCGCGCCGTGGTACTGCACCTGGAACCAACGGTGCCAACCGTCGATTCTGACAAAAAGGGAAGCATGAGCTTCCCTTGTTCGTGAATCCTGGAGCGGGAAACGAGGCTCGAACTCGCGACCTCAACCTTGGCAAGGTTGCGCTCTACCAACTGAGCTATTCCCGCAGGTCACTGCATTTCGACTACTTCGTTGACGCTTTCACGTCGTAGTTTTGTCGTCTTGCTGAAGCTGGCAGTATATGCCGGTTTTGATCGTCTTGGCAAGCTCGACTGATTCAGTCTGGTTTGCCCGACACCGGAAAAACTGCGCCCGATCGCCGTTCGGCGACCGGGCGCGCATTTTAGCCCGCGGTCAGTGCTTGATCGATTCGACGCCGTCGGCCGGCTTCACGGGCGCTTCCACCACCGGCGCGGCGGCGGCCTCCTTGGCCACCTCCTCGTCGGGCAGCGGCGTCGGCGTCGACTCCAGGGCCACTTCCAGCACCTTGTCGACCCAGCGCACCGGGATGATCTCGATCTGCGACTTCACGTTCTCCGGGATGTCCTGCAGGTCCTTGACGTTCTCCTCGGGGATCATCACCGTGGTGATGCCGCCGCGGTGCGCCGCCAGGAGCTTTTCCTTCAGGCCGCCGATGGCCGTGACCTCGCCGCGCAGCGTGATCTCGCCGGTCATCGCCACGTTGGCGCGCACCGGGATGCCCGTCAGGGCCGAGACGAAGGCCGTGGCCATCGCCGCGCCGGCGCTGGGGCCGTCCTTGGGCGTCGCGCCGTCGGGCACGTGGATGTGGATGTCGCGCTTCTCGAACAGCTCGTCCTTGATGCCCAGCCGCGCGGCGCGGCTGCGGATCACGGTGCGGGCGGCCTCGACCGACTCCTTCATCACGTCGCCGAGCGAGCCCGTGCGGATGATGTTGCCCTTGCCCGGCATCACGGCGGATTCGATGGTGAGCAGGTCGCCACCGACTTCGGTCCACGCGAGGCCGACCACCTGGCCCACCTGGTTCTTCTTCTCGGCACGACCGAAGTCGTACTTGCGCACGCCGAGATAGTCGTTGAGGTTTTCCTCGGTGATGACGGCCTTGCCGTCCTGCTGCTTGAGCTGGATGCTCTTGACCACCTTGCGGCAGACCTTGGAGATCTCGCGCTCGAGCGAACGTACGCCGGCTTCCCGCGTGTAGTAGCGGATGATGCCGCGGATCGCACCCTCGGTGAGCTCGAGCTCGTCGGCCTTCACGCCGTTGTTCTCCTGCTGCTTGGGCAGCAGGTAGCGCTGGGCGATGTTGAGCTTCTCGTCCTCGGTGTAGCCCGCCAGGCGGATCACTTCCATCCGGTCAAGAAGGGCCGGCGGGATGTTCATCGAGTTCGACGTGGCCACGAACATGACGTCCGACAGGTCGAAGTCGAGCTCGATGTAGTGGTCGCTGAACGTGTGGTTCTGCTCCGGGTCCAGCACTTCCAGCAGCGCCGACGACGGGTCGCCGCGGAAGTCCATGCCCAGCTTGTCGATCTCGTCGAGCAGGAACAGCGGATTGCGCGTGCCGACCTTGGTCAGGTTCTGCAGCACCTTGCCCGGCATCGAGCCGATGTAGGTGCGGCGGTGGCCGCGGATCTCGGCTTCGTCGCGCACGCCGCCGAGGGCCATGCGGACGAACTTGCGCCCGGTGGCGCGCGCCACCGACTGGCCCAGCGACGTCTTGCCCACGCCCGGAGGCCCGACGAGGCACAGGATCGGCGCCTTGACCTTGTCGACGCGCTGCTGCACCGCGAGGTATTCGAGGATGCGGTCCTTGACCTTCTCCAGGCCGTAGTGATCCTCGTTCAGGACGTCCGAGGCATGGCCGAGGTCGTGCTTGATCTTCGTCTTCTTGGCCCACGGCAGGCCGATCAGCGTGTCGAGGTAGTTGCGCACCACCGTCGCCTCGGCCGACATCGGCGACATCAGCTTGAGCTTCTTGAGCTCGCTGTCGGCCTTCTTGCGCGCTTCCTTGGGCATGCGCGCGGCCTTGATCTTCTTCTCGAGTTCCTCGAGGTCGGCACCTTCCTCGCCGTCGCCCAGTTCCTTCTGGATGGCCTTGACCTGCTCGTTGAGGTAGTACTCGCGCTGGCTCTTCTCCATCTGGCGCTTGACGCGGCCACGGATGCGCTTTTCCACCTGCAGGATGTCGACTTCGTGCTCGAGCAGCTCCAGCAGCTTTTCCAGCCGCTGGGCGATGTCGAACAGGTCCAGCACCGACTGCTTGGCCTCGAGCTTGAGCGGCAGGTGCGCCGCGATCGTGTCGGCCAGGCGGCCCGGATCGTCGATGCCCGCGATGGAGGTCAGGATCTCCGGCGGGATCTTCTTGTTGAGCTTGACGTACTGGTCGAACTGCTGCGTCACGGCGCGGCGCAGGGCCTCGACCTCGGGCGACGTCTCCGTCTGCGGCGCGACGGGCACGGCCTCGGCCACGAAGTGCTCGCCGTTGTCGTCGATCTCGCGCGTGGACGCGCGCTGGATGCCTTCGACCAGGACCTTCACGGTGCCGTCGGGCAGCTTGAGCATCTGCAGGATGCTCGAGACGCAACCGATCTCGAACATGTCGTCCGCACGCGGTTCGTCCTTGCCGGCGGCCTTCTGGGCCACGAGCATGATCTGGCGACCCGCCTCCATCGCCGCTTCCAAGGCCTTGATGGACTTGGGACGGCCGACGAACAGCGGAATCACCATGTGCGGGAACACCACGACGTCGCGCAGCGGCAGCAGCGGGAGCGTGATCGGCTCGGAAGGCAGGATGGGATGTCCGGACATGGGGGGAAACCTCTCTTTCTCGGGCCCAGATGCGGCCCGAGCATTCAATTACAAGATGCCAACCCGATGCTGCGGGATTGCCGCAGGACTTGCAGCGAGATCAAGCGCTGGCTTTGGCCTGTTCTCGGTAGACCAGCAGCGGTTTCGCGTTCTCTTCGATGATGTGCTCGTCGATCACCACCTGGGCGACGCCGTCCAGCAGCGGGAGCTCGAACATCGTGTCGATCAGGGCCTGCTCCATGATGGAGCGCAGCCCGCGTGCGCCGGTCTTGCGCTTGAGCGCCTTGCGCGCGATGGCCGCCAGGGCCGTGGGGCGGATGTCCAGTTCGACTCCGTCCATCATGAACAGCTTCTGGTATTGCTTGACCAGCGCGTTCTTGGGCTCGGTGAGGATCTGCACCAGTGCGTCCTCGGTGAGCTCGCCGAGGGTGGCGACCACCGGCAGGCGGCCCACCAGTTCGGGAATGAGGCCGAACTTGATCAGGTCTTCCGGCTCGACCTCGCGGAACAGGTCGGAGACACGGCGCTCGTCCTTGCTGTGGACGGTGGCCGAGAAGCCGATGCCCGAACGCTCGGTACGGCCGCGGATGACCTTCTCGAGGCCGTCGAACGCGCCGCCGCAGATGAACAGGATGTTGGTCGTGTCGATCTGCAGGAAGTCCTGGTTCGGGTGCTTGCGCCCGCCCTGCGGCGGCACCGAGGCCATGGTGCCCTCGATCAGCTTGAGGAGCGCCTGCTGCACGCCTTCGCCCGACACGTCGCGCGTGATCGACGGGTTGTCGGCCTTGCGCGAGATCTTGTCGATCTCGTCGATGTAGACGATGCCGCGCTGCGCGCGCTCGACGTCGTAGTTGCAGTTCTGCAGCAGCTTCTGGATGATGTTCTCGACGTCCTCGCCCACGTAGCCGGCTTCGGTCAGCGTGGTGGCGTCGGCGATCACGAACGGCACGTTGAGCAGGCGCGCGAGCGTCTGCGCCAGCAGCGTCTTGCCCGAACCCGTGGGGCCGATCAGCAGGATGTTGCTCTTGGACAGCTCCACCTCGTCCTTCGAGGTGGACATGTGCTTCAGGCGCTTGTAGTGGTTGTACACGGCCACCGACAGCGTGCGCTTGGCCACGTCCTGGCCGATCACGTAGTTGTCGAGGCTCGCCTTGATCTCCGACGGCATCGGCAGGTCGGACTTCGTCTTCGCGGACGCGGCGCCTTCGGCCGGCACCTCGTCGCGGATGATGTCGTTGCAAAGCTCGATGCATTCGTCGCAGATGAACACCGACGGGCCGGCGAT
>JBJMWE010000397.1:0-15480 GCA_045810285.1 Vitreoscilla sp. | reverse complement strand
TTCTACCTCGCGCGGGCGCTGGCGCTGCAGCCGGCGACCGTGGGGCTGGTGCTGTCGGCGGGGCCGTTCGTGTCGGCCCTGACCGGCGCGCCCGCCGGGCGGCTGGTCGACCGCCTCGGCGCCGGCCGCGTGATGCTCGCCGGCCTGGCGGCGATGCTGGCCGGCGCCGCCGGCCTCGCGCTGGTGCCTGTCGCGGCCGGCGTGCCCGGCTATCTCGGCGCGCTGCTCGTGATGACCGTCGGCTACGCCACGTTCCAGCCGGCGAACGGCACGGCGCTGATGGCGGGCGTGGCGGCCGATCGACGTGGCGTGGTCTCGGGCCTGCTGAGCCTGTCGCGCAACCTCGGCCTGATCACCGGCGCGTCCGCGCTGGGCGCGGTGTTCGCGGCCACGGCGGGCGACCTCGCGCACGCGAGCGCCGCCGACGTGGCGCGCGGCCTGCACGCGGCGTTCGGCGTGGCGGCGGGGCTCGTCGTCGTCGCGCTGGGCATCGCGCTGCGGGGCCGCAGCCTCGCGCGACGCGCGGCTTCAGGCAGCATCGCGAGTCCCGGGTTAAGCTCGGGATGAGGAAGGCGGCCACCCGGTCGCCTGCGCACGGCTGCCCCGGGGAGGCGCATGCACATCGACTTCGTGGCCGCAAGCCAGCACGAGGCCCTGATCGACCTGATGCACGAGATGTGCGTCTTCTACAGCGACGAGGAGCCGATCGCCCTCGAGGACGTCCGCTCCAATCTCGTCGACAACCTGCTCGCTCCGCACTCGCCGGCTCGGCTGGTGGTGGCCGCCGACGACGACGGCGCCGTGGTCGGCTTCGCCGCCTTCGTGCTGTTTCACTCGCTGGCGGATCCGCGGCCGTCGCGGCGCGGCCAGATGCTGCTCAAGGAGCTCTACGTGCGCCAGGCGCGCCACGGCAGCGGCGTCGGCAAGGCCTTGATGGCGTGGCTCGCGCGTCACGCGATCGAGCGCGGCTGCGCGCGAATGGACTGGCACGTCAGCGCGACCAACAAGGCCGCGCTGTCCTTCTACCGGTCGCTCAACGCGCAGCACGTCGCCGGCCGCCTGAACTACCGGCTCGGCGGCGAGCACCTTGCCCGGCTGGCCGGCGAGGACGGGGACGACGCCAGGAAGTGAGCGCCGCCGGCGTTCCCGGCAGCCGATGAGCCCGCGCCGGGGAGACGCCAGGAAGGGATGAAGCGCGCCTCGCCGCGGCCTCAGTCCCTCGCGGCCTGCGCGAAATGCGCCGCCAGCGCATCGATGAACAGCCGCGTGCGGCGCGGCAGGTGGCGGCGCGAGAGGTAGATCACCGAGATCGGCGCGTCCTCGTCGCTCCAGTCGCGCAGCACCTCCACGAGGCGTCCGCTGGCCAGGTCGTCGGCGACGTCCCAGAACGAGCGGCGCGCCAGGCCATGGCCGGCCAGCATCCAGTCGTGCACCTGCTGGCCGTTGTCGGAGGCGAGCCGCCCGCGCACGCGCACGTGCGTCGCCGTGCCGTGCGGCGGACGGAAGCGCCAGTCGGCGTGCAGCGCGTTGCCGGTGGCCAGCACCAGGCAGGCGTGGCGCGCCAGCTCCGCGGGCGCGGTCGGCGCGCCATACGTCTGGAGGTATACGGGCGCGGCGCACACGACGCGGCGGTTGTCGGCCAGCTTGCGCGCGATCAGGCGATCGTCGGCCAGCGGCCCGACGCGCACCGCGCAGTCCACGCCCGACTCGACGAGGTCGACCACGCGGTCCGTGAGCGACAGCTGCACCGCGACGTCCGGGTGCCGCGCCGCGAAGTCCGCCACGACGGGCCCGACCCAGCGCCGGCCCAGGCCCGACGTGGCCGACACGCGCAAGGTGCCGCGCACCTGCGCGTCGTCGCCGCCGAGCAGCTCCTCGGCCTCGGCCACCTCGGCCAGGATCGCCTGGCAGCGCTCGAGGTACAGCGCGCCGTTGTCGGTCAGGCTCAGGCGGCGCGAGCTGCGCTGGAGCAGCCGGGCCCCGAGCCGGCCCTCGAGGCGCGCCAGGCGCTTGCTGGCCACGGCGGGCGACAGGCCGAGCTCGCGCCCGGCCGCCGACAGGCTGCCGGCCGCGACGGCGCGCACGAACAGATCCATGTCCTGCAGCTGGGTGCTCATGTCGATCTTCAATCTTGTGGAAACGCTGGTTATCGATTTTGACGGATTCCGTTCCACAGCGGAACAGATCAAAGTCTGGCCATCGCAAGCACTTCCAAGGAGCACCCATGACTGCCCTCGCCAACCAGACCATCGCCGTGTTCGGCGCCAGCTCGGGCATCGGCCTGGCCGTCGCGCGCGGCGCGCACGCGCTCGGCGCGCGCGTGATCGCCGTCGGCCGCGACCGCGCGCGCCTGGCCGCCGCCGTCGGCGCCCTGCCGCTGCAACTGGCCCAGGCCGACATCGCCGACGAGACGCAGGTGGCCGCGCTGCTGCGCGACGTCGGCGCACTCGACCACGTCGTCGTCACCGCCGGCAGCGTGGTCGGCCCGTCGCCGCTCGCGGCACTCGACTTCGACGTCGTGCGCGACGCCATCGCCACCAAGCTGCAGGGCAGTCTGCTGGTGGCCAAGCACGCCGCGCCGCGCCTGCGCCCGGGCGGCTCCATCGGCCTAACGACGGGCCTCCTCGGCCGCAAGATCGCCGCCAACACCGTCGTCAAGACCGTCATCAATGCCGGGCTCGAGGCCGCCGTGCGCCAGCTGGCGCGCGAGCTCGCGCCGCTGCGCGTCTACGGCGTCAGCCCCGGCCCGGTGGACACGCCCAACTGGGGGACGCTCAGCGACGACGACCGCCGCGCCCGCGCCGCGAAGTTCGCGGCCACGCTGCCGGTGGGCTTCATGGCGAGCGCCGACGACACCGCGCAGGCCTACCTGTTCGCGATGCAGGCGCGGGCCTTGACCGGCACGGTCATCGACCTCGACAGCGGCGCGATGGTCGGCGCCTGAGCCCGCGGCCTCCCCTCGAATGGAGGATGTGCGAAGCGGCGCGGCGCATCGACACTCGCCGGTCGCCCGGCCCGCTCCCCGCGGGCCGGCCCGCCATGCACAGGACACGACATGAGTGACCGGACGAACGACCCGAACTGGAACCCGCGGATGCGCAACAAGGGCAACCCGCACGCACGCGCCGACACGCGCGAGCCATCGGGACGTTCGGACGTCGCCCCCGCGCAGGGCAAGTCCGTGCCGAGGCCGCGCTTCCGCGGCGCGCGCTACCGGCTGGGCAGCGCGATCCGCCCCAGCTCCATCGCGTTCGACAACGGCTTCCTGGACAAGTTCAAGCCGCGCAAGCCCACCGCCGCGGACTATCTCGCCTACACCAAGTGGAAGCTCAAGCTCGGCGCCGCCGAAGACCTGCGGCCCGACCTGGCCGAGGCCTGCGCGGCCTACCGACACTTCCTCGAAGGCAACGGGCGGCCGCGCACGTTCTCGTACGAGGACTACGTCTACGGCGACAAGTCCGGCGCCACCACGCTGGCCAACGCGCTGCGCGACATCCAGGACGGCGCGGAGATCGTCTGGGAATCGGACAGGTCGCTCAAGAGCTTCAACCTCACCGGCGACCAGATCGCCTGCGGCGCCGATACGCTCTACCCGTACCCGAGCACCGAGGACTGGCAGAAGGCCATCGGCGGCCACGTCATCTGGCTCAGCGGCAGCGCGCAGGTGGTCGACCGCGGCGGCGCCACGTGGATCGTGCTCGACGTTGTGCTGCACGCCGAGGACCGGTACAACTTCAATCCCGGTGCCCAGGACATCGCCACGGGCATCCCCGACAGCGACAACGGCGTGTTCGAGGTGACGGGCCTGGCCAAGCAGTACGACCAGACCGCCGAACTCAAACGACACGTCGAATGGAAATATGGAACGCTCTCCGCCGGCGGCACGTCGACCGCCACCATCCCCTGGCGCTGACGGCATGCGCCGGGCGCTGATCGCCGTCCTGCCCGCCCTCGTCGCCACGCTGGCGCTCGCGGGCTGCGGCAAGGACAACCCCAAGCAGGGTCCGACCGTGAACACCGACCTCACCGCGCTGAAGCGCCTGATCAAGCTGCCCGCCGACGTGAGCCGCGCGGAGTGGCAGACGGGCCCCCTGGCCGAACACGGCGGCGACTGGTGGGTGGCCGCCGTGCTCGACGTGCCCGCCGAGGCGATGCCGCAGTTCCTGGCCGGCCCGGGCGCACCCGGCACGCTGGATACCCCGCCCGGCATGCAGGCGACCGCGTCCTTCGCGGCGCTCAAGGCCCTGCCCGGCACCACGCCGGTGGCCGGCGACCGCCTGAGCGTCACGGGCGAGCTGCACGGCGTGGAGCCCTACGCCAGCTCGCCCCTGCTGCACGGCCACGCGCTTGCGCTGTCGCCCACCCGCGTCTTCGTGCTGCTCTGGACATCCTGAGGCGAGGCCGGCGCCAAGGCCGCTATTGAAGCGGTCACGCTCGGCCGCTAGGATGGCCGACTCATCAAGGGGAGGCCCCGGACTTGAAGCGTGTCGTCGCTGGCTCGCACGTGCACGCGGAGACGAAGACGTCGTTCCGCTACGAAGCCACCTGGCACGTGGAAGGGCCGTTGCTCGCCTGGAAGGCCGAGGTCTCGCTGCCCGGCCGGCGCTGGGCGCTGGCCGGCGGCACGCCCGAATGGACGGGCGGCAACGAGGCCAAGGCGGTGCGCGACGACATCGCGCGCAGCATCGACGGCCTGGAGGCCTGACGCGGTCGCCGGCCCCCGCCATCGCGCTCGCGCCGCTGGCGGGCGTCAGCGGCTGCGCGACTCGGGCAGCGGCACCGCGGTGGTCTGCTTGACGCGATCGAGCACGAAGCTCGTCTTGCAGTCCTGCACGCTGGGGTGCTTGAGCAGGGTGTCCATCACGAAGCGCGAGTAGTGCGCCATGTCGCTCACCAGCACGCGCAGCAGGTAGTCCATCTCGCCGGTGAGCGAGCTGCATTCCACGACGTCCGGCCAGGTCTGCACGGAGGCACGGAACGCGTCCATCGGCTGGCGCTTGTGCGTCTCCGAATGCTTCTCGAGCCGCACCGTGATGTAGGCGGTGAGCGCCAGCCCGACGGCCTGCGGATCCACCAGCGCCACATAGCCCGCGATGACGCCGGCCTCCTCCAGGCGCTTGACGCGGCGCAGCGTGGCCGACGGCGACAGGCTCACCGCCGCGGCGACCTCGTCGTAGGTGGCGCGGCCGTTGGCCTGCAGCACGCGCAGGATGCGCAGGTCGACGGTATCGAGCTCGAATCGTGTGTCCATCTCGCAATCATGCAGGATTCCTGCGCAAGTCTCCACCACGGACGCGGATTTGCAGAAATGCTGCGAGCCGATTTCCCTATGATTCCGGCATCACGCACGCGGAGACCGCCATGAACGACCTGTTCGAGAACCCGATGGGCCTGCAAGGCTTCGAATTCGTCGAGTTCGCCTCGCCGACCCCCGGCGTGATCGAGCCGTACTTCGAGCAGCTGGGCTTCACGCTCGTGGCCAGGCACCGCTCCAAGGACGTGCTGCTGTACCGCCAGGGCGACATCAACTTCATCGTCAACCGCGAGCCGCGCAGCCAGGCCGCGTACTTCGCGGCCGAGCACGGCGCGTCGGCCTGCGGCATGGCCTTTCGCGTGAAGGATTCGCACAAGGCCTACGAGCGCGCGCTGTCGCTGGGCGCGCAGCCGATCGAGATCCCCACCGGGCCGATGGAGCTGCGCCTGCCCGCCATCAAGGGCATCGGCGGCATGCCGATCTACCTGATCGACCGCTTCGAGGACGGCAAGTCCATCTACGACATCGACTTCGAGTTCCTCGAGGGCGTCGAGCGCCGCCCGGCCGGCCACGGCCTGAAGCTCATCGACCACCTGACGCACAACGTCTACCGTGGCCGCATGGCGTTCTGGGCGGACTTCTACGAGCGCCTGTTCAACTTCCGCGAGATCCGCTACTTCGACATCCAGGGCGAGTACACGGGCCTCACGTCCAAGGCGCTCACCGCGCCGGACGGCATGATCCGCATCCCGCTCAACGAGGAATCCAAGAAGGGCTCCGGCCAGATCGAGGAATTCCTGATGAAGTTCAACGGCGAGGGCATCCAGCACATCGCGCTGCTGTGCGACGACCTCGTGCCCGTCATCGACAGGCTGCAGCTGGTCGGCGTGCAGCTGATGACCGCGCCCAACGACGTCTACTACGAGATGCTCGCCGAGCGCCTCCCCGGCCACGGCCAGCCGGTGGCGGAACTGCAGTCGCGCGGCATCCTGCTGGACGGCTCCACCGAGGGCGGCAAGCCGCGCCTGCTGCTGCAGATCTTCTCGCAGACGCACCTGGGCCCGGTGTTCTTCGAGTTCATCCAGCGCAAGGGCGACGACGGCTTCGGCGAAGGCAACTTCAAGGCGCTGTTCCAGTCGATCGAACGCGACCAGATCCGCCGCGGCGTGCTGAGCACCGAGACGGCGGGCTGACGGGTCGCGCACGAGCGCAGCGGACAACGTCACCACCCCCGCACGCCAGCGATCAAGATTTGCCTACAGACCGCGGCGAGCCGCATCCGCAGAATGCCTTCACGACCGGTGAATGGCCCGTTCCGGGCCGTCGTGCGCAACGCGCCCGGTCGTCCAGACTCGAAGAAGGCCCATGGCAGATGCATTGACCAGTACGCAGCTGGAGATCCTGCGCCGCGTGCGCGACGGCTCTGAGCTGACCGCGGCGCCCTTCATCAGCGGCATGATCAACGAGCTGGGCTTCCTGCGCGCGTTCAAGCTGATCGTGTTCCGCAACATGTTCGATTGCGAACTGACGACGCTCGGGCGCAACTACCTCGCGGACGTCGAGCGGCAGGCCAGCGTCGAGCCGGAACCGGAAGCCTGAGGCGCCGCGGCCGCTTCAGGCGGCCCGAGGCGATGCCGGACCCTGAGCCGTCGGTCAGCCCCGCGCTTCGAGCCACGCGCGCAGGCGCCGCACGCCCTCGACGAGCCGACCCGGGTCCTTCGCCGCGAAGCACCAGCGCAGCCAGCCAGCGGCCTCGGGCGCGAACGCCGCGCCGGGCGCCAGGCCCAGGCCGGCCTCGGCGACCAGGCGCTTCGCGACGGTCACGGAGTCGTCACAGCCGGGCAGCCTGAAGAACGCATACATGCCGCCGCGCGGCACGGCCACCTCGACGCCGGGGATCGCGGCGAGCAGCGGCAGCAGCGTGTCGCGGCAGGTCTGCAGGTGCGCCACGATGGGCGGCGTGATCTCGTCGCGGTGCGCCAGCGCGGCGAGCGCGGCGCGCTGCGTGAACACGCTCGCGCACGAGGTGTTGAACTCGATCAGCTTGCCCAGCGCGTCCACCAGCGTCGCCGGCACCACGAGCCAGCCGAGGCGCCAGCCGGTCATCAGGAAGCTCTTGGAGAAGCTGTGCGCCACGACGAGCCGGTCGTGCGGCGTGGCGATATCGAGGAAGCTCGGCGCGCAGCCGTTGGCGGTGGGCTCGAAGTACAGGCGTTCGTAGACTTCGTCGGCCAGGAGCCAGGTGCCGGTCGCGCGGCAGTGGTCGAGGAGACGCTGCTGCTCGGGGCGCGACAGCGTCCAGCCGGTGGGGTTGTTGGGCGCGTTCACGACCAGCATGCGCGTGCGCGGCGTGACGGCTGCCAGCAGACGGTCCATGTCCAGCGTCCAGGCCCCGTCCACCGGCGTGAGCGGAACGCTGCGCACCGTCGCGCCCATGATCGCGGGCTGCGCCGCCAGGTTGGGCCAGACGGGCGTGACCACGACGACGTCGTCGCCGGCGTCGACCAGCGCCTGCGACGCCAGCATCAGGCCGCTGACACCGCCCGACGTGACGACGACGCGCCCGGCGTCCACCGGCGGATGCAGCGCGCTGGCGTAGTCGGCCAGCGCCGCGCGCAGCTCGGGCAGGCCCAGGTTCTGCGAATAGAACGTCTCGCCGCGCTCCAGCGAATCGATGGCGACCCGGCGGATCAGCTCCGGCGTCACCTCGTCGCTCTCGCCGAACCAGAACGCCAGCACGTCGGCACGTCCCATGCCGGCATTGGCGATCTCGCGGATCAGCGAGCCCTGGAGGCGTTCGATGGCAGGACGCATGGCGGCTCCGGTGAAGGCGGGCGCCCATTGTGGGCCACGCGCAAGGCACGCCCTCGTCCGCGCCGCCTCCTGGGGCAACGTGACCTGGCGCGTGGATCCTGCGACTGCGCGCAGGATGACACCGGGTTGGCGCCCCCGCCAAACCCGTCGTCGCTGCGCAGCGAAGCGCAGTCGCAGTCGCAGGATGACACCGGGTTGGCGCACCCGCCAAACCCGTCATTGGTTGGCCCACCCGCCAAGCCCGTCATCCTGCGCGCAGCGAAGCGCAGTCGCAGGATCCACCCCGGCCGGAACGCTCAGCCTGCGAAGCCCAGGAAGCCCAGCGTGCGGGCGCGCGTCACGGCGTGCTTGCGCGAGCCTGCCTGCAGCTTGTTGAACAGGTTCTTCAGATGCCACTTCACCGTCTCGTCGCTGACGTCGATGGACTTGGCGATCTCCTTGTTCGAGAAGTCGCGTGCGAGCAGCAGCAGGATGCTGCGCTCCTTGGGCGTGAGCGCGCGCGCGCCCTGGCGCCGCGGGCGCTCGCCCACGGCCTCGCCCAGTGCCGACGATGCGGCAGCCCCGCTGGTCTCGCCCTGCGCGGCGCGCTTGCGCAGCCGCACGAGCGCGAGCGGGTAATTCATGCGCTGGACGGATTCCTTCTCGTTGGCTTCGAGCGCCTGGCGCGCGCAGTCGTAGGCCCGGGCGTGGTCGCCCGCTTCGGCCCAGCGTTCGGCCAGGAAACTGAACAGGCGCCCCGGCGCCTTCCAGTTCGCGACGCGGCGGCCCTCGACGAGCGCCGCCTCGGCGTAGTGCAGCGCGGCACTGGGCAACGTCATGCCGGCGGGCGCGGGCAGGGCGAAGCGGTGGTGCAGTTCGGCGAGCACGTCGGACACGCCCACGTGCAGCGACACCAGCGCGTTCTCGACGATCAGCGCGCGGGCCTCGTCGCACACGGCCAGCGCTTCCAGCGGCCGGCCCGCGGCCACCAGGCCGCGCGCCTGGAAGATGAGGTTGAGGGCCAGCGTGTGCGTGAAGCCGACCTCGCGATACAGCGCGATGGCGCGGCTCATCGGCTCCAGCGATTCCTCGGCGCGACCCATGGCGCGCAGGGTCTCGGCCAGCGATGCACAGGCGATGGCCAGGTGCAGCCCCGGCGCGCCGATCGACAGCGCGACGATGGCGTCGGCGAGGATCCCGCGGCTCTCCTCGAATGCGCCGAGATGGCCCATCAACTCGCCCACGCGCGTGTTCGCGGTGCCGATCAGCGTGGGCCAGCCGGTGGTGCTGGCGCGCGCCGCGGCCTGCTCGAAGCAATCGGCCGCGAGGTCGAGGTCGCCCAGGCCCTGCATGGACGCGCCGGCGTTGATCATGCAGATGATCTCGAGCCGCACCATGCCCACCGTGGCCGCGCGCGCCGCGGCATGGCGGTACAGGCGCGCCGCTTCGCCGGGGTCGCGGAAGGACAGCGCGATGCCGCGCGACGCGCTCCACAGCGCATCCCACGCCGTCGCGGCCTCGGGCCACTGCGCGCCGGGCGGCACCAGGCCGACGCTGTGGTCGACGTCCGGCTGCGCGTACCCGCGCTCGAAACTGAGCCAGACCTGAGCGATCGCCAGCCGGCCGGGCGCGGCGATCGCATCGAAGGAGGCGACGGCGTTCTCGTGCGCGGCCATCTCGCGGGCGCGCTGCACGCGCATCTTCGCGACGACGGCCTCCACCAGCCAGGCGTCGCCTTCGGCCTCGGGGTCGACGCGCGCGTCGAGGTGCTGGCGCGCCTCGGCCAGCCAGCGCTCGGCGACGTCGAAATCGCACAGCAGCGCCGACGCCTCGCACGCGGCGAGCGCGGCGCGCGCGCGATGCGCGTCGGGGCGCCGGCTGCCCTCGGGCGGCGGCAGCAGCAGCGGGATCACGCCGTCGACCAGGCGCAGCGCGCGCGCGCTGTCACGCTGGCGCAGGTACCAGGCCACGGCCACGGTGGCCGCCAGCACGTCCTCCGACCAGGGCTGCGTGAGCACCGCTTCGAGCGTCGAGATCTCGGCTTGCGCCGCGTAAAACTTCATTTCCTGCATTTTCCCCTGCGGTCGAGCGGCTGCGCGCTGTGCGACACGCAGGCCCTGCCAACTTCGCCACGCGGGAGCGCGCGAAATTGCGGCCTAACGCCGCGTTGCAGCGTCGCGTGGATCGGCATGCCGGCGAACGGCGGGTTACGCCTGCGGCTAACCCGCCCGACCAATGACACTCGATTTCGTAGGGCGGGTTAGCCGCCAGGCGTAACCCGCCATGGTGGCGTGTGTCAGCGCCGGCGAACGGCGGGTTGCGCCTGCGGCTAACCCGCCCGCGCATACGGTCGCGCGCAGTTCAGGCCTGCGCGCGCAGCCAGTCGAAGACGCGATCGGCCATCGGCGTGCGCGGGGTCAGGCGGCTGCGCATCGCCCACAGGGGCGGGCGGGGGCTGGCGGGCACCTGTGCGAGCTGCACGCAACGCCCGCTGGCCAGGGCGTCGGCGGCCAGCACCTGGGAGACATACGCGATGCCCGCGCCGCGCTCCGCGGCCGCGAGCAGCAGGCGCTCGTCCTGGATCGTGGCGGCGCGGCGGCGCGCGGCCCTGGCCGCCGCGGGCGGGACGACGCCGCCCCACTCCGGCGCGCTCTCCAGGAACAGCAGCGGCGCCTTGTCCAACAGCTTCGGGAACGCGACGCCCTGCAGCCGGTCGGCCAGCGCCGCGGCGCACACCGCGACGGCGCGATCCTGCAGCAGCGGCACGCACTCGATGTCGGCGCCCTGCAGCGGCCGGCGCGACACCACGAGGTCGACGTCGATGCGGTCGATCGCGGTGATGTCGTGCTCGCTCATCAGCCACACCTCGAGGCCGCCGTGCGCGGCGCGCAGCGCCTCCAGGCGCGGCATCAGCCAGCCGTGCGCGAAGTCGTCCGGGCATGCGAGCAGCAGCGACTGCTTATTGCGGTAGGGCTCGATGCGCGCGAAGCCTGCGCGCAGGCGCTGCAGCGTGTCGGTGGCCGTCTCCATCAGCAGCTCGCCGGCGCCCGTCAGCCGCACGCCGTGGCCCTGGCGCACGAACAGCCGCTGGCCGACGTGCGCCTCGAGCTTGAGCACGCGCTGGCTGACGGCCGACTGCGTGAGATCGAGCTCGTCCGCCGCCGCCGACATGCTGCCCAGGCGCGCCGTCGCCTCGAACGCGACGAGGCCGGCAAACGGCGGTTCCCGGCGAAACGAGGTATCAGAAACTTTCATATCTCTTCGGTCCGAGCTAATGGCGGCCTGCGCACCGTCCTGGGATCATGCCGGACTGGACCAACGAGATTTCCCCATGAACGAAGCTCCCCGCGACACCGATCATGCCATCCATCGCCTGTCCCACCTGGGTTACGAGATGGAGAACACCTATTCCGGCGTCTTGTCCTTCATGCGCCGCCGCTACACCCGCGACCTGACGGGCGTGGACGTCGCCGTGACCGGCTTCCCGTTCGATCTCGCCACCACGTTCCGCACCGGCGCCCGCCTGGGGCCAGCCGCGATCCGGGCCGCCACGGTGCAGCTCAACGAGAAGATCCACCCGTGGGGCTTCGGCCCGTGCGAGCGCCTGGCCATCGTCGACTACGGCGACTGCGCGCTGGACAGCCACCGTCCGCACACCATCGTCGGCTCGATCGTGGAGCACACCCGCCGCATCATCGCGGGCGGCACCACGATGCTGGCGCTCGGCGGCGACCACTTCGTGACCTACCCGATCCTGAAGGCGATGGTGGAGAAGCACGGCGCGCCGCTGTCGCTGATCCACTTCGACGCCCACTGCGACACCTGGCAGGACGACGCGCCCGATTCGCTGAACCACGGCTCGATGTTCTACAAGGCCATCAAGGAGGGCCTGGTCGACCCGAAGCGCTCGGTGCAGGTGGGCATCCGCACCTGGAACGACGACTTCATGGGCGTGAACGTGCTGGGTGCCGACTGGGTGCACGAGCACGGCACGCGGGCCACCGTCGATCGCATCCTGCAGATCGTCGGCACGAACGCGAGCTACCTCACCTTCGACATCGACTGCCTCGACCCGGCGTTCGCCCCCGGCACCGGCACGCCGGTGGCCGGCGGCCTGAGCAGCGCGCAGGCGTTCGCGATCCTGCGCGGGCTGGTGCCGGTGAAGATCGTCGGCATGGACGTCGTGGAGGTGGCGCCGTCGTACGACCACGCCGAGATCACCGCCATCGCCGCCGCCCACGTCGCTGCGGAGATGCTGTGCGTGCTCGCGGCGCAGCGCGGCTGACGCGCACGCCCGCCTCGCGCCCCCACGCGTGACGCGCGAGGGCCGCGCGCGCGGGATCAGCTTCCGCCGAAAGGCAGCGTGAGGTACAGCTTGCCGAGATCCGTCAGCTGGCCGGAGGCGGCCGCAAGCAGGCTCGTGAAGTGCGGGTCGCCGTTGTTCATGCGGCCGGTGAACCAGGCGTAGCGGAACACGTCGGGGCGCGTCTCGCAGGTGTGGACCATCTCGGTCATCTGCGCCTGCTGCCTGGCCGACGAATCGATCTGCGCCGAGCCGTCGCCCTGGTGCCAGTTGGCCATCTCGGTGACCCAGAACGGCTTGCCGTACTTCGCCAGGCGATCGAGCTGGCCGGCCAGCCCGTAGTCGTACCAATGGAAGGCCAGGTAGTCGATGCGCGGGCTGCGGCCGCCGTTGGCCGCCTGGTAGGCCGCGATGAACGCGTCCAGCCACACCACCGGGTCGCTGTAGCCGGGCATCGTGCCCCACGTGACGGCCGGGCCGACGATCTTCGCGCCGGTGGCCGCGGCCACGGCCTCGTAGCCGGGCCACGCGGCGGCGGCCTGGGCGGGCGTCATGTCGGCCTGGTCCACCAGGTTCGGCTCGTTGAGCACGAGCAGGTACCTGATGTTGTTGGCCTTGATGAAGTTCTCGACCGAGGTCGCGTCGTAGCTCGCGTTCCACAGCATCGGCACGAAGTCCATGCCCGCCTGCGCCGCCGCGTTCGCGGGCAGCGCGGCGTTGGGACGCGCGCCCCAGTCGTACCACCAGCTCACGCCGGCGGACAGCGCCTGCAGGTCGGCCGAGGTCGCGAGGTCGTAGGCGACACCCCGCTTGGCGCTCTTGGCGACCGGCGTGGGGGACGGCGCCGGTGCCGGTGCCGGGGCGGGTGCGGGGGACGGCGTGGGTGTCGGTGTCGGGGCGGGCGACGGTGGCGTCGGGGTCGGCGCCTGCGGTGGCGTCGGCGCGGACGAGCCGCCGCTGCCGCCGCCGCAGGACACCAGCGCGAAGCTGGCGCCCAGCATCAGCAGGCGGCGCCGGCGTTCGTTCCCGGGCAGCGGGCCGGCGCTCATCGCGGCGCGCCCCCGCCGATCGCGGCCAGGATCCGATCCATGTTCTCTCTCTCTCCGTTGAAAGGGGCCGGGGATCGCTCCCCGGCCCAAGGCGTCCCAACGACGCCCTCTTGTTGCCCACACGCGGTTCCGCAAGTCCCATGCCCGCGTCGCACGGTCGTATCCAGATGAAAGAGGCGCCGCCGTCTCCCCCTGGAACCGGTTCCGCGCCCGCCGTCGCTGCGACCTGCTCGATTGCCGACCGACCAAATTTGTCACTCTCCGAGGTGACCAATCGAGTCACTTCGGGGCACCGCATGACGCGGCTGGTCGCCGCGCGGCCGCGGTCGATCGGATTCCGGCGGGCGGCGCCGCGCGCCGTTGCAAAATACCGGTTGCGAACCAAGGAGACGCCATGTCCACCGTCAAGATCACCCCCACCGTCGAGTGCAGCAACGGCGCGCCGTTCGTGCTGTTCGGCGGCATCAACGTGCTGGAGTCGAAGGACCTCGCCCTGCGCGCGGCCGAGGAATACGTGCGCGTCACGAGCAAGCTGGGCATCCCCTACGTGTTCAAGGCGAGCTACGACAAGGCCAACCGCTCGTCCATCCACTCCTACCGCGGCCCCGGCATGGACGAGGGCCTGAAGATCTTCGAGGCGGTCAAGGCCGCGTTCGGCGTGCCGGTGATCACCGACGTGCACGAGCCGCACCAGGCGGCCGTCGTGGCGCAGGTGGTCGACGTGCTGCAGCTGCCCGCCTTCCTCGCGCGCCAGACCGACCTGGTCGTGGCGCTCGCGAAGACGGGCCGCGTCATCAACATCAAGAAGCCGCAGTTCCTGAGCCCGTCCCAGATGGCCAACATCTGCGAGAAGTTCCGCGAGGCCGGCAACGACCAGCTGATCCTGTGCGACCGCGGCACCTCGTTCGGCTACGACAACCTCGTCGTCGACATGCTGGGCTTTTCCGTGATGAAGAAGACGACGGGCGACGCGCCGGTGATCTTCGACGTCACCCACTCGCTGCAGCAGCGCGCTGCCGGCGCGGCGGCATCGGGCGGCCGGCGCGACCAGGTGGTGGAACTCGCGCGCGCGGGCCTCGCGCTGGGGCTGGGCGGCCTGTTCCTGGAAGCGCACCCCGAGCCGGACAAGGCGCTGTGCGACGGCCCCAGCGCGCTGCCGCTGGACCAGCTCGAACCCTTCCTCACGCAGATGAAGGCGATCGACGACCTCGTCAAGGCGTTCCCGCCGCTGCACATCCACGGCTGAAGGCCGCGGCGAGCGCCGCCTCCGGCGCGGCCCGCCGCGCCGCGCTGGCGCGCGCGACGCCGTGGATCAGGGTCTTCAGGCCTCGGTGAGGCTGCGCCGACGCAGCAATTCAGGGAACCAGCGCATCCACAAGGCGATGACGACCAGTGTCCCGGCGCCGCCGGCCACCACCGCGCCGACGGGGCCGAACAGCGCCGCCGTCGCCCCCGACTCGAACTCGCCCAGCTGGTTGCTGGCGCCGATGAAGATGGCGTTGACGGCGCTGACGCGGCCGCGCATCTCGTCGGGCGTATCGAGCTGCACCAGCGTCTGGCGCACGACCACGCTCACCATGTCGACCGCCCCGTTGATGAACAGCATCGCCATCGACAGCCAGAACGATGTCGACAGGCCGAACACGATCGTCGTCAGGCCGAAGACCGCCACGCATGAGAACAGGATCGCGCCTGCGCGCGAGCGGATCGTCCAGCGCGCGAGCACCAGCGACATCAGCAGCGCGCCCATCGCCGGCGCGCCGCGCAGCAGGCCCAGGCCTTCGGGGCCGACGTGCAGGATGTCGCGCGCGTAGATCGGCAGCAGCGCCACGGCGCCGCCCAGCAGCACCGCGAACAGGTCCAGCGAGATCGCGCCCAGCACCACCGGCTTGGCGCGGATGAAGCGCACGCCGGCCAGCAGCGTGTCCATCGTCACCGGCGCGCGCGGCGCGGGCTTGTGGTCGTAGCGCGCGCTCCACACCAGGCTGGCGCCGACGACGAACAGCCCCGCGCAGACGACGTAGACCACGCTCGCGCCCGCGGCGTACAGGAAGCCGCCGAACGCCGGCCCGCCGATGATC
>JBJMWE010000396.1:0-5516 GCA_045810285.1 Vitreoscilla sp. | reverse complement strand
CGGGCAAGCGTGGTCTCCGCGCCGACGGCGATGGTACGCACGAGCAGCAGCCCGCCGGAATTGACCGAGCCGCCAGTCACCCGCGCACCGGCGCGTTTGCGCACGGGCAGGCTTTCTCCGGTGATCAACGACTCGTCGGCGTGGCTGTCGCCTTCCAGCACGACGCCGTCGACGGCGATGCGCTCGCCGGGACGGACGACGACTTCGTCGCCCACGCTCACCTGCCGGATCGGGACGTCCTGGTCGACGCCGGCGCGGCGCACGCGCGCCGTCGCCGGACGAAGGGCGTTGAGCGCGCGTATCGCCTCCGTCGTCTGGTGCTTCGCGCGTGTCTCCAGCCACTTCCCCAGGAGGACGAGCGTGATGACCACCGCCGAAGCCTCGAAGTACAGCGGCGGCATGGCGCCCGGCGACCGGGCCCGCGCGAGCTCGTAGACGCTCAAGCCATAGCCTGCCGAGGTGCCCAGGGCCACGAGCAGGTCCATGTTCCCCGCTCCGGCCTTCAAGGCGCGCCATGCGGTCCGATAGAACCTTGCGCCGAGCCAGAATTGAACCGGTGTCGCCAACGCGAGCTGGATCCAGCCATCGAGCATCCAGTGCAGCCCCAGCCACTCGGCGATCATTCCGACCACCAGGGGAGCCGACAGGGCCGTGGCCGCGGCAACCGCCCACCAGGCGGGCAAGCGACCATGAGTTGATGTGGGAGTGCCCTCTTCCTCGGCAACGAGCCTGGCGGCGTAGCCCGCGCGCTCGACAGCGGCGATCAAGCCGTCCAGGTCGGGTTCTCCGCGGATGGTCGCCTCGGCGGTTTCGGTCGCGAGGTTCACGGTTGCGCTTTCGACCCCTGGCACGCGCTCGAGTGCCTTCTCGACGCGGCCCGCGCAGGACGCGCAGGTCATGCCCTCGACGGAAAACGTCCACTGTCGATCCGACGGCTCGGAAGTGGCCGACCGGACTCTGCGATCGAGTGACAAATGCGATGTTTGCATGAGCGAAGTGTCAAGTCTCCCACGATGGGAAGGTCAAGCGCCTTCGGTGGCCTCGATGCCGGGAGGGCCATGCCGGACGGCTCCCTTGACCTTCCCATGGTTGGAAGCCCCAGAGTCAGGCTTCCGACACCAGGAGGTTTCCATGCTCGAGTTTCAGGTTGAAGGAATGCGCTGCGGCGGCTGTGCCGCCGGCGTGAAGAAGGCCGTCCAAGGCGTCGATCCCGCCGCCACGGTGTCTGTCGACCTCGCCTCGCGCCGGGTCCAGGTCGAATCGCAGGCCGACAAGGAAGCACTGGCTGCCGCGATCAGGGCCGCAGGCTATCCCGTCCCTGCCTGATTGCGGCGAAGGCTGACGCACCACTGGGGCCGGCAGGATGCATGCCCTAGTGTGCTGTCCCGGAAGTACGCACGCGCGATACGGCTGTAAACGAGCCGGAGCGTCGTTGCAAAGCCTCGCCGTACCGCCCGGTATGACTCGCCTTTGCGCCTAGCTCCGACTCGTTTCCAGCGCGTCTCGCCTGCGCGCGAACTTCCGGGACAGCACACTAGATCGCCATCGGCGGCTGGTTCGTCGTCAAGACGGCCGCGGCCACGAGCGCGCCGAGAAGAAGGAGCGATTCGACTCGCAGGATGGCAATCACCTTCGGGCTCGACGACGCCGACTTCGTCGCCGCGGGAAATCCGATCAACTTGTTGTAGCCGCCGAGCGCCATGGCCGAGCCGACGAAGGCAAGCTTCACGACCAGCGCGTCGCCGTAGAGGTTGCCCGAGAGGTTTTGCACCGAACCCACGCGTTGCCAGGCGTTGTAGAGGCCGGTGGCCACGATGCCGAAGAGCGCGACAGTCGCCGCATGCGACAGCAGTGCCAGGTAGCGGTTGACGGGCAGTCTCTCCCAGCCCTGCGGGTGAGCTTGCGGCAGGACGATCCAGCCGCCGGTCGCCACGCCCCCGAACCAAAGTGCGATCAGCACCAGGTGAAGCCATTCCACGCCGAAGGCGAGGCTCGCCAAGCCGTTCTCGCCGGCATGGCTGACCGACGCGCGTGCGGCAGCGAATCCGAGCAGCAACAGCGCCACCACGACGTCGGTGCCCATCGACCTGGGCGCCCACGTTCTCGAGGCGGCAACCGCTGCCAGGATCGCGATCCCCGCCAATCCGGCCTGGCCGTAGGCCGTCTGCAGCGCCATCGTCCACAACATGGCGGCTGCCGGGCCGAGACCGCTGCCCATCATGACCGCCGCCGCTGCCCACATCGACAGGAACGCCGCAAGGAGCGCGAGCCAGATCGCCATGGTCTCCGTGCGACGCAGCGACCGCACGACATCGCCGTGATGCGGCGAGCTCGAGCTCCCGCGCAGCCAGATCCGTGCCGAAAGCGTTCCGACGATCATGGCAAAGCACGCATCGAGCGCGACGACCGAGACGAGTTGCAGCAGCGAGGCGGCCGACATCACTTCACCGTGAACCTGAAGTCGCCCGTACGCCGGTGCCCGTCGTGCCCGACGGCGACCCATTGCACCGTGTAGACCCCGGATGCGAGCGGGGGCGGCGCCAGATGGAGCGTCGCCGGATCGGCCTGGTCGACATGGGCCTTGGGCGCGGCGACGTCCTTGCCGCCGGCGTCCTTGAGCACAATGGCGCTGAACGCCTCCTCGACCTTCTCGTTGAACGTCAGGGCGATGTCCTTGGGCGACGCGTCGACGGTGGCGCCGGCCGACGGGGACGAGGCCTTCAGGGAAGCGTGCGCCCGGGCGAGCGGGGCGAAGCCGAGCGACGCCGCGAGGACGATGGCGCTCAGGGTGTGAAGCTTGGTCATGTTCGGGTTCCTTTGAAATGAAGAGGCATGGCCGGGGACGATGCGCCGGCCTGGCGAGCTCAGTGAGCCGCCTGCAGCATCGTGACGGTGAGCGCACCGTTGACCTTCTCGGCCATGAAGTCGATCGTGTCGCCGGGCTTGACCTGGCCGAGCATCGACGGATCCTTGACCCGGAAGACCATCGTCATGGCGGGCATCCCGAGGTTCTTCAGCTCGCCGTGCCTGATGGTCAATCGGGCGCTGTCCTTGTCGACGGTCCGGACCTCGCCGTGGGACATCTCCATGGGCGCCGAAACGCCAGGCGCTTCGTGCGTGTCATGCGCTTGGGCACTGCCGATCGCGAAGAGGGAGCCCGCGACGGCGGCCGAGGACAGTAGTCGGGTGAAACGGTTCATGGTCTTCTTTCAGCAGGTTGAGTGACGGAAAAATGGGGGCGCTGCCTGCCGGGCAACGCGGGCGCGCCAGGGGCGCTTGTGGGTCGAGGCGGCTGGGCGATTCATTCATGGCCGCCGTGACCCGCGGGCTTGCGGACGGTCATCTCGACGTTCGACTTGCCGGCCGGGGCCATCAGCTGGCCGCCGGCACCCGAGTCGTGCGCCGCGGCGGGCACCTCGCCCTGCCATTCGTAGGCGACGGTCCCGGCCGGGTGCTTGAACCAGCCCGGATCCTTGTAGTCGCCCGGCCTCTGGTCGGCGCGCACCTTGAGGACGGTGAACATGCCGCCCATCTCGACGCCGCCGAACGGCCCCTCGCCGCCCATCATCGGGAGCGTGTTCTCCGGGATGGGCATCTCCATGCCCCCCATCGACTGCCCGCGGTCGCCCATGACCATGTAGTCCGGGATGACCTTGTTGATGCGCTCGGCGACGCCGCGCTGGTCGACGCCGATCATCGTGGGCACGCCGTGACCCATCGCGTTCATCGTGTGGTGCGACTTGTGGCAGTGGAAGGCCCAGTCGCCCGGGTTGTCGGCGACGAACTCGATCGCGCGCATCTGGCCCACCGCGATGTCGGTCGTGACCTCCGGCCACCGGGCCTGGGGACGAATCCAGCCGCCGTCGGTTCCGGTGACCTCGAACTCGTGCCCGTGCAGGTGGATCGGGTGGTTGGTCATCGTCAGGTTGCCCGCCCTGATGCGCACGCGGTCGCCCTGGCGCACGATCATCGGATCGATGCCCGGGAAGGCCCGGCTGTTGAACGTCCACAGGTTGAAGTCCAGCATCGTGTTCACGCGCGGCGTGAAGCTGCCGGGATCGATGTCGTAGGCGTTGAGCAGGAACACGAAGTCGCGGTCGACGCGCAGCGTGCCGGGATCCTTGGGGTGCGTGATCCAGGAACCCATCATGCCCATCGCCATCTGCGTCATCTCGTCGGCATGCGGGTGGTACATGAACGTTCCCGCACGCCGGGCCGTGAACTCGTAGACGAAGGTCTTTCCCGGCTGGATCGGCGGCTGCGTGAGCCCGGCCACGCCGTCCATGCCGTTCGGCACGGGCTGTCCGTGCCAGTGGATGCTGGTGTGCTCGGGAAGCCTGTTCGTGACGAAGATCCGCACCCGGTCTCCTTCGACGACCTCGATCGTCGGACCCGGCGACTGGCCGTTGTAGCCCCAGAGCCTGGCCTTCATGCCGGGCGCGATCTCGCGGACCACCGGTTCGGCCACGAGATGGAACTCCTTGACGCCGTTGTTCATGCGCCAGGGAAGCGACCATCCGTTGAGCGTGACGACCGGGTGGAACGGGCGACCGTCCGGTGGCAGGACCGGCGCGCGTGTCGCGGCGCCGTCCATCGTGGCGGCTTCGGGCAGCGACGCGGCACCGGCCCGGCTGACCGCCGCGGCGGTGACGGCGGCCGCACCGGCACTCATGAAGAATTGACGGCGTGAGGTCATTGGGAAATGCCCGTCGAGGGGGCCATGGAGGTCTTGGCATTCCCGCCCGTGACGGCGGATTGCAGCGTGGTGTCGGCGATCCAGAAGTCTCGCTGGGCGTTGATCGAAGCGTTCACGCTGGCGATCTGGTCGCGTGCGTCGGCCAGGAGCTCGAAGGCGCTCGCGAGCATGCCGTTGTAGCGAAGCAGCATCTCGTCGGAAATTGACTTGCGCAACGGCACCACCTCGTCGCGGTAGTGAACGGCCAGGTCGTAGTCCGTCCGGTAGGCGGCATACGCGAGCCGCACTTCGGAGCGCGCCTGGATCGCGATGGCCGCGGTGCGGTGGACGGCCGCCATGTAGGCCGCTTCGGCGCGTGCGCCGCGGGCGCCGCCCCAGTCGAACAGCGGCAGCTCCAGCGAGATCTGGTAGCCACGCTCGCGAGGCGTGCCGGTGCTGCTCTTGTCCGCGTAGCCGGCATCGAAGACATTGATGAAGCCGGTCGTCCGCGCAAGACCCAGCGCGCTGGCGGTCGCCTGGGCGTCGCGCGCTGCGATCTGGATGTCGAGCCGCTGGCCGAGCGCCTGCAGCTCCGCGTTCGTCAGCTCGCGCGGAGTCCTGGGCAGTTCCGGCAAGCGATCAGGAAGCGTGAAGCCGAGCTGGCCGTCCCCCAGGCCGAGCCGCCGCACCAGCTGCTCGCGCGCGGTGGTCGCATCCTGTCGGGCCTTCGCGTACTGCGCGACCGTCTCGGCGTAGTAGACCTGCTCACGCGCCTGATCCAGCTTGCTCCAGTTGCCCGCGGCGGTCATCCTGCGAGCAAGTTCCGCCGAGGCGTGCGCGG
>JBJMWE010000395.1:0-32347 GCA_045810285.1 Vitreoscilla sp. | reverse complement strand
GGGCACCGGCGTGGGCCTGGCCTCGGTACGCCGCATCATCCGCCGCCACGGCGGCGACATCTGGGCCGAGTCGGAAGTCGGCAAGGGCGCGAAGTTCTACTTCACGCTGCCCTGATCGGGGGGAAGCGTGGGGCCCATTCCGTCGGACGCGAGGCGGGGCGCAACCACGCGGTGGCGAGCAGGCGGCCGGATGGACGAGGGGTCATGGAGGGAACGAACGGCGGCTTGCGCCTGCGGCCAACCCACCCTACGCCAACCCGCCGATGTCTCGTAGGGCGGGTTAGCCGCAGGCGTAACCCGCCATTCAGCGGCCCGGGCGAACGACTGCTCCACCTCCGCCACGCCCCAATCAGCCGGATAGACACCATCCGCCACATATCGATGGAACGATGACCATGACCAGTCCACGGCGCTGGCGACCAGGCCGTGCTTGACCGGGTTGAAGTGCAGATAGTCCAGGTGCCGACGCACGTCATCGTCGTCGCGCAGCCAGTGCTCCCAGTACCGATGCTGCCAGAGACTGCCTTGCCTCTTGGTCCGTCGTCGCTCCGTCATGACCGCCGGGTTGTGGCAGGCTCCGCCCAGTCGATGGGTGACGCCGCGTTTGATCAGCCGCCAGCGCGTCGCATAGTCGGCATCACCGGCAGGCAAGGTCCAGATGGCGTGAAGGTGGTCCGGCAACAGCACCCAGCCCTCGATACGGAATGGCCGCTGCCGTCGAACGGCCTGGATCGCCTGTCTCAGCGCCAGCCTCACCCGCTCCTGCGTCAACAGCCGTTGGCGCTGCTCGGCGACTACGGTGAAGAAGAACGATCCGCCGGGGCTTCGTGTTCGACGATATTGCGGCATGGGCAGGCGATGTTCGGAATCCGGGATTTTGATTCCAGCGGCGCTGACCCGTGGGCGGCGGAATGGAGCGATTTGCCGTGCAATGTCTCGCGGTGGGCGAGATGGCGGGTTACGCCTTCGGCTAACCCGCCCTACGCGGCGGCCGAATTGTCGTAGGGCGGGTTAGCCGCCGGCGTAACCCGCGGGTCGTGGCCAGGGCGCGCTCGTTGTCGAATGGCGGGGTCGTCGTGTTGGCGGGGTGTCATGTCGTCGGGGCGTCATGTCGGCGGGTCGTCATGTCGGCGGGTCGTCATGTCGGCGGGGCGTCATGTCGGCGGGTCGTCATGTCGGCGAACGGCGGGTTACGCCTGCGGCTAACCCGCCCTACCCCGCCCTACCCCGCCCTACCCGCCCTATCGTGCTTGCGGCGTTCCAGCGCGCGCGAGCGCGTCATGCGCGACTGCCACGGCCTGCAGCCTTTCCCTCAGATAGTCGGCCACCGTCGGCGCCTGGCAGATCGCCACGTTGAAGCGGATGTGCGGATCGGCGCTGCCGTCGGCCATGAAGGCGGCGCCGCGCACCAGCAGGATCTTGTTGCGCAGGGCGTCCTGCACCAGCAGGTCGATGTCCACGCCGTCGGGCACCTCGCCCCACAGGAACAGGCCGCCCTCGCCGGGGTGGTCGAAGCGCATGCCGGCCGAAGCCAGCTGCTTCTCGCTGGCGTGGCGGGCGGCGGCCAGCCGGCGCTGCAACCGGTCCAGGTGCTTGCGCCAGCGGCCGGCGGCCAGCACTTCCAGCATCACCAGCTCGTTGAGCGCGGGCGTGGTCAGCACCGAGTAGATCTTCTGGCGCAGCAGCACCTTCAGCAGCGCCGGGTCGGCCGCGATGTAGCCCATGCGCAGCGCCGGGCTCAGCGCCTTGCAGAAGCTCGAGTAGTAGATGACGCGCTCCAGCCCCGACAGCGCCGCGAGCCGCGTCGGCTGGCCGGGGTGGAAGTGGCCCTGGACGTCGTCCTCGGCGATCAGGAAGCCGTACTGCTGCGACAGCACCAGCAGCTTGTGCAGGTTGGCCGCGCTGCTGCCCCAGCCGGTCGGGTTGTGCAGCGTGGTCTGCAGGAACGCGAGGCGCGGCTTGTGCTCGCGGCAGGCGGCCTCCATCTGCGCCAGGTCGACGCCGTCGTGCCGGCGCGCGATCGGCAGCACGCGGATGCCCTCCTGCTGCAGGCGGCCGAACATCAGGAAGTAGCCCGGATCCTCCACCAGCACCGCGTCGCCGGGCTTGAGGAAGCTGCGGCAGATCATGTCGATCGCGTGCGTGCCGCCGTAGGTGGTCAGGATGCGGCCGGCGTCCACCGGGATGCCCATGCCGCGCAGCATCAGCGCCAGCCGCTCGCGCAGCTCGGGCAGGCCCTGCGGAGGGCAGCGCGAGGCCATGCCGGCGACGCTGCGCGCCAGCCCGCGCTGCACCGCCGCGGCCGGCACCGCGTCCTCCAGCCAGGCGGGCGGCAGCGCGCCGCTGCTGGCCAGCAGCACGCCGGCGCGCTGGTCGTTGGCCTGCTGCGCGAGCCACACCGGCTCCTGCTCCTCGCCGGCCTCCAGCGCCACCTCCTCGGGCATGGCGCCCTGGCGCACGTTGACGAAGTAGCCGGCGGTGCCGCGCGCGTCGATCACGCCCGACGCCACGAGCCGGTCGTAGGCCGTGATGACCGTGTTGGGGCTCACCGCGAGCTCCGACGCCAGCTGCCGGATCGACGTGAGGCGCGCGCCCGCCGGCAACTGCCCGCGCGCGACGAGCTCGCGCAGGCGCGCCTCGATCTGGTCGGTCAGCGCCACGGAGGAGTTGCGGTCGAGGGGAAACATCAGACGAGGATCTCGACGGCCAGGAACGCCAGCGCCGCCGCCATCGCGAGATTGAAGACGCGCTGCCTGCGCGGATCGGCCAGCACGCCCCGCATCGCCACGCCGAACAGCGCCCACATCGACAGGCACGGCACCGCGATGGCGGCGCCGATGAGGCTGATCGCCAGGCCGGCCGTCAGCGGGTTGGCGCCCGCCGGCATGAACACCGATGCCAGCGTGATCGCCCGGATCCAGCTCTTGGGGTTGAAGCCCTGGAACATGACGCCTTCGAGGAAGGTGAGCGGCCGCAGCGCCTGCGCGTCGCCCAGGCGCGCGTGCGCGAGCTTCCATGCGAGCCACAGCAGGTAGACGGCGCCGCCCGTGCGCAGGAGGACCTGCGCGGGCGGCCAGGCGACGAACAGCTGGCCGAGCCCGTTGCATGCGACCAGCGTCAGCGCGATGTTGCCGAAGATGCAGCCCATCACCTGCGGCAGCGTGAGCCGGTAGCCGAAGTTCGCGCCCGATGCCGTGAGCATCAGGTTGTTCGGGCCGGGGGTGATGGACATCACGAAACAATACATCATCATCGGCAGCAGCTGCGTCATCGCTCGGTCTCCAGGTTGGAGCCGAGATTACGGACGACGGCCACTCCGGCCAAGGCACAGCACACGACGCGGGCGAGCGCGCTGTATCAACGCCACCAGGGGTACAGGAGTCCGGCCTCTCCGTCAGGCGCTACCCGGCCGCGCCAGGAGTTCGACCGCGTCGAGCAGCCGCTCCGCCTCCGCCTTCACCAGCACGCCGTCCGCGGCGGCCATGCGGTGCAGGCGCTGCAGCGCCTCGGCACGCGACAACGAATAGCGGTGCATCAGCACGCCCACCGCGATGGCCACCGTGTCCAGCAGCGGATCGGGCGTGTTGTTCGGCGCGGTCGTCGGCGAGGCCGAGGGCTCGTGCAGCGGCGCGAACCCGGAGCTGGGCGCGAACGGATCGGGGCGCACCTGCTCGTGCGGCGCGGGGGCGGGCGCGGGCGGCACGGCCGCGGCCTTGCGGGCCCGGGCGGTCACCAGCGCGGCCTCGACCGTGGGCACGATCTGGGCGATGTCCAGTGGCTTGACGAGGTAGGCGACGGCGCCGAGCGCCTTGACCTGGGCCACCGTGTCGTCGTCGGCGAACGCGGACAGGAACATGAACGGCGTCTGCAGCGACTCGCGCAGGTAGGCGGCGACGTCGAAGCCGCTCATGCCCTCCATGCGGATGTCCAGCAGCGCCAGGTCGGGGCGGTGCTGGCGCGCCAGCAGGATCGCGTCGTCGCCGTTGTCGGCGTCGATGATGTCGTAGCCGGCCTTGGCCAGGCCGTGCGTGACCGTGGCCAGCACCAGGCGGTCGTCGTCGACGACGAGGATCTTGCCCTTGCTCATCGCAGTCGGCTCCACGCCGTCGCGCGGGGCGACGGCGCGCGGCGGTCGGAACGGATCGGGCGGCGGGTGCTCATGCGGCGCATTTTCACCCAATCGGCTGCCCGGCGGTGCGACGATGTCCGCGCGGGGTGTCCGGGGCGACGGCGTCGCCGCGAGCGTCGACGCGCAGACCCGGCCCGCGCCTCGGATTGCACGCGGTGGTAAATTCCGCCCCCCGCCGTGCCCGTCACGGCATCCGACCCCGAGCCGACACGTGTCCACCCACCCCGCGACCACGCCGTTCCGCCAGGAAGCCCGCGCCCTGCTGAAGCTGGGCGTGCCCATCATCCTGTCGCAGGTCGCGCAGGTGCTGATGGGCCTGCTCGACACCGTGATGTCCGGGCACGCCGGCGCGTTCGAGCAGGCGGTGGTCGGGCTGGGCGTGTCGCTGTGGATTCCCGTGTTCATCGGCCTGATGAGCGTGGTGCAGGCGGTGTCGCCGCTGATCGCGCATCACTTCGGCGCCGGCGACCACGGCGCCGTCGCCCGCGACGCGCGCGAAGGCATCTGGCTCGCGCTGTACTGCGGCCTCATCCCCGTGCTGCTGGTGCCGCTGGCGCCGCCGCTGCTGGAGGCGTTCGACATCGACCCCCGGCTCGCCGCGCGCACCGGCGTGTTCCTGTGGGGCATCGTGCTGGGCCTGCCGGCGGCGCTGGTCTACCGGTCGCTGGCCTTCTATTCGTCCAGCATCAACCAGACGCGGCCCGTGATGGTGCTGGCCTTCGTCGGCCTGGCCGTCAACGCCTTCCTCAACTGGGTGCTGATCTACGGCCACCTCGGACTGCCGGCCATGGGCGGGGCGGGTTGCGGCTGGGCGACGGGCATCGGGATGTGGGTGTCGCTGCTGGCCCTGGCTGCATGGACGGCGCGCGCGTCGGTCTACCACTCGACCTACGTCTGGCGCGACTGGCGCTGGCCCACCTGGGAAGCGCAGAAGCGCCTGCTCAAGCTGGGCCTGCCGATGGGCGGCGCCGGCGTGGCCGAGGTGCTGGCCTTCTGCAGCGTGGCGGTGCTGGTGGGCCGCTTCGGCGACGTGCAGATCGCCGCGCACCAGATCGGCCTGAACTCGTCGGCGCTGATCTTCATGTTCCCGATGGGCATCTCGGCGGCCATCACCGTGCGCGTGGGCCACGCGCTGGGCGCGGGCGATGCGCGCGCCGCGCGCCACGTGGCGTGGAGCGGCATCGGCGTGGGCCTGATCTTCGCGACGCTGGCCATCATCCCGATCATCCTGCTGCGCCACGAGGTCGCCGCGCTGTACAGCTCCGACGCCGCCGTCCAGGCGCTGGCCGCCAACCTGCTGCTGTTCGCCGCGTTCTGGCAGCTGTTCGACGCCACCCAGGTGACCGCCATCGGCGCGCTGCGCGGCTACAAGGTGACGGTCCTGCCGATGGTGCTGATGCTGGCCGCGTTCTGGCTGATGGGCGTGCCCACCGGCATCTGGCTGGGCTGGTTCGGCGCGTTCGGCAGCGGCCCGCTGAAGGTCTATGGCTTCTGGGTGGGGCTCGTGATCGGGCTGGTGACGGTGTCGCTGGGCCTGGCCGCCGGCGTGCGCCACGTCGCGGATCGCGCGGTGCGCGAGCGCGCCGGCCGGCCGCACGCCTGAAGGCCGCGCGACAAAACGCGACACGCCGAAACCTCCTCGACCCTGGCGGCAGCCTCGTGGTTCTTCCAGTCGATCGGCGCGCTGGCGATGGCACTGGCCCTGCTGCGCGGGCGCGGCATGGAGCGGCTCGTGGGCGTGCTGGGCGTGGCGACCGGCGCGGTGCCGCCCGTGGCGATCCTCGCCACCTGGCCCGCGATGGACACCGCCATCATCGTGGGCATCCTGGGCGCGCAGGCGGTGTGGAACGCCGCCGCCGGCAGCCTGCTGCTGCGGCGTCCGGCGTCCGGCCGGCACGCACCGACGCCGCAGGAGTACCCGCAGGTCGCCTGACGCCGCCGCGACTTCGATACCATGCCGGGTACGCCGCCTGCCTCGGCAGCGCCACTCCCACGCCATCGCCGGCTCGCACGGGTCCGGCCCAGGAGACCAGATGTTCGACCACGTCGTATTCGGAGTCCGCGACTATGCGGCGAGCAAGGCGTTCTATCTCGCGGCCTTCGAGCCGATCGGCATGCAGATCGTCGCGGAGAACGCGCTGGGCCTCGAGATGAGCGCCGACGGCCAGGTCTCGCTGTGCATCTTCCAGACCGAGGAGAAGCCCGCGCACCTGCACCTGGCGCTGCGCGCGAAGAACCGCCAGCAGGTCGACGCGTTCCACCGCGCGGCGCTGGGCGCGGGCGGCAAGGACAACGGCGGCCCCGGCCTGCGCACGAAATACAGCCCGAACTACTACGCGGCCTTCGTCATCGACCCGGACGGGCACAACGTCGAACTGGTGTGCCACGAGCCGCAGGCCTGACGCACGTCAGCCGCGCGGCACCCAGCACTGGATGCGCGCGTTCGCCGGCAGGCCGCCGTAGCGCTGCTGGTAGTTGGCCAGGTTGCGGCAGACCTGCGGCGGATCCTTGATCGACATGTCATACATCAGCCGGTACGTGGCCTCGGCCTCGCCGGGCACGGTGAACTTCAGCACATAGGCCTTGGCGATGCCGCCGCCCTGCGGCAGCGCCGCGAATTCCAGCGGCAGGTCACGCAGGCACTGCGAGAACTTGGGGTTGGACGGAACGTTCGGGTAGCGCGCCTGGCCGCGCGCGCACTGGCGGGCGTCGCCGCTGTCGTAGGCCCGCACGATCACCGTGCGGCGGTCGCCCGGCTTGTGCGGATCAGCCTTGAAGTCGACGACGAGGTAGATGGGCTGCGGCGCGGCGGCGGCCGGCGCGGTCGCGAGGACGGCCAAGGCGGTGGCCAGCACCGAGAGAGGTGTTCGGATCATGCGCACAGTCTAGGCGAAGGGCCACGCGCCGCCTGCGCCGTACTGTTCCGCAGCTGGCGCGCGACGTGCGGCGTCCACCCGCAAGGGGGTAGGCCGCGCGGCCGGCGTCGCGCCACAATCGACGCGGTCGCCCTGTCCAACGGACCGCCGCCATGCCCGCTCGACTCTCCGCCCGCTTCGCCGCCGCCCTGGCACTCGCGTGCTGCGCCGCGGCACAGGCCGGGCCGCCGGTGGCCACGCCGGCGCCGGCCGACCTCGCGGCCTTCGAGAAATTGCTGCCGCCGCCCGGCCGCGACCGCGTCTTCCTGGCGCTGCCGGCCGACCTCGAGGCCCGCCTGGCCATCGACCCGGCGGTCGTGCGTGCCGTCGATCCCGGCGTCGCCTGCGATCCGGACGCCTTCGCCCTGAGCATGTCCGAAGGCAAGCTCGGCCTGGCCGGCCACGTGCAGACCACCTGCAGCCCCGACCATCACAGCCAGAGCCTGCTGAAGCTGGCCGACGGCAGCGCATGGGTCACGGCCTGCGGCAGCGCGACCGGCGTGCAGGTGAGCGCGTGGGCCGACGTCAAGGTCGGCGACCAGGCGGTGCATGCCTCGACGCAGGCGCCGGGCAGGCATGTGCCGGCGCGTGATTGCAGTGGGTGGACCAGGTTGCCGCGGTAGGGCGGGTTAGCCGCAGGCGTAACCCGCCGTTCGCCGGCGCGCTGGCCCGCTTGTCGGAGGAACGGTCACCGGTCAAGTCTTCCGCGTCGCCGGCGAATGGCGGGGGGATCAGCACGCCGGCGAGCGGCGGGGGATCAGCATGCCGGCGAACGGCGGGTTACGCCTTCGGCTAACCTGCCCTACCCGCCCTGCCCCGCCCTGCCCCACCATCGGGATCGGGTGGCGTGATCGGGGTCAGGCCGCTTCCAGCACCGCCACCGCCGGCGGCGCCAGTTCCAGGCGCGCGATGACCGAGTCGCCCTCGGCCTCGATGGCCATCTTCGCGCCCTTGCGCGGGAGCAGCGAGCGCACCAGGCCCAGGCCGGAGACGCCTGCGGGGATGCTCGCCAGCGAGAAGCCGGGCTTGAGCGTCCCGTGGTTGGCGATGACGATCATCACCGTCTGCTCGCCGCACACGATGCGGCAGCGGATGTCGGTGGCGGCTTCGCCCACGGCCGGCGCGCTGTGCTTGATGGCGTTGGTGAACAGCTCGTTGACGGTCAGCGCGATCGGGATCGAGTCGGCCTCTGTCAGCGCGAAGCGATGCAGCAGCTGGGGGCCGCTCACGTCCACGAGGATGTTGCGGCCGAACATGCGCTGCACCGACGTCGCGATCGCCTCGACGACGCCGCGCACCCGCATCGGACCCGTCACGCCCACCTGCAGCCCATGCACCTGCGCGATGGCATGCACCTGGCTGACGGCCTCGGCGATCGCGCCGGCGGCCTCGGGGTGGCGCGACGCGCTCTGCTGCAGCAGGCCCGCCACGCCCTGCAGGTTGTTCTTGATGCGGTGGTGCACTTCCTTGATCAGCATCTCGCGCTGCGCGATCGCCGCGGCCAGCCGCGCCTCGTCGGCGGCGCGCTGGGCCGTGACGTCGGAGGCCACCATCAGCAGCTGGTCGGGCGCGTCGGCCGCCGAGCGCAGCGACACGATGCGGATGTCCCACACGCGCGGCACGCCGCCGCCGGGCTCGCCGTCGTCGGCGCTGCGGCGCAACTCGCGCTGCACGCTGCCCGGCGTGGCGAGCGCGCGGTGCAGGTCGGCCGCCAGCTTGGCGCCCTCCGGCCCGGGCAGCCACTGCGAGGGCACGCGGCCCAGGATCTCCTTCATCGGCCGGCCCGCGAAGGTGGCGGCCATCTGGTTGAGCTGCACCACCTGCTGGCTGACCGCGTCGAACAGGGCGATGGCCAGCGGCGCCGTCTCGATGATGCGCTGCAGGCTGGCGCGCGCCTGCACGATGCTGACCTCGGCCTGGCGGCGGCGCTCGATGTCCAGCAGCGCATACGTGAGCTGCCGGTGCGCGGTGTCCTGCCCCGTGACGACGACGTTGCCGACCACCCAGAAGTGGCGCCCGTCGCGCGCGCGCAACCGGCATTCGAAGGTCTCGGCCAGGCCTTCCTCCAGGCGTTCGCCGTAGTCGGTGCGGCGCAGCGGGTGGTCGAGCTCGTCGCCGGCAACCACCGAGATGGGCGCGCCGATGAAGTCGGCCAGCTCGCCGCCGAACATGCGGCGCGCCGAGCGGTTCATCCACTCGATGCCGGTGTCGCCCACGGTGACGATGCCCACCAGCACGGAGTCGAGGATGGCGCGCGTGCGGTCGGCCTGCTGCACCAGCGACTCGCGGGCGCGCTGGCGGTCGTCGATGTTGACGAAGGACAGGATGGTGCCCGCCTGCGGCCGGCCGATGTCCACCGGGCGCTGGCTGACCTGGGCCCAGAACAGCGAGCCGTCGCGCCGCCGCACCTGGCGTTCGCCGTGCGAGCGGCCGCGCGTGGCCATGTCGCGCGTCTCCAGGTGCACGTAGTGCTGCCACGCCGTCTCGCTCTCGTACAGGCGCGACATCGGCGAGCCCTTGAGCGCCTCGGGCGTCATGCCCACGAGATCGGCCATCGCCTGGTTGGCGCGCTCGATCTGGCCGTCGCGCTGGTGCACGATGCCCACGTCCGACAGGTTGAACATCAGCTCGCGCTCGCGCGACAGGGCCTCCAGCTCGCTCTGCTGCGACTTCATGCGCGTCGCGTCCGCCAGCACCACCACCATGCCGACCGCGCCGGGCGTGGTCTCGTGCGTGCGGCGCAGCGCCAGCGTGCACCACACCGCCTGGCGGCGATGCGTGCCGGCCGGCAGCAGCAGCTCGGTCTCCAGCGTGCCGACGTCGCGCACCGCCTCCATGAGCGCGGCCACGGTCTCGGCGGGCACGCCCGCGCTCGCGAGGATCGCGTCGAAGGGCTTGCCCGGCGGGTAGTCGCCGCCGCCCAGCAGCGTCTCGAACCGGTGGTTGCAGCGGACGAGCTCCTCGCCGCGCAGGTAGGCGATGCCGGCGGGGCTGACGTCGAGGATGGTGGCCAGCTCCGTCAGCAGGTCCTGGTTGCGGCGGCGCGCGGTCTCCTCCTCGGTGACGTCGACCGTCACCACCGAGAACGCGCCGCGCTGCGGGCCCAGCTCGGCCGGCTCGACGCGGGTCATCAGCCAGCGCCGGCCGCTGTCCTGGTGGCGCACGGCGTAGCGCACCTCGATGCGCGAGCGGGCGCGCAGTGCAGCCTGCAGCCTGTCGTACTCGGCCATCGACTCGGGCTCGACCAGGTCGCGCCCGACGGCCATCAGGCTGCCCTGGCGCTGCCCGTCGTCGGCGGCGATGCCGTCCGGCCCGCCCGGGCGCGCGCCGCGCTGCACCGAGCCGACCCAGCCGCGGGCGGCGTCCCAGGTGGCCACGCCGATGCCCGACGTGCCCATGAGCGCCTGGATCTCGACGCGGGCGATGTCGCGCTCGTCCTCGAGGTGGCGATCCTCCAGCATGGCGATCCAGCGCGTGGCGGCGCCGCCGACGATGCGGCTGCCGCCGTTCGCGGCCACGCCGCGCACGCGGACGCGCACGCGCAGGGGCTCGCCGGCGGCGTTGGCCAGCCAGCCATCCTGGGTACGCGTGGCCAGGACGGCGGGCAGCTCGGCGGGCCAGCCGAGCAGCAGGCGGAAGTCGGCGGCGGTGTCGCGCAGCTGGCCGGACAGCGGACCCAGCATCTGGGCCAGCGCCGCGTTGTGCCGCAGCACGTTGCCGGCCTCGTCGAACACGACCTGGCCCAGCGGCGACATGTCGAACCAGCCCTGCAGCTCGCCGCGCAGGTCGTCGATGGCCGCGGCCGGTCCGCCGCCATGGCTGGCCGAGGCGCCGAGCGGCTGGCGCGGCAGCACCGGGGGACGCGCTTTGGGGGGCGTGGGCGGGGTCGTGGACATACCCCGCCAGAGTTTACGCGTGAGTTCGTGGGCGGCGGCGTGCGGATCCGTCGGCGCGCTTCAGGGCTTGAGCTTGCAATTGCTGGCCGAGGCCAGCTGCTGGATGCGCGCCAGGTCGGCCTGGGCCTTCTGCAGCAGCTCGTCGTGCGAGGTGAGTTCGCTGGGCGCGCGCAGCTGCTGGAGGCGATCGACCGCTTCCACGCTGTCGCGATTGAGCTTCTCGCAGTTGTTCAGCGATGGAGGCGGCGGCGTCCACGCCGTGGTCGTCGACGCGGATTTCGAATGCTTGCGGCGGATGATGATGGCGTCGGCCGAATCGCCGGGCAGCACGATGATCGTCGTGGTGGACGGCGGCGGCGGCGGGGGTGGCGGCGGAGGCGGCGGCGGGACGATGTTCTGCCGGTAGATCCATCCGTTGTTGGCCTGGCGGCGCTGGCGCCGCAGGTCTTCCTGCGCCTGGCGCGTCTCCTGCTCGCTGGGCATGGGCGCCGCCGGCAGTAGCACGTCGCCCGTCGCGCAGGGCTTGGCCTGGTAGGTCACCGCGCCGTTGACGGTGCACTTGTGCACCTCCTGCGCATGCACCGCCACCGTGGCGAACAGCGCGGCCAGGGCGGCGACGCGCCTCTCGTTTCTCGTCATGTTGTTCTCCCTCCCTCGATGCCTTCGGGACGCGCCGGCCTCCCCGCCGGTCATGCCCCCCGTGGCGCGCTCAGCGCAGGCGGCACTGCGAATTCGCCGCCTGGTCCTGGGCCCGCTTCATGTCGTCGAGCGCGCGCTGCAGCGCCGGCGCGCGATTGGCGCCGCCACCGGGCGCGGACAGCTCGTCGCGCCGGTATTTCGCGTCCTGGTATGCCTGGTTCAGCCTGTCGCAGCTCGACGCGGGCACCTGCTGCGGATCCTGCAGCGAGGGCGTGAGCTCGGGGTTGGCCGCCTTGTTGCGGTCGTAGCGCCGCGGCGCGAGCGCCTGCGGCACGTTGCTGCCCGGGGTGACCGCCTGCAGCCGGCCGTTGGCGGTGGCGTCGAGCAGCTCCTGCTGGCTTGGCGCGGACGGGATCACGAGCGACTTCTGCTCGTTGGCCGCCGGGCAGGCGGCGGCCTGGTAGACGGCGCTGCCGTTGATGATGCACTTGTGCACGCTCTGCGCCTGCGCGCCGCCGATGTGCGCCAGTGCCACCAGCACCGCGCCCGCTGCCAACCTCGTCGACCGAACCATCTCGAACCTCATTGCCTGGCGGCAAGCCCGCCAGCGGCGATTCTCCACGCTGCCGGGCGGCCGGCGCTGCGGGCGGGTGGTCGATCCGAGAATTAATTCTGGACCGATGCAGGTAGGGCGGGTCAGCCGCAGGCGTAACCCGCCGTCCGCCGGCACCGCCGACCCGCCGTCGCGTCGTTCAGCCCTTGGTCAACGCGTGCGCATGCACCAGCGCCTTGGCCAGCGCGCGGTTCACGTCGCCCACCGTCAGCAGCAGCGTCTCGGCCGTCTCGCGGATGTCGTAGGCCGATTCCGCCTCGATGGCGCGTGCCAGCGCCAGGAACGGCGCGAGCGGGCCGGTCTCGTGCACCAGCGCGGTGGCGACGCTCTCCTGCACCGGGATCGACTTGAGCAGTTGCTCGAACGGCTGGCCCATCATGCGGTCCAGCGTCGAGAACACGCCGCAGATGAACAGCTCGTTGCGCAGGGCGTCGTCGCCGCCGGGGCGCGCGATCTCCTCCATCACCAGCCCGCGGCGTACCGCGAGCTGCATCAGCGGCTTCATGTCGGGATCGTCGATGGCGCTCGTGACCAGCAGCGCCAGCCAGCGCTTGAGCCGCTGGTAGCCCAGGATCATCAGCGCGTGGCGGAACGACGAGATCTCCACCGACAGGCCGAAGCCCGGCGAGTTCAGGTAGCGCATCAGGCGAAACGCCAGGGTCGGGTCGTTCCTGACCACCGCCTCCAGCTTCTCGGCCGGCTCCTGGCGGTCCACGCGCTGCATCAGGTCGACGACCGTGGTGACGCCGGCCGGCACGGCCTTGGCCTTGGTGTCCGGGCCCGGGGCGTCGCCCGTGGGCCAGCCGACGACGGCGGTGAAGCCAGCGCGCAGCGCGCCGGCCGACATCGCCGGGCCGTCGGCGCCGATGAAGAAGCGCTTCAGCGGCTTGCCGCCGAGGCCCGCGGGCAAGGCGTCGCGGATGTTGGCGCGGGCGACCGTCACCGCCTGGAACAGGTGCCACAGCGACTGCGGCGCCGACTCGGGGATGCGGCCGCCCAGCACCAGCGACAGCCCCTGGGCGACGCGCTCCTGCAGCAGGACGGCCAGTTCCGGATCGGAGACCATGAAGCCCGGCACCTCGATCATCAGGTGCGGGGCGGTGGGCGCGGCCAGCAGCGCGCGCAGGCTGCCTTCGTGCGCCACGCTGAGCATCAGCGGGCCGGCCTCGGGCGGGGCCAGCACGTCGATGACCTGCAGCAGGCCGGCGGCGTCGATGGCGGCGTCGGGTCGCTGGGGGAACACCGACATGTGGGCCGCGATCGGCGCACGCTTCGCGTCGAACAGGGAACTCGCGCCGAGCACGACCTGGTCCAGCACGGGATGGTCTAGGGACATTCTTGCAACCTCGACAAACGTATTTATTGGAATGGCTGCCCACCCCTCCCGCCGCACCCGGTTCTCAGGCGTTCAGGTAGTTGAACAGCGACAGCTTCTGGATCGTGGCATAGCTCTGGAGCGCCGCCTGGTAGCCGGTCTGCTGCGAGTTGAAGCTCGACAGGGCTTTCACCATGTCGAGGTCTTCGGCATTCGAGCGTGAAGTTTGAGCGGAAAGCTCCGTCGCGTCGAGCCGCCCCTTGACCCCGTCCAGCCGCTGCAGGGTCGTGCCCGCGAAGCTGCGCGCCGAGGAGATCTGGCTGGTGCACTGGTCGAGGTCGCGGATGCTGTCCTGTACCGCCTGTTGCACCTTGGGGCCGCCCTGGTTGGAGGCGGACAACTGCTTGACGGCGTTGTCCAGCGCGTCGAACACCGACAGCGAGCGGCTGGACGGCGACAGCTGGAAGTCGTCGCCCGTCGCCGGCTGGCCCGAGATCGCGAAGGACATGCCGTCCACCGTGATGTTCTGGCCGCTGGTGAACGGGTTGCCCGACGAGACGGGATTGCCGTCCTTGAGCACCGAGTACGTGGTGGCGCCGCCGGCGCTGCTGAACTGGATGTCGTAGGTCGAGCCGGTGAGCTGGTCGGGCGAGGTGACGCGGCCGGCGTCGATCCAGGCGTTGCTGGAGTTGGTGTTCTTCGTCACGAACACGCCGTTGCCGGTGCTGGCCGACAGCCAGACGTTGCCGCCGTCCAGCGTCAGCGGCAGCGGCTCGTCGGTGGCGACGTTGACTTGGCCGCCGATGCCCTGGAACGCGACGCCGCCCGGCTTGTCGATGAACGGGGCGCCGCCCGAGCCCTGGCCCGAGAACACGTAGCCGCCCTGCCCGTCCGGCCGGTTGGCCACCGACAGCAGCTCGTCGCGGATCGCCTTGAGCGCGTCGGCCTTGGACGCGCGCTCCGCGTCGCTGTAGCTGGCGTCGCCGGCGCTGACGAGCAGCTCGCGCGCCTGCTGCAGCAGCTCGCCGGCGTCGCCGAGGGCCGACTCGGTCAGCGTCATCGCGTTGGCGCTGGCGTTGACGGCCTTCTCGCTGGCGGTGGTGCGTTCCTCGAGCGCGCGGGCGCGTTCCGCGCGCGCGGCGGCGGTCGGGTCGTCGCTCGCCTTGATGACGCGCTTGCCGCTGGTCATCTGTTCCTGGGTCGCCGTCAGGTTGTCCTGGCGCGACATCAGGTTGTTCAACGCGGAGTCGTACGCGTGGGCGGTGGAGATGCGTTCTACGGACATGCGTGCTCCCGGCTATCAGTGACCGGCCATCTGCAGCAGGGTGTCGAAGATGGCCTGCGCCACCTGCAGCACCTTGGCCGCGGCCTGGTAGCCCTGCTGGAACTGGATCAGCCGGCCGGCTTCCTCGTCGAGGTTGACGCCGCTCTTGTTGGCGACGGCCTGGTCGGCCTGCTCGGACGTGGCCGCCGAGATCGTCGACGCCGTCTTGGCGCTCTGCACGCGCACGCCCACGTTGGCCAGCAGGCTCGCATAGGCGTCGGTGGCGGTCTCGCCATCGGCCAGCGTGCCGTCGATCTGCATGTCGCTGCCGACGAGGTTCTCGTCGCGCAGGCCGACCATCGCCAGCGCGTTGCCGTTGTTGCTCTCGGGGTGCGCCGTCCTGGCCACGCTGATCGCGTCGCCGGCCGCGGGCACGCCGTTGAGTTCGAGCGCGAAGCCGTTCATCGTGATCGGCTGGCCCGGCGTCCACGTGCCGTTGCCCGACGCGGTGACGTTGCCGCTCGCGTCGGTCAGCGTGTACGAATAGCCGCCGTTGGCGTCGGTGAAGCTGATCGCGGCGGTCTGGCTCGGGTCGTTCGTCGAATCGACGACGCTCAGGCCCCCGACGGTGGCCGTGCCCTTGTTGGCGACGCCCATGACGGCCGTCATCGGCGAGGCCGCGGCGATGCCGTTCGGGTCGTCCAGCACGCGCACCATGCTGGTGGCCGCGCGACCCACGGGCTCCAGCTCGAAGGTGTCGGTGGCCGACGGCGTGCCGTTGAACGCGATCTGGAAGCCGTCGATGCTGCCGCCCATCGCGGCGCCGTCGGACTGGCGCGTGTACTGGAACCCGCCGCTGCCGTCCGGCGCCATCGAGAACTTCACGCCGTCGGACTGGCGCGTGACGACGTAGGCGCCGCCGTTGGCCGGATCGGCCGCCAGCGTGTAGTCGCTCGCCTTCAGCTGCGTGGCGTCGGTCACCGCGAGCGAGACCTGCGCCGCGAAGCCGCCGGAGGCGTTGCGCGCGTTGTGCGTGTTGGGAATCGCGATGGGGCCACCGACCGCGAAGATCGCGTCGCCCGCGCCCGGGGGCGAGCCCATGTCGATGCCGCGGCCCTGCACGGTGTTGACGCGCGCCGCCACGGCGGCCGCCATCTGGCCGAGCTGGTTGCGCGCCGCCACCAGGTCCTCGTTCTGGTACTTCATCAGCCCGCTGATCGAGCCGCCCACCAGCAGGTCGGTGGACAGCTCGCGCAGGATGCCGTTGTCGTTCATCGCGATCGTGGAGCGGCTGCTGTTGGCCGGGTCCGTCGTCACGGCGAGCTGCTGCGCCTCGGCGCCCAGCACCAGGCGCTGGCCGCCGGCGATGAACACGCCCATCGAGCCGTCATTGGGCGTGATGGTGCTGACCTTGACCAGGTTGCCGAGCTGCTTGACCATCTGGTCGCGCTGGTCCATCAGGTCGTTGGGCGACTGGCCCGAGCCGCGCAGGCCGGAGATGTCGTAGTTGAGCTTGGCGATCTGGGTCGACAGCTGGTTGACCTGCGCCACCGAGTTGCGCAGGTCCTGCGTCACGCCCTGCTGCAGGCGGTCGAGCTGGCCGCCGGCGGTGGCGAAGCGGTCGGCCACCTCGGCGGCGTTGGTCAGGATCACCTGGCGCGCCGACGAGTCCGCCGGGCTGTTGGCCAGGTCCACGTACGAGTTCATGAACGTGCCGACCGCGGCGCCCATGCCCGTGTCGCCGGGCGGGAACACCGTCTCGAGCTGCTGCAGGTTGGACGAGCGCGCCTCGTCCATCGCCGACATCGAGCTGGCGACCTGCGACTGCGTGTTCAGGAACGCGTCGCTCGCGCGCCGCACGGTGACGACGTCCACGCCCTTGCCGAAGAAGCCGGCGCCCGTCTGCTGGCCGCCCGAGGTGGCGAGGTCGACGGTCTGGCGCGAATAGCCCGGCGTCTGCGCGTTCGCGATGTTGTGACCGGTGGTCTGCATCGACGCGTAGTTCGCGAACATGGCGCGCATGCCGATCGACATCAGGGCCGACGACGTCATGAGGCGCTCCGTTCAGTTGCGAACTTGGGGGTCGAAGTCATGGTCAGGCAAGCGTTTGCTGCACGCGCTCGGTCATGTGGATCATCTTGGCCAGCTTGGTCGCGTACGCCGGGTCGGTGGCGTAGCCGGCCTTCTGCAGGCCGCGGGCGAAGCCGCCGGCGTCATGGCCGGCCGCCACCACCGCCGCGTAGCGCGGACTGTTCTTCATCGTGCTGGCGTAGTCGGCGAACGACTCGGCGTAGCTCGAATACGCACGGAAGGTCTGCGTGACCTTGTGCGCCTTGCCGCCGTAGTACTCGGTGGTCGTCACGTCCGTGGTCGCGCCCTTCCAGTTCGGGCCGGCCTTGATGCCGAACAGGTTGAACGACGTTGAGCCATCGGCGTTCTTGATCTCCTTGCGGCCCCAGCCCGTCTCGTGCGCGGCCTGCGCGATCATGAACTTCGCGGGGATGCCGGTGGCCTTCTCGGCCGCCGCGGCGGCGTCGGTGTGGGCCTGGATGAACGAGGCGGCGGCCTTCTGCGGCATCGCCACCGGCGCGTCCGCGTGCAGCGGGTCGACCGGCGCCGGGTTGGCCGTCGCCGGCTTGGCCGTCACGCCCTGCGAGATGCCCATCTGGCGCTCGAGCTGCCGTGCGATGATGTCCGACAGCCCGCCCGGTTGCCCGGCGAGCTTCGAGGCCCACTGCGAATCGAGCATCTCGGTGCCCATCTTCGTGCCCTCGTTCTCCATCATGTCGGAGTTCATCGTGGAGTCGCGCATCTGCTTGAGCAACTGCTGCGTGAACATCGTCTCGAACTGCCTGGCCGCTTCCTTGACGGCCGCCTTCGGGTCCTGCTGCGCCTTGACGCGCAGGCCCTCCAGGCCGCCCGCGAGGTTGAGCGACTGCGGGGCGCCGGACAGGGCCGGGGAAAGGGGGTTTGCCATGGTCAGATGACCTCGATGTCCGCGGTGAGCGCGCCGGCCGACTTCATCGCCTGCAGGATCGCGAGCAGGTCCTGCGGCGTGGCGCCGAGCGCGTTGAGGGCCTTGACGACGTCGGCCAGCCGGGTGCCCGCGGGCATGTTGACGAGCGAGCCGGCCTGCGACGAGATCGCGATGTCGGTCTTGTCGGTGACCACCGTCTGGCCGCCGGAGTTCGGCGCGGGCTGGCTCACCTGCGGGTTGGAGTTGATCGTCACCGACAGGCTGCCGTGGGCGACGGCACACGGGGCCAGCGTCACGGCCTGGTTCATCACGATGGAGCCGGTGCGCGCGTTCATCACGATCTTGGCGGCCGGCGCGGACAGGCTGACGTCGAGGTTCTCGAGGTCGGCCAGGAAGCCGACGCGCGCATCGGCATCCGCGGGCGCCTTGACCTTGATCACGCGGCCGTCGAGCGCGCGCGCCGTGCCCATGCCCTTGTTGACGTTGATCGCGTTGGCGACCGCGCGCGCGGTCGCGAAGTCGGCAGAGTTCAGGTCGAGCTCCAGCGTGTCGCCCTGCGACAGCGGCGTGGGCACCGCGCGTTCCACCGACGCGCCCTCGGGAATGCGGCCGGCGCTGAGGTGGTTGATCGTGACCTTGGAGCCGCCCGCGGCCGCGCCGGCGCCGCCGACGATCAGGTTGCCCTGGGCGATCGCGTAGACCTGGCCGTCGGCGCCCTTGAGCGGCGTGGCCACCAGCGTGCCGCCGCGCAGGCTCTTGGCGTTGGCCACCGACGAGACGTCGACGTCGATGTTCTGCCCCGGCTGGGCGAACGCGGGCAGCGAGGCGGTGACGATCACGGCCGCCACGTTCTTCAGCTGCATCGAGGTGCCCGGCGGCAGCGTCACGCCCAGCTGCTGCAGCATCGACTGCAGGCCCTGCGTGGTGAACGGCGCCTGCGTCGTCTGGTCGCCCGTGCCGTCCAGGCCGATGACCAGGCCGTAGCCCACCAGCTGGTTGGAGCGCACGCCCTGCACGGCCGCCACTTCCTTGATGCGCGTGGCATGCGCCGGCGTGCAGAACAGCGCCGTGAGGATGGCCACGATGATCGCGACCATGCCGATGCGCAGCGCGGCGCGGTCGGACACGTTGCGCGTGTGCGGCACGCGGTGGCGCAGATGGCGGTTGCCGGAGGCGGAATCGAGCATCAGAGTTGTCCCAGGCGTTGCAGCATCTGGTCGGAGGTCTGGATCGCCTTGGAGTTGAGCTCGTAGGCGCGCTGCGTGGAGATCATCGCCACCAGCTCCTCGACGACGTTGACGTTGGAGGTCTCGACGAAGCCCTGCTGGATGCGGCCCAGGCCGTTGGTGCCCGGCGCGGCGGCGCTCGGCGCGCCGGAAGCGGCGGTCTCGGCGTAGATGTTGCCGCCCTTCGGATCCAGGCCCTGCGGGTTGGGGAAGCCGGCGAGCTGCAGCTGGCCCAGCGTGCTGGGCTGCGACGTGCCGGGCAGCGTGGCGGTGACGGTGCCGTCGGCGCCGATCGAGACGCTCTGCGCCTGGGGGGGGATGGTGATGCCGGGCTGCACGATGAAGCCCTCGTTGGTGACCATCTGGCCCTGCGAGTCGAGCTTGAGCGAGCCGTCGCGCGTGTAGCCGGTGGTGCCGTCGGGCATCGTCACCTGCAGGAAGCCGTTGCCGCTGATGGCCACGTCCAGCGAGTTGCCGGACTGCTGCAGCGAGCCTTGCGAGAAATCACGTGCGGTGGACACGGGACGCACGCCCAGGCCGACCTGCAGGCCGTTGGGCAGCTGCGTCTGGTCGGACGTCGCCGAGCCGGACTGGCGCAGGTTCTGGTAGATCAGGTCCTCGAACTGCGCATGGCTCTTCTTGTAGCCGTTGGTGGCCACGTTGGCGAGGTTGTGCGAGATGTTGTCCAGCTGGAGCTGCTGGGCCTCCATGCCGGTCTTCGAGATCCACAATGAGCGAAGCATGACGTGAACTTTCGTTCGAGTGATACGTCATCTTCCCGAAAACTTGAGGGGTGGATCGGCCGGATAAGGCCCCATTAGCCCCGGCTTATCCCGAGTGCATTGCGGCGCCCGCAGGACGCCTGGCCTCCCGGCCGCGAGGGGTCTGGCCTTTCCCCGGATCGCGCCGAGGCGCCAGGGGTCGGCTGCGATGGAGCCGCGAGACGGGGACAGGCCTGACCCCGGCTTCGATCGGAAGCGGGGTCAGGCCTGTCCCCGCATCGCGGCGGAGGTCCCGGCTTGCGGCGACATGTTGGCGCGATCCGGGGAGAGGCCAGACCCCTTCGCGGCGCGCGAAGCCGTCAGTTCTCGCTCAGCAGCTTGGACGCCGCCTGGTCCTGCTTCTCGGCGTTCTCGAGCATCTTCATCTGGTGCTCGAACTGGCGTGCGGCGGCGATCATGCCCACCATCGTCGCCACGGGGCTCACGTTGGAGCCTTCCAGCGCGCCCGACTGCAGGCGCGCGGCCGGGTCGGCGTTGAGGTCGCCCGATTCGCCGCGGAACAAGCCGTCGGCGCCGCGATTCATCGGCACGTCGGGGGTGACGAGCTTGAGCTTGCCGATCTGCGCGGGTTTCTGGTTGCCGACCTTGGCCGTGATCGTGCCGTCCTCGGCGATGTCGACCGACGCGTTCTGGGGCACCGTGATCGGGCCGCCGTCGCCATTGACCTGCAGGCCGCCCTGCGTCACCAGCACGCCTTCGGCGTTGACGTCCAGGGCGCCGGCGCGGGTGTAGGCCTCGGTGCCGTCGAGCGACTGCACGGCGAGCCAGGACTTGCCGGTCAGCGCCACGTCCAGGCTGCGCCCGGTGGCATTGATCGCGCCCTGCTCGTCGCTGTAGCCCGGCGTGGTCTCGAGCGAGAACACGCGGGTGGACGCGCCGTCGCCGCGGACCGGCACCGCGCGGAAGGCGGTGAGCTCGGCGCGAAAGCCGTTGGTCGAGGCGTTGGCGAGGTTGTTGGCGAGCGAATCCTGGCGCTGCAGGGCCGCCTTCGCGCCCGACATCGACAGGTAGATCATGCGGTCCATCGCTGCTCCAACATTCGTCTGTTACGGGAACCGCCGGGGCGTGCGCCCGGCCGGGCGGCTGCCCGCGGCACGCCGCGGGCGGGGGGCGTCGATCTCAGCGCAGGTTGACCAGCGTCTGCATCGCCTGGTCCATCGTCTTGATGGTCTGGGCGTTGGCCTGGTAGTCGCGCTGGGCGGTGATCATCGAGACGAGCTCCGCGGTCAGGTCGACGTTGGATTCCTCCAGCGAGCCGGAATTGAGCACGCCCAGGTTGCCGTCGCCGGCGATGCCCACGGTCGGGCCGCCCGACGCGGCGGTCTGCTTCCAGGCGTTGCCGCCCAGCGGCGTCAGGCCCTGCACGTTGCGGAAGTTGGCGAGCTCGAGCTGGCCGGCGGCCTTGGTCTGGCCGTTGGAGTACTGGGCGATGAGCTTGCCCGAGTTGTCCACGGAGACGCCGGTGAGCTGGCCGGCGGTGTAGCCGTCCTGCGTCATGTTGGTGACGCCGAAGTTCGAGCCGAATTCGGTGGCGCCGGACACGTCCAGCTGGATGCCGGTGATCGGCAGCGTCGCGGCGCCCGCGGCGTTGGTCGACGCGGGGACGTCGAGGGTGATCGGGCCGGTGGGCGAGACGAGCTGGCTGCCATCGGCGGAGAACTGCAGCGAGGCGATGGGCGACGGCGCGCCGGCGGTGCCGCCGACGGTCTGCCCGTTGGCCGTCGCATAGACGTCGAACGTGTCGGTGCCCGTCTTCTGGAAGTAGTAGCTGACCGCGACGTCCTGGCCCTTGGCATCGAACATCGTCACCGAGGTGGCGTTGTTGTAGGTCTTCTGGTTCGTGAAGTCGATCGACGGGCCCGAGGTGGGCGTGGTGACCGCGTCGCGCGCGTCGAGGTTGAACTCCACCGTGCTCTTGGTGGTCGCCTGCGGATCGATGCCGCCGGTGGGCAGCTGCAGCGGCTGGGCCGCGCCCTGCACGATGTTGCCTTGCGCATCGGCCGGATAGCCCAGCAGCTTGTTGCCCTGGTCGTTGACGATGTTGCCGGTGTTGCTGACCTTGAACTGCCCGTTGCGGGTGAACTGGATCTGGTTGGACGGATCCTGGGTCTGGAAGAAGCCGTTGCCGTTGATGGCCAGATCCAGCGGGTTGCCCGTGGGCGTGATGTTGCCCTGGCTGAACTGCTGCGCCACCGTCGAGACCATCACCCCGATGCCCGCCTGCGTGTTGTTCGACGACGAGCCCGTCATCGCCGCGGCGTACATGTCGGAGAACTCGGCACGCGAGGACTTCTCGCCGTAGGTGTTGGAGTTGGCGACGTTGTTGCCGATCACTTCGAGGTTCTTCGAAGCGGCGCTGAGGCCGGACAAGCCTTGTTGGAAGCCCATGGTGAAGTCTCCTGGAGAAAACGGGTGATCGGGGGATTAGTAGAAGGCGCGGACGTCGGCGTAGTCGACCTTGCGTCCGTCGTCGAGCTCCACCGCGAGCTTGCCGTTGGCACTGCTGACCGCGCTGATGCTGTTGAAGGCGAACGACTTCGCGTCGAGCGGCGCCGCGTTGTTGAGGGCGTTGACGCGGAACGTCAGCTTCTGGCCCTGCGCGTCGTGCGGCACCTCGAAGTCGAAGGCGTGGCTGCCGGCGCCCTGCGGGCCCATCTTGACGTTGCCGACGACGGCGCCGGACGCATTGAGGATCTCGACGTTGACGCTGGTGGCCGGGCTGTCGATCTCGAAGCCGCCCTCGCCCTTGTGCGTGTCGGCGTCGACGCGCAGCGCGTTGCCGTCGGTGGCGACGTCGTGGCCGACGAGCGCGGCACCCTGCATCGTCTGCAGCTGCGTGAACTGGTTGTCCAGGCCGCTGACCGTCTTGTTCAGGGTCTGCACGCCCTGCACGGTGCTGATCTGCGCCATCTGGCTCGTGACCTGCGCCGAGTCCATCGGGTTGAGCGGATCCTGGTTGGACATCTGCGCCACCAGCAGCTTCAGGAAGCGGTCGGACTGCTCCTGCGCCGACTGGGTCGCGCCGAGGCTGGACGCGTCCGCGCCCGTGGCTGCGGCCTTGCCGGCCTTGGCGGCGGCCTTGGCGCCGGTGCCGGCGCTGGTGGCCGCGGAGGCACCGAAGCCGCCAAGCGCGTTCAGCGCGGGATTGGTGGTGTTCGAGATCGCCATGATCAGCCTTGTCCCATCTGGAGCGTCTTCATGAGCAGCGTCTTGGCGGTGTTCATGACTTCGATGTTGTTCTGGTAGGAACGCGAGGCCGAGATCATGTTGACCATCTCGTCGACCGCGTTGACGTTCGAGTAGGTGACGTAGCCGTCGGCATCCGCGCTCGGATTGGCGGGGTCGTGCACCTTGCGGCCGGGCGCCTGGTTCTCGGTGACGCCGGCAACGCGCACGCCGGCGCCGGGCGCACCGTCGGGCGTGTTCATCAGCACGGTCTGGAACGTGACCTCGCGGGCCTTGTAGGCCTTGCCGTCCGGGCCGGCGACGGTGTCGACGTTGGCCAGGTTGGAGGCGACCACGTTCAGGCGCTGGCTCTGCGAGGAGACGGCGCTGCCCGAGATGTCGAAGATCTTCATCATGCTCATGGACGACTCCCATCCGGCGCGTTGAAAGTGGCGAACCCGGTCATTCCCGCTCCTCAGCCCTGGCTCGCGCTCTTCATCGCGTCCAGCATCGTGCGGACGTCGGTGTTGATGAAGCGCAGCGTGGCTTCGTACTTGACGGAGTTGTCGACGAAGCTGGCGCGTTCGCGGTCCATGTCGACGGTGTTGCTGTCGAGGCTGGTCTGCGAAGGCGCGGCGTATTTCAGTCCCAGCTCGCTGGTGGAGCCGGTGCCGATCGGGATGTGGCCGCGCGCGGTGGCGGCCTCGCCCGTCATCGTGGAGCCGGTGGCCTGGGTGCCGGTGGCCTCGCGCAGCGCGGACGCGAAGTCCATGTCGCGCGCCACGTAGCCGGGGGTGTCGGCGTTGGCGATGTTGCTTGCGATCAGGCGCTGGCGTTCCGCCCGGAGCGTGAGCGCCTGGGCCTGGAAGTCGAGCGAGTTGGTCAAGCGGTTCATCGGGTCACCTTCGGTGTTCCTCGGCTGCCGGCGTGAAGGTTGCGGAGACGCAACCCGTGGACGCACGGAGGGCCATGGAGAGCGATTGTGGAAGTCAAGACTGGAAACTGAAGGCCGATAAAGCAGGGGAACGGCCCTCAATTCGAAGCACCCCAGTGCGGCGGCTTCCCTAAAGTGGCCACATCCCCAAATTCCAGGCCCGGTCCCTTGCGCGTCCACCTCGTCCCCGCTGCCGCTCCCGCCGTCCGCCGCCTCGCCGGCCTGGCGTTGGCCGTGCTCGCGGGCGCGGCGTCCGCCCAGGACGAGCCGGGCTACACCCCCGACAACGCCCTGCTCCAGCAGGTCGAGACGATGGCGCGCAACGGCGCGTCCGCCGCCACGGCCGAGCAGGGGTCCGGCGTGCGCGTGGAGGTGAAGGTGGGCAAGCTGGATCCGCGCCTGAAGCTGGCGCCCTGCCAGCGCATCGCCCCCTACCTGCCGCCCGGCCTGCCCGTCTGGGGCTCGACCCGCATCGGCCTGCGCTGCACCCAGGGCGTCAAGGCCTGGAACGTGTCCATCCCGATCCAGGTGAGCGTCTACAGCCAGGCGACGGTCGTGAAATCGGCCTTGCCGCCCGGCACGGTGCTGGACGGCAGCATGTTGATGCAATCCGAAGTGGACATCGCCGCCGCGCCCGGCGCCGCCGTGCCCGACCCGGCGCTGGTGATCGGCCGCACGCTGGGCCGCGCCGTGACGGCCGGCGCGACGCTGCGCCAGGGCGACCTGAAGCCGCGCCAGTTCTTCGCCGCCGGCGAGACGGTGCGGGTCACCGCCGTGGGCCCCGGCTGGCAGGTGGTGACCGAAGGCCAGGCCGTCGGCGCCGGCATCGAGGGCCAGAGTGCGCGCGTGCGCACCGACGCCGGCCGCCTGCTGAGCGTGCGCCCGACGGGTGACCACCAGGTCGAGGTGGCGCTGTGACCGTGAAATGCGTCACGCCGGCCGCGCCCGGCAGCACGGCCATGGCCCCGAAAAGATTTTCGGAAAATATCCTAAAGTTCCATTGGGGACAGCCGAAACTGTCTCATCACGCATGGGCATGAGGGCATCCATTCCCGCCCTCAGGAGAGCATCATGAAAATTGGCACCATCACCAGCACCGCCGCAACGACCGCCGTCGACAACGACCGCCGGTCCGTCCGCCAGCAGAGCACGACGACGTCCACCTCCAAGGTGCTGGACGCGGACGACTCGAGTGCGCAGGTCGAACTCTCGCCGGAGGCCGCCATGCTGTCCCAAGCCGCCCAGGATCCGACCTTCGACCAGGCCAAGGTGGACCGCATCGCCCAGGCCATCCGCGACGGCAACTTCAGCATCAACCCCGGCGCCATCGCCGACAAGCTGCTGGCCAACGCGCAGGAAGTGCTCGGCCGCTCGCGTCCGCAACACTGACCGGCTGACCGACGGTGACCGACCCCCGCGCCGCGCAGCCCGCCGCGCCCGCCCCCGCCTCCGTGCCCGCCGAGGTTTCCGCGCTGGAAGCCTCGCTGGCGGCGGTCGAGCTGGCCATCGCCACGCTCGGCCAGACGCTGGCCACGCGCGACATCGTCGCCGTCGAGACCGCGTCGACCGCGCTGCACGACACCATGCGCGCGGCCATGAACCAGTTCGCCCAGGTCGCCCGCGGCGGCCGGATGCCCGTCGAGCTGCGTAGCCGCTTCGCGCTTGCGAGCGCCCACATCACCGCCCAGCGCGAAGCGCTGATCCGCGCCAGCGCGCTGGTCGACCAGAACCTCGAGATCCTCCTGCCCAAGCCGATGGCGCAGGCGAGCGTCTACTCCGCCAACGGTGCGAGCCAGCGCGGGCCGGGGCGCATGCTCGCAGCGAGCTGAGCGTCTCCCCACGTCGAAGCGAACGGGGGCCTGCGGGCCCCTTTTGCGTTTCCGGCGCGCGTCCGGCGGGGTCTGGCTCCGCCTCGATCCGTCTCCGGAACGCCAACGTGCTTCAGGGCGGTGCCTGACCCCGAATTCGATCTGGCGGCTCGCCAGACGCTTCGCCGAGGCGGACAGTCCCCACGCGGGGTCAGGCACCGCCCGGCGAATCCCGTGCCGTTCGGGCGGCGATGCGCGGCGGAGCCAGACCCCCTCGGCGGCGTGACCTCGGGCTCACGCACCGGCACCGACGCCGGCGCGCGACAATCACGACACCATGCACCCAAGCCTGCAAGCCGCCCTGGATGAAGTCGAGCCGCTCGCCGCGAACCGCGGCTGGATCCGGCCGACGCCAGACACCATCGCGGCGGCGCAGCGGCTGCTGGGCCTCGTCGCGGGACTGCCGCGCCAGGCGGCCGTGCAGGTCGAACCCGCCGGCACGATCTCGTTCGAATGGGAAGCCGGCGAGCACGGCTGGTTGACGCTGAGCGTCGACGACCAGGGCCAGCTGACGCACAGCGCGGTGCTGGGCGAGGACGAGTTCACCCAGGCCGAGGCTTTCGGCGACACCCTGCCCGACTGGGCGGCCACGCTCCTGCAGCGCGTGATGCGCGCGGGCCACTGAACATCCCGGGCGCGGCGCCCCGCCGTTCAGCGCCCCGGGTCGCCGCCCGCGCCTGCCAACTCGGCCAGGCGGCGCTTCTCGCGCAGGCGCGCCATCTCCTCGTCCTCGACCTTGTGGCGCGCCTCGGCCTGCTTGCGCAGCTCCTGCACCGGGTCGGCCCTGGGCGCCGCGTCCTCGCCCATGTCCAGCGACAGGCCGCCGTCGCCATGCGCGATCGGCTCCCCGCGCTTGCTGCGCAGCTTGATGTTCAGGCGCAGCTCGTTGGCGGAGTCGGCGTTGCGGATCGCCTCCTCGAAGCCGATCACGCGCTGCTCGTAGAGCTCGAACAGCGCCCAGTCGAAGGTCGCCATGCCCAGCTCGCGCGAGCGGCCCATGATCTCCTTGATCTCGTTGAAGTGGCCCGTGAAGATCTTCTCGGCGATCGTGGGCGTGTTCAGCAGGATCTCGATGGCGGCGGCGCGGCCCTTGCCGTCCTCGCGGCGCACGAGGCGCTGCGAGACGATGGCGCGCAGGTTCGCCGACAGGTCCATCAGCAACTGCGCGCGGCGCTCCTCGGGGAAGAAGTTGATCACGCGCTCGATCGTCTGGCTCGCGGAGTTCGCGTGCAGCGTGCCCAGGCACAGGTGGCCCGTCTCGGCAAAGGCGATCGCGTGCTCCATGGTCTCGGCGTCCCGGATCTCGCCGATCAGGATGACGTCGGGCGCCTGGCGCAGCGTGTTCTTCAGGGCGTGGTGCCAGCTGTGGGTGTCGACGCCCACCTCGCGGTGCGTCACCAGCGACTTCTGCGAGGCGTGCACATACTCCACCGGGTCTTCCACGGTGATGATGTGGCCCGACGACGTGCGGTTGCGGTGGTCGATCATCGCGGCCAGCGAGGTCGACTTGCCCGAGCCCGTGGCGCCCACCACCAGCACCAGGCCGCGCTTGCTCATCACCACCTCCCTGAGCACGGGCGGCAGGCCCAGCTTCTCGAAGTTGGGGATCTCGGCCGCAATCGTGCGGCACACGAGGCTCACGCTCTGCTGCTGCACCAGGATGTTGATGCGGAAGCGCCCGGTGCCGGGAATCGCCACGGCGAAGTTGCATTCCATCTCGCGCGCGAATTCCTCGCGCTGCTTCTCGCTCATCATCGCGTTGGCGAGCGCGCGCGTCACGTCGGCCGTCAGCTTCTGCGTGGTCATCGGCTTCATGCCGCCGTCCACCTTCATGCTGGGCGGGAAGTCGTTGGCGATGAACAGGTCGGAGCCGCCGGCCGCCGCCATCGCGGCGAGCAGCTTGTGCATGTAGGTGCGGGCTTGTTCTTCGGTGAGGGCGGACATGGGGCTCCGGGGGGGCGACGACGGGAAACGTGGAACTCGCCTGCAAGCGTGCCAGCGAACGGGGACGCGCGATCGGTGGAGGAACAAGGCAATGGCGGCGGAGGTTTCCGCCGGATGGCCGCCTTCCGGAGCCGCGGCGCGCGCTGACCAGCTCATCGGCCGCCGCACGCCGCCGCTGAACGGCGGAGCGGCACTAATGCTCGCCCGTCCCGACTTCCCGCGTCGACGGCATCCACGTCGGCCGCAACATCCCGTTGCCCAAGGAAGAGTCGACGGAACACGGCTTGCTCGATCCGGGAATCGCTGGACTGACCCGGAGAAAGCCATGGACTCCCTCGACAACAACACCCTGATCGCCATCGCCGCCGCGGCCGCGGTCGTCATCGCGGTGATCGCGGCGCTCGCCTGGAGCTCGTACCAGACGAGGCGCCTGAAGAGCCGCTTCGGCCCGGAATACGACGCCGTCGTTCGCCGCACCGGCAGCAAGGCCAAGGCCGAGAAGGAGCTGCGCCAGCGCGAGCAGCGCGTGCAGAAGTTCGAGATCGTTCCGCTGTCGGCCTCCGATGTCGCGAAGTTCTCGAATTCCTGGAGCCGCCTGCAGGGCTCGTTCGTCGACGATCCCAAGGGCGTGCTGATCGAGGCCGACAAGCTCGTGCGCGACCTGCTGGTCAAGCGCGGCTACCCGGTGGCCGACTTCGAGCTGCGCGCGGCCGACATCTCCGTCGACCACCCCGTGGTCGTCGACAACTACCGCGCGGCGCAGCGCATCGTGTCGCTGGACCAGCGCGGCGAGGCGAGCACCGAGGATCTGCGCAAGGCCGTGGTGCACTTCCGCGCGCTGTTCGACGAGCTGCTGGGCAAGACCACGATGCGCGACGAGCTCGCGCCGCCGCAACGCATGGCCGCCTGACGAATGCGGCGTCCGCGTCGTCAGCCCTGCGGGAACTTGGACATGTCGAAGAACAGCGGTTCCCAGACGTGGCCGTCCAGGTCCTCGAAGGCACGGCTGAACATGAAGGGCAGGTCCTGCGGCGGGTTCACGTCCACCTTGCCGCCGCTCGCGCCGGCCGCGGCCAGCATCGTGTCGACGGCGTCGCGGCTGTCGACGCCGAGCGCCAGCGACACCTCGCTGGAACTCGCCGGTGCGATCGGCTTGTCCGTGAAGGTGGCCCACTTGGCGTGGGTCAGCAGCATCACGTAGATCGTGTCCGACCACACCATGCAAGCGGCCGTGTCGTCGGTGAACTGCGGGTTGTTGACGGCGCCGATGGCCGCGTAGAAGGCCTTGGCCTTGGGCAGGTCGCGCACGGGCAGGTTGATGAAGATCTGCTTGCTCATGATGGGTTCCTCGGGTTCGTTTCGGTTGGAAGGCGCATGCGGCAAACGATGCCGGCACGATCACACGACGTTCGACGGACGCCCGTTTCGACACGCCGGATTTTTATTTTCTTGTCGAGCTCGCATGCGTTGACGCACGCCGCGCGATCGCCGATGCTGGCCGCCCCGAGGCGCGAAGCGCCCGGTCACGACCCATCGACTGCAGGAGCAACCCATGACGCCCAAGAACACCATCTGCCTCTGGTATGACGGCGATGCCGAGGAAGCCGCCACCTTCTACGCCAAGACTTTTCCGGACAGCAAGGTCACTGCCGTGCACAAGGCGCCCGGCGACTTTCCCGGCGGCAAGAAGGACACCCCGCTGACCGTCGAATTCACCGTGCTTGGCACACCCTGCCTGGGCCTGAACGGCGGCCCCATGTTCAAGCATTCCGAGGCGTTCTCGTTCCAGGTCGCCACCGAGGACCAGGCCGAGACCGACCGCTACTGGAACGCGATCGTGGGCAACGGCGGCCAGGAGAGCGCCTGCGGCTGGTGCAAGGACAAGTGGGGCCTGTCGTGGCAGATCACGCCGCGCGCCCTCACCGACGCCATGAAGGACCCCGACCCGGGCGCCCGCAAGCGCGCGTTCGAGGCGATGATGTCGATGGGCAAGATCGACATCGCCCGCATCGAGGCGGCACGACGCGGGTGAGTCCCGCCGGGGCGCGCATCGTGCGTTCGTGGCGCGCGCCCCCAAGGCGGGTTTTGCCTGCGGCTAACCCGCCCATGACACGCCCTGGCGGCGCAGGCACCGCCGTCATTCGAAGGGCGGGTTGGCCGCAGGCGCAACCCGCCGTTTCGACGGCGCGCCGACCCCGGCACAAAGACAAAGGCCGCCCGAAGGCGGCCTGGCATGCACGTCAGGGGATCTACCACTCGCGCAGCTTCACGCGCAGCCGCGCGATCGACTGGCTGTGCAGCTGGCAGACCCGGCTTTCGGTGACCTTGAGCACGGCCGCGATCTCCTTGAGATTCATGTCGTGCTCGTAGTACATCGACATCACGTACTGCTCGCGCTCCGGCAGGTTCTTGATCGCCTCGACCAGCGCCTCGCGCATGCGATGGTCCTGCAGCATCGACAGCGGATTCGCATCGTCGTTGGAGACGTGGCGGTCCAGGTAATCGTCGCCGCCCTCGTCGCCCGACATGTCCTCGAGGTACACGAGCTGCGTGCCCCGCACCTTGCCCAGCACTTCCTGGTATTGCGTGAGCGACATGCCCATCATCTCGGCGATCTCGCTTTCCTGCGGCGCGCGGCCCAGCTTCTGCTCGAGCTTGTGCACCGCGGTCTCGATCTCTCGCTGCTGGCGGCGGCCCCCGCGGCTCATCCAGTCGCTGCCGCGCAGCTCGTCGAGCATCGCGCCGCGGATGCGCTGCGTCGCGAAGGTCTCGAACTGCACGCCCTGCTCCGCGTCGAAGCGCGACATGGCGTCGTTCAGGCCGATCATGCCCACCTGGATCAGGTCGTCGATCTCGACGTTGGCCGGCAGCTTGGCAATCATCTGGTGCGCGAGCCGGCGCACCAGCGGGCTGTATTGCTTGAGCATCGCGTTGGCGTCGAGCTGGCCCTTGGCGGTGTACATGGCGGTCTCCGGATTCTTGTTCAGGCGGACAAAAAGGAATTCAGGGCGCGAGCGGTCTGCTCGGTCGTCCACGCAGGCGCGGCGACGGAAGCGACCGGCGCGGCCGGGGCGGCGGCCGGGACGCGCAACTGCGCGGCGGCCAGGCGCATCAGGTCGGGGCCCGAGGCCGCGCCGAAGGCGATGTCGGGATCGATCGTCGCGGAGTCGTGCAGCGCGGCGCCCAGGAAACGGTCGGCACAGTCGGACACGCGGTGCGCGATCTGCGCCGGCGTCGGACCGCGGCCCTTGTTCGACGGCATCACGAGGTCGAAGCTCATGAGGCCCAGGCGTTGCGAGAGCAGCTTCAGCGCGGCGTACGCGTGGGTGATGCTCTCGCCCGCGCCCGACGCGAGCAGCACCGGACGCAGCGGCTGGTCGCCGAGCATGCGGGCCAGCACGCGCGCCTCGGCATGCATGACGACGACGTCGATGTCCTGCACCACGCTCATCATGCGGGGGACGAAGCTCGCGCACGAGCCGCGGGTGTCGACGAACTGCATCGGCAGGCCGCGCGCGGCGAGGTAGGCCAGCTGCGGTGCCAGCGCCTCGACGCAGGCGCCGAGATCGATGAAGGCCAGCTCGCCGGGCTCGGGGGCGGTGTCGGCCGCGTCGACCACCAGCGTGTTCAGGCCCTGCTCGGCGAACACGCTCGCCAGCCGCGCCAGCACGGCACCGTGGTGCTCGACGTGCGGGTTCGCGACGACCGGCACCAGCACGCCCTGGCTCGCGGCGAACATGCGGCGCAGGCCGTCGGCCTGGTCGGTCGGGGGAGGGTTGCGACGACGGGTGCTCATGGAGGCAACTATGGCGTTCGGGCGTGGAAGCGATCGGGCGAAAAGCGGTGTTTCGTCGCGGTGTTCAGACGCGCAGCTGCGCGGCCGATTGCTGGCTCACGCCGGCGTGCGCGAACACCAGGTGCACGTCCTGCGGATCCATGCGGTAGGCCGCGCTGCCGCCGCCCTTGAGCGCGCGATGCACGAGCGCGTTGGCCGACAGGTGGTGCCAGTCTTCCGGCACGCGCTGGCCGTTGGCCACGCCGATGTTCTTGAGCTTGTGGCGGATCAGCGCGTCGAGCGCCGGGGCCAGCTTCACGGCCTCGTCGATCTTGGACAGGATCACGCCCGCGCAGGCCGAGGCCTTCCAGTTGATGATCACGTCGTCGATGGTCTCGCCCTGCGACGAGGCGTCCACCACCAGCACCTTCTTGATGGACCGGTGCGCCAGCATCTCCAGCAGCTCGCGGGTGCGGCCGTCGCGCTGGGCCATGCCCGCGGTGTCGATCAGCACCATCTTCTTGCCGGCCAGCAGCTCCAGCAGGTCTTCCAGCGACGCGCGGTCGTGCGCGGTGTGCACGGGCACGCCCAGGATGCGGCCATAGGCGCGCAGCTGTTCGTGGGCGCCGACGCGGTAGGCGTCCAGCGTGATCAGGCCGAGATTGGCGGCGCCGTGGCGCGCGGCGAAACCGGCGGCGATCTTGGCGGTGGTCGTGGTCTTGCCGACGCCGGTCGAGCCGATCAGCGCGTACACGCCGCCCTGGTCTTCCATCGACAGCTCGGACTCGTTGGTGAGCAGGTTGCGCTCCAGCACGCCGGCGGCCCAGGTGCTCTCGTCGGTGATCGTGGCGGGCAGCGCGTCGACCATCTTGCGGATCAGCGCCGGCGAGAAGCCGACGTCCAGC
>JBJMWE010000394.1:0-10649 GCA_045810285.1 Vitreoscilla sp. | reverse complement strand
TCATCTCCTGCTCGTGCTCGAAACGCGCGATTGCCACATCGATCACCGGTCGTACCCGCTCAGGCGCCAACCCTGCGACGACATAGGCGACGACGCCCGCCGCCACGGCCTCGCGCATGTGCGCCGGGTCATGCTCGTCCGTGAACAACACGATGGGCCGCGGCGCCTCGCGCGTCGCCCAGACCACATGCTCGATGGCGTCGCGCGCGCCGCTCTCCGCATCGACGATCACCACGTCCGGCGCCATCTTCGCCAGGCGCTCAGGCAACTGGCCGTCCGCACCCAGCACGCCGGCAACGCGATAGTTGCCGCGCTCAAGGCTGTCGATCAGCGAGCGCAGGCGCAGCGCCTCGTTCCAGCCCTCCGGATCGCTCAGGTCGGGCAAGCGGTTCGCGGCAGTGATCACGGCAATGCGCAGCGCAGCAGGGGTGGCCATGCACCATCCTCGCAAGATTCGCTCCATCGACCCGGATTCGTTTGGGTTTGTTCGACACTTGCCCTGGCGCCGGAGCGCCGTCCGAGCGCCTCAGTTCGCGGGCCCGTCGGTTCCGGTTCCCGTCGCGCCGTGCGCCGCGCCCCCCAGCCGCATGACCGCGGCGCGCGCCTTGTGCTGCGCGAAGCGCCACGTATCGCGCCCCTCGCGCTTCGCGTCGTACAGCGCCAGGTCGGCCGACTTGTAGAGCGCGTCCTGCGTCGTGCCGTCGGACGGGAACAGCGCCACGCCGATGCTGGGGCTGATGCGCATCTGGTGGCCCTGGTGCGGGACGGGCGCGTCGAAGGCCTCGCAGATGCGCTTGCAGACGATGTCGACGGCGCTCGGCGCGCCGCTGTCGGCCAGGAGGATCGCGAACTCGTCGCCGCCCAGGCGGGCCACCACGTCGGCCTTGCGCGCGATGCCCCGCAGGCGGCGCGCGGTCTCCACCAGCAACGCGTCGCCGGCGTCGTGCCCGAGCGTGTCGTTGACCTGCTTGAAATGGTCGAGGTCGATCAGCAGCAGCGCGAAGCCGGCGTCCTGGCGCTCGGCGGCGGCGATCATCTGGCGGCAGTAGTCGCCGAACATGCGCCGGTTCGGCAGCGCGGTGAGCGCGTCGCTGTAGGCCAGCTCCTCGAGCTGGTGCTGAAGCTTGGTGAGCTCCTGCGTGCGCCGCTCCACCAGCCGCGCCAGCTCCTTGCTGCGCTGCTGCACGTAGCGCACGCGCACGGCGGCCACCGTGGCGATCACCAGCAGCACGGCCAGCACCCTGAGCACGTCGAACCACCATGTCTGGTACCAGGCCGGCAGGATCTGGACGTCGACTTCGAGCGGGTGTTCCGTCCACGCCGCGTCGCGGCTGGCCGCCTTCATGTGCAGCACGTAGTGGCCCGGCGACAGGTTGGTGTAGCTGGCCGAGCGATGCGTGGTGTCGACCTCGCGCCAGGACTTGTCGTAGCCCTCGAGCCAGTAGGCGTAGCGGTTGCGCTCCGGCGCGGTGAAGTCCAGCAGCGAGAACTCGACCGAGAAGCCGCTCGCCTGCGCCGGCACGGTCAGCTGCTTGCGGCCGCCGGCGTCGGCCAGCGCGGCCGGCTTGCCGCCCGTCTCGACGTCGGTGACCACCAGCGGAGCCGAGTACACGCGGTGCGTCAGGCGCTCGGGGCGGATGACGGTCAGGCCGCCCAGGCCGCCGAAGAACAGCTCGCCGGTGGGCCCCACGACGCCGGAGTTGACCCAGTAGGTGGAGATGGCCGCGCCGTCGGCCGGGTGCAGCACGCGCAGCGCGTAGGTGGACGGATCGACCACGGCCACGCCGTCGTCGGTGCTGATCCAGACGCGGCCCGTCGCGTCCATCAGCAAGGTGTCGATGTTCTCGCTGGTCAGGCCCTCGGCCTTGCCGATGTGGTGGAACACGGCGCGGCCGCCGGCCTCCATCTTCTCGAGGATCTGCACGCCGGCGTTGTTGCCCACCCAGAGCCGGCCCTGGCGGTCCGTCAGCAGGGTGTTGATGACGGCCGCGGCGAGGCTCGTCGGGTCGTTGGCCACCGGCATGATGCGCCGCACCGGCCGGCCCGCGCGCAGCAGGTTCAAGCCGTTGTTCGTGGCGATCCACGTCGCGCCGTCGGGGCCGGGGGCGATCGCCGTCACCTCGGGGTCGGTCAGGGCGCTCGTGGGCACGGGCTGGCGCATCGCGTGCGTGGGCGAGGCCAGGTCCAGCTGCCAGATGCCGTCGCCCTTGCCGCCCACCCACAGCGTGGAGCCGTCCACCAGCAGCGCGGTGACGGCCTGGACGGCCCCGCGCTCGCGCATCTGGATGCGCTCGATCTTCTGCGACCCCGCGGCCATGCGGAACAGGCCATCGCGCGATGCCATCCAGCGCGTGCCGTCGGCGGTGTGGACGACCGCCTGGACGTTGGTGATGGCCGGCGGGTGCGACGAGTCCTCTGCAGCGCCGCCGGTGGCCTCGACCATGCGCTGCTCGATCGGGTCGATCACCTCGATGCCGGACTTCTGGCCGAGGGTGACGATGCCGCGCGAGTCGGCGTCCACCGCGAACACGTACGGGTCGGTCCAACTGGAGCCGTCGGACGAGAACAGCGACAGGATCGCGTCCTGCTGCGGGCGTGTGCGGCTCAGGCCGGTGGTGGATGCCACCCACATCTCGCCGCCGCGGTCGCGGTGCAGGCCCCAGACCCAGTTGGCCTGCAGGTTGCTCGGCACGCTGCGGTCGCGCATCACGCGGCGCGCCTGCAGCGACGACAGGTCGGCGATCAGCAGGCCGCGGTTGGACGTGCCGATCCAGATCTCGCCGCTGCCGTTCTCCTCGAACGAGGTCGCGCTGTCGGTCAGCAGCCCGGGGTCGGCCGCGCCGGCGGGCTGCAGGCGCGAGACGCGCCCGGTGGCCGGATCGAGCACGAGCACGCCGCGCAGGTTGGTGCCGATCCAGATCTGGCCATGGGCGTCCTCGTAGAGCGCGTCGACCGGCACGGCGCCGCCATCGGCGTTGCCGGGCAGCTCGATGCGCCGCCCCGGGCGACCGTCGGGAAAGCGCTCGACCAGCCCGTAGGCGGTGCCGACCCAGACGGCGCCGGCGCGATCTTGCAGCACGGCCGTGATCGAGGCCTCGGGCAACGGGTCCACCTTGCCGCCGTGCGGCCACGCGTCCTCGACCTTGCCGGAGGCCCGCACGTGCATCAGGCCGGTGGTGCTGGCGCCCCACATGCCGCCCTCGGCATCGGGCGACAGTTGCAGCACCGTCGAGCCGCCGAAGCGCGTGAAGTCGTTGGACGCGGCCTCGAAGCGGGCCATGCCGCCGCCGTCCATCCCGACCCAGATGCGCCCCTGGGTGTCGCTGGTGACGGTGCGCACGTAGCTCACCGGCAGGCCGTGGGGATCGTCGGGCCGCGCCGGGTAGACCTTGAAGCGGTAGCCGTCCCAGCGCGCGACGCCGTCCTGCGTGCTGGCCCAGAGGTAGCCCTGGGCATCCTCGGTGACGCCGGTGGCGATGGCGTGCGGCAGGCCGTCGTGCTGGCCCAGGTGCTCGAAGACGGTGTTGGCCATGCGCGCCCAGCCGATGCTGGCGGCCGCGGCCGAGGCGGCGGCGGGCGCGGCGGACGCGGATTCCGGGACGGGGTGCGCGGTGCCCACCAGCGCGACGGCCGCCAGCGCGCCGGCGAGGGCGAGGCGGACGCCGGTGCGCGCACGCGCCGGCGCGCCCGCCTGACCGGCTTCGACCTGGACGCTCGCCCTCCGACTCACTGTTGCGCGCTCCTGTGCCGCGGCGCGGCACGATTGCCTGACGTTGCCCGACCGTGCGGGATGGCCACCCGGCCGCGCCCGCCACGGATGGACGGCAGGCAGCGCCAGGCCCATCCAGCATTGTCGGCGCGCCCGCGCGGCCATGAAGGACTTTGATCACGTTCGGGCGGAATCCCGGCCGCCGGGCATGCCCTACGTCACGAAGAACGCTCGTCCAGGGCCGCGCCCTGGCCGCGCCGGCAAGCCCCGACGCCGCGCGCCGTCATGCCCGACCGGTAAAATCGACGCATGAATCGCCCCGTCCGCTCGCAATACGAAGATTTCATGCGCCTGGTGCGCGACCAGGGCCGCTTCAAGGCCGACCGCACGGGCACCGGCACCACCAGCCTGTTCGGCCACCAGATGCGCTTCGACCTGTCCGAGGGTTTCCCGCTCGTGACCACGAAGAAGGTGCACCTGAAGTCCATCATCCTCGAGCTGCTGTGGTTCCTGCGCGGCGATTCGAACGTGAAGTGGCTGCAGGAACGCGGCTGCACGATCTGGGACGAATGGGCGCGCGAGGACGGCGATCTCGGGCCCGTCTACGGCGTGCAATGGCGCTCGTGGCCGACGCCCGAGGGCGGCCACATCGACCAGATCGCCGAGGTCGTCCGCCAGCTGAAGACGAACCCGGACTCGCGCCGCATCATCGTCAGCGCCTGGAACGTGGGCGACCTGCCCCAGATGGCGCTGATGCCCTGCCACGCGTTCTTCCAGTTCTACGTCGCCCCGCCCGAGACCGAAGGCGGGCGCGGCAAGCTGAGCTGCCAGCTGTACCAGCGCAGCGCCGACATCTTCCTGGGCGTGCCGTTCAACATCGCCAGCTACGCCTTGCTCACGCACATGCTGGCGCAGCAGTGCGACCTCGACGTGGGCGACTTCGTGTGGACGGGCGGCGACTGCCACCTGTACGCCAACCACCGGGAACAGGTCGACACCCAGCTCGCGCGCACGCCCCTGCCCTACCCGACGCTGCACATCAAGCGCCGGCCGCCCTCCATCCTCGATTACGAGTACGAGGACTTTGAGGTGCTCGACTACCAGCACCACCCGGCCATCAAGGCGCCGGTGGCCGTATGAAGGTCGCGCTCATCGCCGCGGTGGCGCGCAACGGCGTCATCGGCAACGACAACGCGCTGTTGTGGAAGCTGCCGGAGGACATGGCGTTCTTCAAGCGCACCACCCTGGGCAACCCGGTGATCATGGGCCGCAAGACGTGGGATTCGATCCCGGCGCGCTTCCGGCCGCTGCCGGGCCGGGCCAACATCGTGCTGACGCGCCAGGCGCTCTGGCACGACGACGGCGCCCTCGTGGCGCACGACTTCGAGCAGGCGCTCGAGATGGCGCTCGAATCCGTCTCGTCCAACCCGCACGGCCTGCGCGCGTTCGTGATCGGGGGCGCCGAGCTCTACGCGATGGCGCTGCCGCACGCGGACGAACTGGTGATCACCGAGATCGACAAGGATTTCGAGGGCGACGCGCGCTTCCCCGCCTGGCCGCGCAACCACTTCGTCGAGACAGGCCGCGAGCGCCACCACGCCGACGCGCCCAACGACTTCGACTTCTCCTTCGTGAGCTACCGGCGCACGCATGCGGCGCGCTGAAGCCACGGGCCACCCCGTCGTCGTCTTCGACCTGGACGGCACGCTCAGCAATCCCCTCGAGGGATTTGCGCGCTCGATGAACCATGCGCTGCGGCTGCAGGGCCTGCCCCAGCGCGAGCCGCACGAGCTCGCGCGCTTCATCGGGCCGCCGCTGTATGAGTCGGCCGTCGAACTCACCGGCAGTGCCGACCCGACACGACACAACCGCCTGATCGCCGACTACCGCCAGCGCTACGGCGAATCCGGCTACGCCGAGAACACGCTGTACGACGGCATCCCCGAGGCGCTGCACGCGCTGCGCGACGGCGGCGCCACGCTGGGCCTGTGCACCTCCAAGCGGGCCGACTTCGCCGAGGCGATCCTGCGCCATTTCGGCCTGCGCGACCTGTTCGATTTCGTCAGCGGCGGCGACGTCGGCGTGCACAAGTGGCAGCAGCTGCAGGCGCTGCGCGAGGCCGGCGCCGTCGATGCGGCGTCCGTGATGGTGGGCGACCGCGACGTCGACATCACCTCCGCGCACCGCAACGGCCTGCACGCGTGCGGCGTGCTGTGGGGCTTCGGCTCGCGCCAGGAATTGCAGGCCGAGTCGCCGCGCCATCTCGCCGAGGCGCCGGCGGACTTGCGGCTGCTGGGCCCCGCGGTCACGGGCTGAGGACCGTCGCGCCGTACCGGCTGCCGGAGGCGCAGCCGCGGCAGCGGATGCCCGTCGGGCCGCGATGTCGCCATCCGTCAAGGAATCCCGACGCTTGTCCGCTTCAAGCCGCCGCGCGGCCGGGCGATGATGCCGGCACTTCCCATGGCCGACCCTCTTCCCACCGCCCTGCACGAGAGTGCGCCCCCGCAGCTGCGCATCGAACCCTGCGTCAGGGACTGGACCTGCGTGCACTGCGGATGCCGGTTGCTGCTGCGCATCCGCGTGCGCAAGCCGGGCGGCTGCGGCAACTGCGGCGCGCTCGCCCTGGAGCCCTCGCCCGAGCGGCTGCGCTGATCTCCCTGCGCCGGCTACTGGCCGATGTGCTTGTCCAGGAACGCGGCGGCCCGGTTCCAGAAGTCCAGCCGCGTCTCGACGCTGCGCCAGCCGTGGCCCTCGTCGTCGTAGAGCACCCACTGGACGTCGGCGCCGGGCTGCTTCATCAGCGCGTCGCGAAGCTTCACGCCGTGCTCCTTCGGATACAGGGCGTTCTTGCCGCCGTATGCCAGCAGCAGCGGCGCGTGGATCTTGTCCACGTTGCGCAATGGGGACGTGGCCTTGAGCTGCGCCGCATCGGCGGTGCGATCGCCGACGAGCTTGGGCAGGCCGTAGTCGAGCCATACCGTGAAGATGTAGTTCCAATCGGCCGTGTAGACCAGGTCCAGGTCGGTGGGGCCCACCCAGTCGATGCCGCAACGGTAGGCCTGCGGGTCTTTGACCAGCCCCATGAGGGCGGCATACCCGCCATAGCCGCCACCGGCGATGCACACCCGCTTCGGATCCGCGACCCCCTGTTGGACCGCCCACTTCACGCCATCCGCCAGGTCGTCCTGCATGGCCAGGCCCCACTGCTTCCAGCCGGCCTTGAACAGCGTGTTGCCGTAGCCGAAGCTGCCACGGAACTGCGGCTGAAGCACGGCGTAGCCGCGCGCGGCGAGGAACTGCGCCTCCTCGTCCCAGGCGTAAGTCGCGCCGTGGCGCCAGGGGCCGTCGTGCACCAGCACGACCAGCGGCAGGTTCTTGCGCTCGCTGCCGCGCGGCAAGGTCAGCCAGGCCGGTATCTGCAGGCCGTCGCGCGCCGGGTAGCGCACCGGCTCCATCGCGCTCATGCTGCCTGGATCCACTTCCGGATGGCGCACGCCCAACCGCACCAGTTGCCCCCTGGGCGCGTCATACAGATACCAGCTGCCCGGATCGCGATCCGAATGCGCGAACACGATCACCCGGTCGATGCCGCCGTCGCGGGCCACGGAGATCGAGTTGATCGTCGCCGGCAGCAGCTCGTCGAGCCTGCCCTGCATCGCCGCCATGTCGGGATCGAGCCACTTCGTCACCTCGGCGTCGACCGTGTAGCGGATGCCGATCACCTTGTCGTTGCGCGTGATGAAAGTCGGCTCGATGTCGTAATGCGCGGACTGCACCACGGGCTGATCGGACAGCTTGCCGGTGGCGGTGTCCAGCATGTAGAGCGCTCGTGTGTCCCGCCCCTGCCGGGCCGTGACGTAAAGGCGGCCCTGGTCATCGACCAGCAACGGGTCGACCCGGTCAGCCTGGTCGAACATGTTGAACTCGGCGATCACGGACCACTTGTTCGTGGCCATGTCGCGCAGCCAGATCTTCTCGTGGTCGTTCTTGCGCGACAAAGTCACCCGCGGCTCGCCGTCGGCATCGATGACCCATTTGTCGGCGCCGATCGGCGTCTCGATGTCCTTGCTGTGATGCGTGACGGAGTTGACCAGGCGCAGCCGCAGGTCGCGGACGCCGTCGGAGTCGGCCAGTTCGGGTTCGCCGACGAGGATCTCCAGCGGGTCGTGCTTCTTGCCGCCCGGGCCGATGTAGCGCGTGTAGTACGGCAGCATCTCGTGCATCGGCGTGCCGTGGAACTGCGCTGTCTGGTAGCGGTTGATCAGCTGGCGCGAGTACGACCCGTCGGTGTTGATCACGAACAGGCCGGACGCCGAATGCAGGTCGCCCAGCGAAGCCTGGCGGTCGATCAGGCGGAAGGCGATGCGCGAGTCGTTGATCCAGCCCGTAAGGATCACGTCGTCCGTCGCGTACTGCGCCAGCACCTTGGCATCGTGGGTCCGCGCGTCCATCACCAGGAGGCGCACCCGGTCCTTGGGAGACGCCGCGAGCGCGATGGCGATCGACTTGCCGTCGGGCGACAGCTCGGCGCCCGTCATGGTCGCGTTCTGGAAGAAGTTGTCCGGCGCGACGCGCCCCTCGGCGGCGGACGCCGCCGAGGCGACGCCGGCGAGCGCGGCCAGCAACACGGGCAGGCCGGCGCGACGGCGCGCGCTGCCGATCAGGTGCGACAGATTCAAGAGTCCTCCCTTTGCCGCGTCGTTGCGCGGCGATGTCGTGCGCGGTCCGCCCGGTGCGTTGCGCGTCGGGCTCCATGATAGGGACAAGGATGAGCTCGCCCGGGCGCCCGGGCCGGATTTCATGCCGAATTGCATGGTGGCCAGCGCACCTGCCCGAACATGTCGCGGCCTTCCAGGGCGATGTCGTCGATAGCTGTCCTTAACCTGAACCGCCTTCGCGCAAAGGAAATGCAATCGTCCCGGCCGCAAGTTTCCGGGCCAAGGGCCGAAATCTGGACGACACCGGAGATGGACATGGCTTTTCGACTGGATTCCCTCAGGCTCGCGCGACGACTCGGGCTCGGCTTCTGCGTGCTGCTCGTGCTCGCGATCGCGATCGCCACGGTCGGCGTGCGGGCGCTGGCCGACGCGCGGGAGGCCAGTGCAAGCACGAACGCCGCGATGCGCCAGGCCGCCGATGCCGACCGCTGGCGCGCCATGACGCAGCTGAACATCAGCCGCACGCTGGCGCTGGCCAAGTCCGGCAACGCCGCCGCGCTCAAGAGCTGGTCGGCGCCGCTGATGAAGGCGACCTCGGCCGAAATATCCACCGTGCAGAAGAGCCTGGAGGCCGCCGCCGCGTCCTCCGAGGCCAGGGACGCCTTCGCCGACATCGCGGCCAGGCGCAAGCGCTACGTCGACACGCGCGACCAGGTCTTCAAGCTGCTGGACGCGTCGGACGCGTCGGCCAACGATCTCGTCGAGAGCCAGCTCCTGCCGCAGGCCGATGCCTACATGGCGGCCGTCACGGCCTTCGGCAAGCAGCAGCGCGACATCTCGGACGCCGTCGTCGCACAGAGCGGCGCGCAGGCCGACCGCGCGCGCCTGGCCGTGATCGCGCTGGCCGGCGTGTCGATGCTGCTGGGGGCGGTGTGTGCCTGGTTCATCACGCGCTCGGTCACCAACCCGTTGAAGCAGGCCGTGGCGGCCGTCGAGGCCGTCGCCGCGGGCGACCTGAGCCGCGCCATCGACGTGCAGGGCCGGGACGAGGTCGCCGCGCTGCTGGACGGCCTGAACCGCATGCAGGCGTCGCTGCGCCAGCTGGTGGGCGACGTGCGCGCCACCACCGGCTCGATCCAGGTGGCGAGCTCCGAGGTGGCCACCGGCAGCCAGGACCTGTCGGTGCGGACCGAGCGCTCGGCCGCCGGACTGCAGCAGACGGCCTCGTCGATGGAACAGATCTCGGGCAGCGTGCGCCAGACGGCCGCCGCCGCCCAGGTGGCCGACGAACTGGCCACGGCCACCGCCGCCCAGGCCGCGGCCGGCGGCGACGTGGTGTCGCGCATGACCTCGACGATGGACCGCATCACGGCGCACTCGACCAAGATCGGCGACATCATCGGCGTGATCGACGGCATTGCCTTCCAGACCAACATCCTCGCGCTGAACGCCGCCGTCGAGGCGGCGCGCGCGGGCGAGCAGGGCCGCGGCTTTGCCGTCGTCGCCAGCGAGGTGCGCAGCCTGGCGCAGCGCTCGTCGGCCGCGGCCGCGGAGATCAAGACCATCATCGCCGAGTCGGGCGAGGCCGTCGCGGCCGGGGCGGCGCTGGTGCATGACGCGAGCGGCTCGATGGCCCGCATCAACAGCTCGGTCGCCAAGGTCTCGGCGGCGATCGGCGAGATCCGCAATGCGTCGTCGGAACAGGCCGAGGGCGTCGGCCAGGTCAACATCGCCGTGTCGGAGCTGGACCACGCCACGCAGCAGAACGCGGCGCTGGTCGAGGAGACGGCGGCGGCGGCCGACAGCCTCAAGGAACAGGCCGTCCGCCTGTCGGACGCGATGGCCGCGTTCAAGCTCGCGGCCTGAGCGCGCGTCAGCGGCGCGCCATCAGCGCCTGCACCTCGCTGTAGTCGAGCGGCCTCGTGTCGCCGCCGTCGAACGACCCGTCGGCCAGGAACTGCCTCATCATGCCCAGCACGAGGCCCTGCGTGGCCTCGGAGATCGCCGAACCGGCGCTCAGGCGGCGCACGCCGAGCGCGCGCAGGCGCGCCGCGTCGGGCAGGCCCGTCCAGGCGAGGACGTTGAGCGGCAGGCCGCAGTCGCCCACGAGCGCGGCGATCTCGCCTTCGTCGGTGACCCCCGGCGTGAACAGGCCGCTCGCGCCCGCGGCGCGGTAGCGTGCGGCGCGCGCCAGGCGGGCGGTGCCGGCGTCCCAGGCGTTGGGCAGGCGCAGCAGGCCGGCGGCGTGGAGTGCGTGGAAGCGGGTGTCGAGGCGTTCGGTC
>JBJMWE010000393.1:0-34570 GCA_045810285.1 Vitreoscilla sp. | reverse complement strand
TCGCGCTGCAGCAGGCGCGCGAGTTCATCTCGAGCTTCGACCGCCCGAACATCCGCTACACCATCGTCGAGAAGGACGAGGCCCGCCGCCAGCTGCTGCGCTTCCTGCGCGACGAGCACGAGCGCGACGCGGGAATCGTCTACTGCCAGAGCCGCAAGAAGGTCGAGGAGACCGCCGCCTGGCTCGACGGCGAGGGCATCCGGGCCCTGCCCTACCACGCCGGGCTCGACGCCGATGTCCGGCGCCGCCACCAGGATCGCTTCCTGCGCGAGGACGGCCTCGTGATGTGCGCCACCATCGCGTTCGGCATGGGCATCGACAAGCCCGACGTGCGCTTCGTCGCCCACCTGGACCTGCCCAAGAACATCGAAGGCTACTACCAGGAAACGGGCCGCGCAGGCCGCGACGGCGCGCCCGCCGACGCCTGGATGGCCTACGGCCTGGCCGACGTCGTCAACCAGCGTCGCATGATCGACGAGAGCCCGGCCGGCGAGGAGTTCAAGAAGCTCCAGCGCGGCAAGCTCGACGCGCTGCTGACGCTGGCCGAGGCGCACGACTGCCGGCGCGTGCGGCTGCTCGCGTATTTCGGCGAGTCCTATCGCGGCGCCGCCGATCCGGGTCTCCCGGGCGGTGGCGAGGCCCCTCGGGGGGCAGCGACCGAAGGGAGCGTGGGGGTTCGCTGCTTCAATTGCGACAACTGCCTGAACCCGCCCGCCACCTGGGATGCGACGGAGGCCGCGCGCATGGCGCTGTCCACCGTCTACCGCTTCCGCCAGCACTCGGGCCTGTCCTTCGGCGCCGGCCACCTCATCGACGTGCTGCGCGGCAAGGTCACCGACAAGACCAAGCAGCACGGCCACGGCGAGCTGTCGACCTTCGGCATCGGCGCGAAGTGGTCCGAGCAGCATTGGCGCGGCGTGATCCGCCAACTGCTGTCGCTGGGCCACCTGCAGTCGGAAGGCGAGTACAACACGCTGGTGCTGACCGACAGCGCGCGCGCCGTGCTCAAGGGCGAGGTCACCATCCTCCTGCGGGAGCAGCGCGAGGCGCCCAAGGGTTCCGGCCGCACGCGCCGCGCGACCGGTTCGACCGGCCGCAGCACGTCGGCGCCGATCAAGCTCGACGCCGCCGGCGACCAGCGCTTCGCCGCGCTGCGCGCCTGGCGCTCGGAGGTCGCGCGCGAGCACAACCTGCCGGCCTACATCGTCTTCAACGACGCCACGCTGGCGCAGATGGCGCAGCAGGCGCCGTCCTCGCTCGACGAGTTGTCGGGCATCAGCGGCGTCGGCGCGAAGAAGCTCGAGGCGTACGGGCGCGAGATCCTGCGGGTGCTGGAAGCGGCCGCGGGCTGACGAGACGTCCCGGCAGGGGTGGATCCTGCGACTGCGCGCAGGATGACACGCCATGTCGGCCAGGCGGGCGATGTCGGCCCACGCAAGCGGCAATCCGGCAATGAGCGCGGCGGTTCCCGCGGCTGCGCGCGAGATGCCCGCGCCGATTCCAGGCAGCGGCTGCGCGCAGGCGCGGCCGCGGGCTGACGAGACGTCCTGGCAGGGGTGGATCCTGCGACTGCGCGCAGGATGACACGCCATGTCGGGCCGCGGCAGCCAGCTCGAAGGCATTCCCGGAACGCCGGTCATCCTGCGCGCAGTCGCAGGATCCACCTCGGACGGCCGGGGCGCTTCCGACAGAGAACCCTCGTGCCAGCAACGCCGCCGCAACGGCGCGATGATGCGACCCACCCATGACGACCTCCCCGATCGACCCCCCGTCCGCCTCGTTCTCCGCCCGCGTCACCGCGTTCGCCCCGCTGCTGTTCGTCGTGCTCTGGAGCACCGGCTTCATCGGCGCCAAGCTGGGCCTGCCCGATTGCGAGCCGCTGACGCTGCTCACGCTGCGCTACGCGGCAGTGCTGGTGCTGATGGGTGCGATCGCCTTCGCCACGCGCGCGCCGTGGCCCGCGACGCCGGCGCAGTGGGGCCATATCGGCGTGTCCGGGCTGCTGATCCACGCCGTGTACCTGGGCGGCGTCTTCACTGCCATCCGGCTGGGGCTGCCAGCGGGCGTCACGGCGCTGGTCGTCGGGCTGCAGCCGGTGCTGACCGCGCTCGGCGCGGGACTGCTGCTGCGCGAACGCGTCCGCGCGACCCAGTGGGCCGGGCTCGCGCTGGGGCTCGCCGGCGTGGTGCTGGTGGTGGCACGCAAGGTCGAGGGCGGGCCCGCGGCCGCGGCGCTGCTGCTGCCGGCGGTCGTCGCGCTGGCCGGCATCACGGCGGGCACGCTGTACCAGAAGCGCTTCTGCGCGAGCTTCGACCTGCGCACCGGCTCGGTCGTGCAGTTCCTGCCCTCGCTGGCCGTCACCGCGCTGGCGGCGTGGCACACGGAGACGATGGTGGTGCACTGGACGCCCGCCTTCGTGTTCGCGCTCGGCTGGCTGGTGCTCGTGCTGTCGCTGGGCGCCGTGAGCCTGCTCAACGTGCTCATTCGCAGCGGCAGCGCCGTCAATGTGGCGAGCCTGTTCTACCTGACGCCGCCCACCACCGCGCTGATCGCCTGGGCGATGTTCGGCGAGACGCTGACCGGCCTCGCGCTGGCCGGCATGGCGCTGGCGGTGCTGGGCGTGTGGCTGGCGCGCAAGTGAACCTGGACGCGGCGGGCGCGGCGGATTCGCCCACGGGTCCTCAGTACTGCCCGCGCTCGTCCCGCGCCTTCAGCAACTTCGGCGTGATCTCCACGGTGTTGACCGTGTCCGACACCCACACCATCCCGTCCTGCACCGTGATCTGCCAGGCCATCGAGCGCGCGCTCAGCGCGGCGAGCGCCTGCGAGGCCTCGGGGTCGATGGACCACACCGCCACCTTGGGCGCGCGGATCAGCTTGCCTTCCAGCGCCGCCCACCAGATCGGCGTGCTGGCGATGTAGCTGTAGATCGTGACCTTCTCTGCGCGGCTGCTCGCCTTGGCCAGGCGGCGATCGTCGGGCTGGCCCACCTCGATCCAGTGCACCACCTGGCCGGTGAGGTCGACCTGCCAGAGGTCGGGCTCGTCGACGTCCCACAGGCTCTTGGCGAGCTCCAGCTTGCCGCGTTCGTCGTCGGCCGGCACGTTGAGCGCGTAGGCCAGCACGCGCATCAGCATGCGCTCGTCGGTCTCCGACGGGTGGCGGGCGATCGTCAGCTCGTGGTCGCCGTAGATGTTGCGGTCCATGTCGGCGAGCTGCAGACGGACCTTGTGGATCGTTGCTTTGAGGGCCATGGGGCCGATTGTCCCCGCAATCGGCGCCCAGCAACGCCCCGTTCAGAGCGACGCGTCGCCGCACAGGATCAGCGAGCGCCCACCCATGTCGAACTGGATCGACACCGTGACGCACATGCGCGAGCCCTGCACCGTCATGTACGGCCGCGTGACCTGCGCGAAGTTGGGCGAGGCCTCGGCGTTGCGGAAGTAGGCGCGGCGCGACCAGCGCGCGTGGCGCGTGTCGTGCAGCGGGGCGAAGCGCTCCTGGCGCTCCGGCACCGCCGGCGACAAGCCGTCGCGGAACGCGTTGCCCACCACCTGGCGGCCCTGGCGATCGAGCAGGTAGCACATCTGCGCGCCCGGCTGCGACAGGAAGCGCCGGCAGGCTTCGTCCAGCGACGCGCCGCCGGCCAGCAGCACGCTGGCGAGCTCGATCGACTGCCGATAGGGGGCCATCTGCTCCTGCCAGCGGCGGTCGTCGCTGGCCGACTGGCGGTCGAAGCGATCCCAGGCGACGCGCAGCGCGTGCAGCCCGGTGAGGCCGGCCAGGCCCGCGGCCGGGCGGCCGAAGTGATGGCCCTGCACGAAGTCGACGTCGCAGCGCAGGGCGGTGTAGGCGCCCTCGTCGGTCTCGATGCCCTCCATCAGCACCAGGCAGCCGCACTCGTGCAGCAGCGACACCATCTGCGCCGCGATGCGCCGTGCATGCGCGTCGCCCTCGGCGCGGGCGACCACGCTGCGATCCAGCTTGACGATCTCCGGCCGCAGCCGGAACACGCGGTCGAAGTTGGAGTGGCCGGCGCCGAAGTCGTCGAGCGACACGAGGCAGCCGAGCTCGCGCAGTTCCTCGATGCGGCGGTCGAAGCCGGGGTCGTCGGGCAGCGACGATTCGAGCACCTCGATCACCACCTGGCCCGGCCGCAGGTCGTGCGCGGCCAGCGCGTCGGCGAGCTCGCGCACGCCCGCGCCGCCCGGCGCCACCAGCGAGCGCGGATGCAGGTTCAGGAACAGCCACTCGTCGGCCTCGCGGCGCGCGTAGGCGCCCAGGTGCTGCAGCAGCGCCGCGTGATCCAGCGCGACGCGCGCCGCCTCGCCGTCGACGCGCGCGAACACGTCCATCGGTGCGACGGCCGCGCCGGTGGCCAGCTCCGTGGCCCGCAGCAGCGCCTCGTGGCCGATGGTGCGGTGGTGCGTCAGGCTGAAGATCGGCTGGAAGTGCGAGGCGAGGCGCCAGTCCTCGTACGCGGTCGTGCGGCCCGACGCGACGCCGTCCGCCGTCGACGCCACCGGCCCGGCGCCGGGCGGCGGCGACGGGGCGTCGGGCTTGGATTCGAGGGCGGCGTTCATGTCAGGCAGCTGGCGGTGGGCGATGCGCGGCGGGCGGCCGCCTCCGTTCGTGGCGGATACGGCACGGGAACGGCGCGCGCCGCCCTCCGGTGCGCGAAGGCGGCGTCCGTGCGATTCGATCGATCAGCCGGCGATTCTGCCAAGCCGCGGGGCGCGCTCCGCGGCGCAGGCGCGCGCCGACGCCCGCAACGTGCGGAAAGTCGCTTCAATCCTGCATGCGCATCAGCGTGTTGATGCTCGCGGCCGATTCCAGCAGCCGGGGCAGCAGGCGCTTGCGCATCTGGTCGGGCGGCATGCGCTGGTCCTGCGCGCTGACGTTGATGGCCGCGATCACGCGGCCCCCGCGGTTGACGATGGGAGCGGCCATCGAGACGAGGCCCTCCTCCAGCTCGCCGTGCACCAGCGCATGGCCGTCGCGGCGTATGCCGTCCAGCAGCGCCAGCAGCGCATCGACGTCGGTCACGGTGTGCGCCGTGCGCGCGGGCCGGGGCGCGCGCTCGAGGCGGGCGCGCCGCTCGGCCTCGGGCAGGCCGGCCAGCAGCACGCGGCCCATCGCGGTGCAATAGGCCGGCAGCCGGCTGCCCGGGCCCAGGCTGATCGCCATGATCTTCTTGGCCGGCACGCGCAGCACGTACACGATGTCGTCGCCGTCCAGCACCGCGGCCGAGGAGGACTCGTGGATGTCCTGCACCAGCTCCTCCATCACCGGCTGCGCGAGGTGCCACACCGGCTGCGAGCTGAGGTACGCGAAGCCCAGCTCCATCACGCGCGGCGTGAGGCGGAACAGGCGCCCCTCCGTCTCGACGTAGCCGAGCTGCTGCAGCGTGAGCAGGATGCGGCGCGCGCCGGCACGCGTGAGGCCGCTGCGCTCCGCGGCGCCGGTGAGCGTCTGCGCCGGCGCGTCGGCGCCGAAGCTGCGCAGCACGGCCAGGCCGCGCGCGAACGACTGCACGAAGGCGTCGCCGGGACGCGGGGCGCCGGCGGCCGGGATGTCGTCGGCGGGGGCGGAGGATTCGTCGACCATGGCGCGATTGTCCCTCGCCGCCTCGCCAGGACGGCACGTGCAGGCCCGCGAGAGGCGACGGCGGCCACCGTGGCGGACGCCCTGTCCGCACCCGTGACACTTGGCAACGCCAATTGACGCCTCCGGCGTGCGATGCGTAAATCCACGAGCCTGCTGTCGCGCTGGACGCGCACGGCCGTTCCCGTCACCGCCTGCGAGTCCGCCGCGCCATGCCATTGCTCCGCCTGAAGTCCGTCCCGCTGCCCGTCGCCTCGCTCGCCCTCACGGCGCTGCTCGCCGCCTGCGGCGGGGGCTCCCCCAGCGGCAGCTCCACGCCCGTGCCGCCGGCCGCCACCTACACGGCCAGCTCCGGCGTCGCCCAGAAGGGGCCGCTGGCGGCCGGATCGACGGTCACCGCGCAGGAACTCGGCCTGAACCTGTCCACCACGGGCAACCACTACGGCTACACCACCGACGCGACCGGCGCGTTCACGCCGTCCGACAAGTACCAGTCGCAGTACCTCGCGCTGACGGCCGCGGGCCGCTACGCCGACGAGGTCACCGGCCAGCCCTCGGACGGCGCGGTCACGCTGCAGTCCTACGCCGACCTGAAGTCCGGGCAGGTGGTCAACGTCAACGTGCTGACGACGCTGGCCTTCGCGCGCACCAACAAGCTCCTGAACACCAACGGCATGACCTTCGCCGACGCGCGTGCGCAGGCGGAACGCGAGGTGCTGGGCGCGTTCGGCATCGTGCTGCCGGCGTCGCCGGGCGCGTTCGGCGCGCTCGACGTCGGCGCGGGCACCGAGGGCGGCGCCCTGCTGGCGGCGTTGTCCAGCGTCGTCGTGCAGGGCCGTTCGTCGGCCGACGTCGGCGTGCTGCTGGGCGCGCTGCAGGCCGACATCGCCGCCAACGGCTCGGGGGTCAGCGCCGCCCACCAGCAGGCGCTGTCGCTCAGCGCCCAGGCCCTGAACCTCAACACCGTGGCCGCGCACCTGGCGGCGCTGTACAGCAAGCCTTTCGACGCCAACCAGCTGGCGCAATGGATCGACCAGGACGGCGACGGCGTCGTCGGGCATGACGAATTCCGCGTCGACGGCGCGGCGGCCGGCGCCAGCTTCGCGCTGCCGGCCGACTTCGTCGCCGCGCATGCCGGCGCGGCCGTCACCGCCAGCGCGGGCCAGCTGACCGTCAACGGCACCGCCGCCACCGGCGCCGCCATCCTGGCCGCCGGCGACACGGTGGCCCTGGTGGCGCCCGGCACGCTGGCCGACGGCGCGCTGAAGGTCTATCTCCAGGTGGGCAGCGCCCGCATCGGCCGGGTGACCTTCGTCAAGGGGCTCACCGCCATCGCCATCGCGCCCGCCTCCGGCACGCTGCCGCTGGGCATCTCGCAGCGCTTCACCGCCACCGGCACTTTCGCGGACGGGCACTCGGCCGACGTCTCGGGCAACGTCACGTGGACGTCGAGCGCCCCCGCCATCGCCGACATCGGCGCCGCCACCGGCCTGGCCGACGCGCTGACGCTGGGCAACACCACGATCACCGCCAGCTCCGGTTCGGTCGCCGGCACGCTGTCGCTCAACACCATTGCCGCCACGATCAAGTCCATGGTCATCGCGCCCGATTCGCTGCTCACCGGCATCGGCATCACGCGCCATTTCACGGCCACCGGCACGTTCTCCGACGGCAGCGTCGCCGACGTCACCGCCACGGCCACCTGGTCGGCACAGACGCCGGGCATCGCCGCCGTCAACAACGGCGCGGCCGTCGGCCTATCGGCCGGGGCCACCAGCGTCACGGCGAGCATCGGCAGCGTTTCGGCAGGGGCCGTCGTGGCGGTGTCGACCGACACCTGGACGGCCGCGCCGCAGATGCCCACCGAGCGCGTCAGCGGCCACAGCGCCACGCAGCTGGCGGACGGGCGCGTGCTGGTGGCCGGCGGCGTGAAGTCCAGCGGCGGCACGGCGGCCGTCGACGTGTTCGATCCGGCCACGTCCACCTGGTCATCCGTCGCGCCCCTGGGCGTGATGCGCGCGTCGCACACCGCCACGCTGCTGTCCGACGGCCGCGTGCTGGTGACGGGCGGCTCGACGGTGTCGACCTCGGCGTCGCAGGGCTACGTCAACAACGCCAGCGCCGAGATCTACGACCCGGTCGCCAACACCTGGACGGCCACGCCGCCCATGAGCGTCGCGCGCTCGCACCACACGGCCACGCTGCTGGCCGACGGCAAGGTGCTGGTGCTGGGCGGCGAGAACGCCACCTACCTGGTCGAGGCCAGCGCCGAAATCTACGATCCGGTCGCCAATGCCTGGACGGCCCCGCGCGCCCAGCCGCTGGCCGCGCGCTCGCAGCACACGGCCACGCTGCTGGCCAACGGCAAGGTGCTGGTGGCCGGCGGATTCGACATCCTGGCCGGCGTGCTCACCCCATTGGCCAGCGCCGAGCTGTACGACCCCGTGCTGGTCACCACGACCACCGTCGACGGCAACGGCATCGCCACGGTCACCGTCACCGGCCAGGACTTCACCGCCACCACGCCGCTCGGCTTCGCGCGCGAGGGCCACAGCGCCACGCGCCTGGCCGATGGCCGCGTCGTCGTCGCCGGCGGTGCCACCACGCAGACCGAGATCTACGATCCCGCCGCAGCCACCTGGACGACGCAGTCGCCCACCGCCGCCACGCACACCGCGCATGCCGCGGTGCTGCTCGCCGACGGGCGCATCCTGGTGGTGGGCGGCACGCAGTTCGCGCAGCCCGGCGCCGAACTGTTCGACCCGGCCAGCCGCCAATGGACGGCCGCGACGCACATGCTGGTCGCGCGCAGCAACCCCACCGCCACGCTGATGCCCGACGGCTCGGTGCTGGCCTGCGGCGGCGCGCTCGACAGCGCGGGCGTCGACTGCGAGCAATGGTGGTGACGCGCGCAGCGTGAACGTGGGGGGGCACCGCGTCCTGCGGCGCGTGCGCCGGGCCTGCGCCCACGGGGCGCCGAGGCAGGCCGCGTTGTAGGGATAGTGCCGCGGCGCGGCGAGGAGGATCGTCGCGGTCCTCTGCCCCTACACAAGGAGACTGTCCATGGCTGCAACCCTGCTGGCCCTCGTCACCGCCCTCGACGACGATCCCTACTGTGGCACGAAGCCCCCGCACTGGCCGGGCGGCCCGATCCGCCTGGGCACCATCCAGGAAATCATCGCGACGCGCGAAGCCGAAGTCGCGCTGAACCCGCAACCGCTGCCCCCGATCGCGCGCGACACCGCCGCCGCGGCGTTCCAGCAGGTGCGCCTGTTCCAGCTCGGACGCTCGCTGCAGGCGCGCGGCGGCGCCGTCGCCGAGATGGGCGGCCAGATCAGCGGGTTCGCCTCCGAGATGTTCGACGGCACCTGCGGCAGCGTGCCGCTGAGCGTGCTCATCGCCTGGCTGCTGCACCACAACCCGCCACCGCCGCAACCGTGGTGGCTCGAGGAGATCACCCAGGTCGTGAGCCAGCTGAACCTGGCCACGCGCATGGAAGGCAACGTCGGCGGCGCGATCCAGCACGCCGCGCTGTCAGCGTTGAAGGAGCAGCTCGGCGCGCTGCGCTCGCAGAAGGCGCAACAGGCCCGCTGATGGCCGTACGCCCACATGCGCGCCGCGCGCCGCGCGAGGCGCGCACGTGCGCGTGCAGGACGTGCATGACGCGCCTGGCGCAAGCGCTCGCGCCGGCCGCAAACGACGACGCCGGTCAAGCCCGGCGTCCTTCTCGTTCCTGGAACTGCGTTCGCGCGCAGGCAGAGGTCATCGCCCTGCCCGCACGCGGCGAGCGCCGCTCAGCGGTGCGCGGCGCCGGCCTCGGGACGGCGAATGACGACGGTGCGTTCCGCCTCTTCTTCCTCATCGGCGGCGTCGGCCTGGAATTCGGTCTCGAGCTGATCCAGCAGGCTGCTCAGCTCGTGGTCGGCGACGTTGCGCCACAAGCCGATGCGCTTGGCGCGCAACTCGGGTTTTCGCAGCATCGCCTCGATGTCGAACACGAAGCCGGTGGCCCGGCGCAGCGCGAACCGGATGCGGTTGCGCAGGATTTCCTGGTTGGGCGTCAGCAGCTCGTTCATCATCGTTCCCTCCGCGTCTCGCCGGCCTTGTCGCTCCTCACCGTCGAAGAGCGCGTCCATCACCGTCAGCGCGATTTTGTGTGAGTCCAGTCTAGGCCCGGCACGGCTTCTTGGGGCACTTCCAGGCTCCCCAAGATGGGGGTGGTTCGACACGCGAATGTGGAAAAGTGCGCAACTTTCACGCTCGATTCCCGGCGTGAATTTCCGTAGTGCAGGGCACCCCGAGGCCGAGTCCATCGGCTCCGCCGAAGCCATGGTCCCACGCTCTCGTGCCGGAAAACGGCCGAAGCGAAGCCTGCCCGTGCGAGGCCCGCCGCCAGGCGGTCCATCAACTGCGTTCTTGCCATTTGCCATGAGCGCAGCAGCTGACTTTCGGCTCGAACGACAATGGCGCCACTCATCACGATGGAGTCGACCGTGTCGCGCCTCGATGCCCTCCAAGTCCCCGCCGCGCCGGCTGGTCCGGCGCTGACGCCATCCCAAAAGCGGTTCAATGCGCTGCTCAAGAAGATCGAGCTGGCGCGTCAAACCCTGGCGGCATGGAACGACAACGCGGCGGCGTACCGGCAGGCGCATGAGGAGGTGTTGAAGCCCTTGCAGGAGCAACTGCTCGCCGGGCACCGCCAGTGGGTATTGTCGCTGGACGCCGCGCTCGAGCAGGGACGCTGGACGAAGGCCGAGCGCGGCACCTTGCGGGAGTTGCTGTGCGAGGCGGCCGGGGAATTGCTCGAGGCGCGCGGTGAGGATCCGGAACTCAAGGCCCTGTTCGACAAGCACGCCGAGGTCGACTTCGACACCGAACAACGCGAGAGGAGGCGCGCGATGAAGGGCCTGGCCGAGGCGATGATCGGCGTGGACCTGGGCGACGACGAGGGCATTGCTTCGGATGAAGATCTGTTCGAGCGGCTGCAGCAGGGCTTGCAGGAGCAGATGGCTGCCGAGGACGCCAGGCGCAACGCCAAGGGCGGGAGTCGGCGCCAGTCCGCGGCGCAGCAACGGCGCGAGGCCGAGGCGCAGCAAGCGACGCAATCGGTGCGCGAGGTCTACCGCAAGCTCGCCAGCGCCTTGCACCCTGATCGCGAGACCGACGAGCGGCAGCGAGCGGAGAAGACGGCGCTGATGCAGCGCGTCAACCAGGCCTATGAGGCCAACGACCTGCTCGCGCTGCTGGAATTGCAACTGCAGATCGAGCAGATCGATGCGAGCCACATCGCCAACGCGGGCGAACAGCGCCTGAAGCACTACAACAAGGTGCTGGGCGAGCAACTGGCGGAACTCAAGGCCGAACTCGAGCATGTCGAGATGGCGTTTCGCATGGAGTTCGGCCTGGGGCCCGGCCTGGGGCTGAACCCGCGCAAGCTCGGCCACGTGCTCGAGCAGACGAGCCGTCAGTGGCGCGCCGAACTCGACCAGCAGCAGCACGAGCAGCGCCTGCTCGATGACGCGGCCAGCACCAAGCGCTGGCTCAAGCGCCAGCGCGAGCAGCGCCGGCGGGCCGAGTTCGACTTCATGCCGTTCTGAAGTTGGCGTTCAGGCGTCGGCGATAGTAGAAAAGCCCCGCACAGCTGAACCGTGCAGGGCTTCCTATGAAATTCGTGGTGGCCTGGGGCGGAATCGAACCACCGACACGCGGATTTTCAATCCGCTGCTCTACCAACTGAGCTACCAGGCCGTCTTCTTCAGACTTGCCTCGCCGAGCGATCGGCGAAGCCCGCTAGTCTAGCAGGGTTTGGGGCTGTCCTGACAAGCGGGCGCCGAATTTTGTCGGCGTCGGGCTTCAGCCGCCGGCGCCGCGCTTGCCGCGCGAGAGGTCGACGCCCAGTTGCTTGAGCTTGCGGTACAGGTGGGTGCGTTCCAGGCCCGTCTTCTCGGCGACGCGGGTCATCGAGCCGTTCTCGCGGGCGAGATGGAATTCGAAGTAGCTTTTCTCGAAGGCGTCGCGCGCCTCCCGGAGCGGGCGGTCGAGATCGAAGCTCTGTTCGGGCTGCGGGCCGAGGTTCAGCGGCGCGGTGGGCTGCAGGCCGAGGCCGCCGGTCATCGCGGCCTCGACGGTCATCGCGTCGGGGCGGTAACCGCCGTTGCCCTGCAGCATGGCTGCCTGGACGTCGCCGGCCGCCGCCGGGCGCGAGGACGGGCGCGCGAGGCCCTGCTCGACGGCGCGCAGCAGCTTCTGCAGCGTGATCGGCTTCTCGAGGAAGGCGATGGCGCCGTACTTCGTGGCCTCGACGGCGGTGTCGATGGTGCCGTGGCCGCTCATCATGATGACCGGCATGTTCAGCTGCGCGGTGGCGCCCCACTCCTTGAGCAGCGTGATGCCGTCGACATCGGGCATCCAGATGTCGAGCAGGACGAGGTCGGGACGCAGGCGCTCGCGCACCAGACGCGCGTTCGCGGCGTTTTCCGCCACCTCCACCGTGTGACCCTCGTCGGTGAGGATCTCGGACAGCAGGGCGCGGATGCCCATTTCGTCGTCAACTACAAGAATCGTGGCCATGAATGTGGGAACGGGGCGGCGAGGCGCGCGGCGGACCGATGCGCCGCGAAAGACGCTTTATACAGGGGTTTCGCCCGGCCGCCCCTGGGGAGCGGCCTCGACGAAGCGGGAAAATGATATCGAAACTTGGGCGCCGGCAGCGCCGGTCGCGCCGTCTTCGCCACTGCCCAGGTTCGCGATACGGACGCGGGCACGATGCTCGTCGACGATCTTCTTGACGACCGCCAGGCCCAGGCCGGTGCCCTTGGACTTGGTGGTGACGTAAGGCTCGAACGCGCGCTGGAGGACATTCTCCGGAAATCCGGGCCCATTGTCCTCCACCTTGAGACGCACGGCGCGCAGCCGCCCGTCGTCGTTGCGGGCCGACTCCGTGCGCACGCACACGAGCGCGTCGGGCCAGATCGACGCGGCGTCCAGCGCGTTCTGCACGAGGTTGTGCACCACCTGGCGCAGCTGCGTGGTGTCGCCCATGATCTGCGGCAGGCCGGCCTCGAGCTTCGAGACGAGGTGGCCCTTCTCGTGGGCGTCGCCGTACAGCGCGAGCACCTCGCCCACCAGTGCGTTGAGGTCGATCGGCTGCAGGTTGGCGTTGGGCAGGCGCGCGTAGTCGCGGAACTCGTTGACCAGCTGCTTCATCGCCTGCACCTGCGAGACGATGGTGCCCACGCCGCGCTGCAGCATCGCCTGGTCGGCGGCGTCGGCGAGCTTGTTCTCCAGCTTGAACTGCAGGCGTTCGGCCGACAGCTGGATCGGCGTGAGCGGGTTCTTGATCTCGTGCGCGAGCCGGCGCGCCACCTCGCTCCAGGCGGCCGAGCGCTGCGCCGACACCACCTCGGTGATGTCGTCGAACACCATCAGGCGCGCATCGTCGGGCAGCAGCGCGCCGCGCACCAGCAGGCTCAGCTCGGGCCCCTTGTCGCCCACCTTCAGCTCGAACTGGTCCTGCCACAGCGCGCGCTCGCCGGCCTCAGGGCTGGCCAGGTGCAGCTCGAAGCGCTGTTCGACGTTCTGCGCGAACTCGGCCAGGCCCGGCACGTCGCCCAGCTTGCGGCCCTGGTAGGCCGACAGCGGCACGCGCAGGATGCGGGTGGCGCCGGGGTTGACGGTGTCGATGCGCCAGTGGGTGTCGAACACGATGACGCCGGCGGTGAGGTTGTCCAGGATCGTCTGCAGGCGCGTGCGCGCGCCCTCGACGGCCTGCACGCTGCGGTCGACGTCGGAACGCGCCTGCCCCAGCTGCTCGGTCATCTGCGCGAACGAGCGCGTGAGGCCGCCGATCTCGTCGCGCGATTCGTAGACGGGCTTGGCGCCGAGGTCGCCCGCGGCCACGGCGCGCATGCCCTCGGCCAGCAGCAGCATCGGCCGCGCCAGCTGGTTGCCGAAGGTGATGGCGATCAGCACCGAGCCGAACACCGCCAGCACCACGGTCAGCGTCAGCGTGCCCACGTACATGCGGCGCAGGCCCTCGCGCGCGAGGGCCCGCTGCTGGTAGTCGCGATAGGCGGCCTGCACCGCCAGCGCGTTGGTGACGACGACCGGCGGCAGCGGCTGCACCGCGAGCAGGAAGCGCTCGCTGTTGTCCAGCGACAGGCTGCTGGAGGGCACCTGCACCACGGCGCGGATGCGCGGCGCGACGCCCGTGCCCGGCGACGCCTCGTCCTCCAGGCCCTCGACCTGGCTCGCCTGGCCGGCGGCGCGCGCCTGGCGGATCAGCGTGGCCGACGGCCGGTCCGGCATCAGCGACGGGCGCGAGCTGGCCGCCAGCACGATCTGGCCGTTGCCGGCGACGAGTGCGAGATCCTGCGCGCCGATCTGGTCGCGCATGCGCTCGAGCGCGAGCGCGGCGCCGGGGGCGTGCGGGTCGCCCAGGCGCATCGAGACGTTGCGCGCCTTCTCCACGAGGTCGGCCGACAGCGTGTCCAGCGTGCCCTTGCCGAGGTTCAGGCCGGCCACCAGCGCCTGGTCGACCTTGGTGTCGAACCACGCGTCGATGGTGCGCGTGACGAACTGCAGCGACACGGTGTAGATGAGCGCGCCCGGCACCACGCCCACCAGCGCGAAGATGGCCGCGAGCTTGAGCAGCATCCGGCTGCCGAACTTGCCGCTGCGCCAGCGCAGGCCCAGCCGGATGGTCGCGCCCACCAGCACCACCAGCAGCGCCAGCGCGACGATGGAGTTGAGCCAGAACAGCCAGACGAAGTTGCGCTCGTACATGGCCGGCTCGCCCGAGGCGAGCGACACGACGAAGCCGAGCACCAGCGCCACGCCCAGGAACGCGAGGATCGCGACGGTCCAGACGAAGCGCACCGAACGGCGGCTCATCGCGAACGATGCGCGCCGGCGAATGGTCATCGAGTCGTCGACAGCCACGGGGCGGTTTCGATTCGGGGCGGCTATTCGACCGGAACCGTGCGCTCGACGCTCAGCTTCCACTCGGACTGCAGCGACAGGTCCAGCCGCATCGGCGGCGGCAGTTGCGACGAGTCGAGGTAGAACTGGAAGTCGACGTAGTAGCGGTCGGTGGCGTCGACGCCGGATTCGGCGACGCGCCAGTGGGCGATGCGCGTGACGGTGGTCAGCGCCTCTTCGAGCGACGGGTACGACTGGCTGAACGCCCCCAGGCTGACGCGCCAGGCCGACGTGAGCGGCTGGTACGACAGGCGCCAGTTGCGCGACACGTGCGAGATGCGCTCGTCGCGCCAGTACCAGCGCGGCTTCTTGACCGTGGCCTCGGCCACGAAATACACCGGCACGCCGCGCCGCAGCGCGTCCTCGACGGACCGGCTGAGCGTGAGGTTGGCGACGAAGTCGAGCACCGCGCCGCCGTCCTGGCGCTTGGCCGCGATGGACGGCAGTTCCACGCCCTGGGCCTGCGCCGGCGGCGCCACGCCGGCCAGCCCGAGGCAGCACGCCACGGCCAGCAACGCCGACGCGACGACGCGACGGGCGTCGAGGGCGAGGCGATTCCAGCGGTGAGGCGTTCGAACCAGGGGCGGGTGCACGATGGCGATGCGAAATGGCGTCAGGGGACGCGAAGGTGGCTTCTCTTGATACGAAATCGCGACGTCAGGTCCTGGCGGCAGCGTCCTCCTTGCGCATGAGCGCGTAGTAGAAGCCATCGGCGACGCCGGGGCCCTCGCCGCTGCCGGGCCCGGACGCCCCGCTGGAACCATTGTCCGGCAGTGGCAGCAGGTGGCCGGGAGAGCGGCCGTCCAAATGGGCGACTGAGGCACCGCGGCGTTGCAAAAATGCGTCGATCTGGTGCTCGCCTTCGCTCCGGAACACCGAGCAGGTGGCGTACAGCAGCCAGCCGCCCGGCTTGAGCGTGGGCCACAGCGCGTCCAGCAGCTCGGCCTGGATCCGGCCGAGCGCCGGGATGTCCTCGGGGCGACGCAGCCAGCGGATGTCGGGGTGGCGGCGCACGATGCCGGAGGCGCTGCACGGGGCATCGAGCAGGATCGCGTCGAACGGCTGGCCGTCCCACCAGTCGGCCGGGCGGCGGCCGTCGCCCACGCGGGTACGTGCCGGCAGGCGCAGGCGCGCGAGCGTGGCGTCCACGCGCGCGAGGCGCTGCGGGTCGGCATCGAGCGCCAGCACGTCGAGGTCGGCCAGTTCCAGCAGGTGCGCCGTCTTGCCGCCGGGGGCGGCGCAGGCGTCCAGCACGCGGGCGCCCGGCGCCAGCCCGGCGCCGACGAGCAGTTCCGCCGCGCGCTGGGCGGCGGCGTCCTGCACGGACACGGCGCCATCGGCGAAGCCCGGCAGCCGCTCGACCGGCACCGGCGTGTCCAGCACGATCGCCTGCGGCCCCAGGAGCCGCGCCGGCAGGCCGGCCTCCGCCAGCCGCTGCAGGTACTGCGCGCCGGTGGCCTGGCGCACGTTCACGCGCAGGCACATCGGAGGGCGCGCCTGGGCGGCGGCCAGCAGCCCCTGCCACTGCGCGGGCCAGTCGGCCTTGAGGCGGTCGATCCACCACTGCGGATGGTTCCAGCGCGCGACCGGCTGCTTGAGCGCGTCGGCGACCAGCGCCTCGCGCTCGCGCACGAAGCGGCGCAGCACGGCGTTGAGGAAGGACGCCGAGCGCGGCGCGCGGCGGCGGGCGGCGGTCACGGCCTGGTCGACCAGCGTGTGGTCGGGATACGGCGGCGCCTCGTCGGGCCACAGCAGCGCCAGCGCGGCCAGGAGCAAGGATTCGACGTCGGCCGGCGGCTTGCGCGGCGCCAGGACGGCCCGCAGGCTTTCAGCCGCGCCGAGCCGGCGCAGCACCAGGAAGGACAGCGCCTGGGTGCCCGGGCGCAGCGGCGCAGGGACGGCAGAGAGCACGTCGGTGAGGGAGCGGCCGCCGCGCACGGCCTGCACCGCGTCGGCCGTCTGTTCGAGCAGGCGCGCGAGCGCAGGCGCCTGGCCGGCGGGCGCAGCGCGGGAGGAGTCGTCAATATTCACCCGGGCAGTCTACCGACCGGGGGTGACCGCCGGGCGTCGGCGCCTTGTCGGCACGGACAACGTGTGGGGCCGGCGCGACCCGGCGGGCGCGGCTCGTGCATTTCCAGCGCGAAACAAGGCCGGAACGGCGCCGCGAGGGCACGAAACGTGGCGGCGGCGCAAAATATCCGCCCCGAACGCTTTCCCAGGTCAGGCCGATCCATGCCCACTCCCGTCCCGCCGCCCGATTCCACGCCCGACGCGGGCGACCTGCCGTCGCGTTCGCTGGCGCTCATCCGCAGCGAGGCCGATCTCGCGGCGCTGCCGGCGTCCGAGCGCATCCGCTACCGGCTGGTGGGCGCCGACTGCCGCTTCCACGCCAACGACAACATCTCGGACTACGTGCGGCCGGGCGAGACCGAGGAGCTCAAGGCCGAGGTCGCGCAGCACATGCAGGCCGTGCTGCGCGCGCTCGTCATCGACACCGACTCCGACCACAACACGCAGGAGACCGCGCAGCGCGTGGCCAAGATGTTCGTCGACGAGGTGTTCCGCGGCCGCTACCAGGCGATGCCCCCAGTCACCGAGTTCCCCAACGTCACCCGGCTCAACGAGCTGATGATCGTCGGCCCGATCTCGGTGCGCAGCGCCTGCTCGCACCACATGTGCCCGATCCTGGGCCGCATCTGGATCGGCGTGCTGCCCAACGAGCACTCGAACCTGATCGGGCTGTCCAAGTACTCGCGCATCGTCGACTGGATCATGACCCGGCCGCAGATCCAGGAAGAGGCGGTCACGATGCTGGCCAACGTGCTGCAGGAGCGCGTCAAGCCCGACGGGCTGGCCATCGTGATGGAGGCCGACCACTTCTGCATGCAGTGGCGCGGCGTGAAGGACCTCGATTCGGCGATGACCAACAGCGTGATGCGCGGCGCCTTCCTGAAGGATCCGCACCTGCGCCGCGAGTTCCTGTCGCTGCTGTCCAAGAAGACCGCCTGAGGAGCCGCCATGCTGGTTCGCCTGATGTATGCAAGCCGCGCGGCCGCCAATCTCGACAACGAGGAAGTGGCCGCCATCCTGCGCAAGTCGCGCGCGACGAACACGCGCGAAGGCCTCACCGGCGCGCTGTGCCTGTGCAACAGCGGGCGCCTGTTCATCCAGGTGCTCGAAGGCGGCCGCGAGGCGGTCAGCAAGCGCTACAACCGCATCGTGGCCGACCCGCGCCACTCCGAGGTCACGCTGCTGCAGTTCGAGGAGATCGGCGAACGGCGCTTCGCCGGCTGGTCGATGGGTCAGGTCAACATGGCGCGCCTGAACCCGGGCCTGATCCTGAAGTACTCCGAGCTCGGCAACCTCGACCCGTGGTCGGTGCCCGGCGCGGCCACGGCGGCGCTGCTGGACGAGATGATCGCCACCGCCGCCATCATGGGCCAGCCCTGAAACGGCCGCCGGCCCGACGCGCGGGCGGCATCCGGGGACAAGGCCCGGGCGCGCTCGACCGGCCGCGGTCGAGCCCGCCCTGCCGACTCACAGGCCGCCGGCGCAGCCGCCACCCTTGCCGAGATAGTCGCTGATCAGCCTGAGCTGCTCGGCGTTCGTCTCGCGCTTCCACGCCGGGCCGTGCGCATAGTCGGCGAGCACGTGGAACTCCACCGGCTTGCCGGCAGCCCGGGCCTTGTCGACGAACAGCTGGGACTGGATCAGCGGGACCGTCTGGTCGCGATCCCCGTGGTAGACCATGATGGGGATCTGGATCTTGTCGGCCAGGGTCAGCGGGCTCAGGCCGCGCACCGTGCTTTCCTGGTGCTCCTGGTAGAACGGGTTGTCGTAGAACCCGGCCCAGATGCGCTCGATGTCGGACACCCCGGCGCCGGCGATGGCGCACTTGTACAGGCCGTTGGGGCGCACGGCAGCCGCGAAGGCCGCGTAGCCGCCGTAGGAGAAGCCGAACATCGCGACCCGCTTGGGGTCGGCCAGCTTCTGCGCCACGAGCCATTTGACGCCGTCGTCCTTGTCGTCCTGCATCTTCTGGCCCCACTCGCGGTCGCCGGCGAACCACAGCGTGCGGCCCCAGCCGGTCGAGCCGCGGTACTGCGGCTGCAGCACGACGCGGCACTGCGAGGCCAGCATCGGCACCCAGGACGACCAGTCGTACTCCATCGTGTCGCGCGCCCACGGGCCGCCGTGCGGATGGATCACGGCCGCATACGGGCCGTCGCCGCACAACGCCGGGTTGGGCGTGGTCAGGTAGGCCGGGATGTTCAGGCCGTCGCGCGCCGGGTAGTAGACGAGCCTCGCCGTGCCGAGCGCGCGCCTGTCCACGTTCGGGTACTCCTTGGCCAGCAGCTGCAGGCTCTGCCCGCGCATGAGGTAGTCCTCGGTCGGATAGGCGAGCCCGCTGACGTGGATCAGGTACAGGGGCACCTCGCCGGGGATGAACTGGCGCAGGCGCACCGAGACGCCGTCGAACGCACGCGTCGTCGCCTTCGTGCCGCTGGCCACGCCGACCAGCTCCTGGCCGGTCTCATGGATGCCGAGCGCCTGGGCCACGCCGCGCAGCAGGGCGTCGATCTTCGGATCGACCCACACGTCGTCGTCGCCCATCGCCCCTTCGAAGGTGAAGCCGTCGTAGCCGTCCTTGCCCGGGCCGCCGTCCGCGTGCAGCGAGCGCACGCCGCTCGCGTCGAAGTACTTGTGCTCGAACAGCGTCGCCGTCACCTTCCGGGTGGCGATGTCGTATTCGTAGAGCCCGGCGAATTCATGGCCCACGTTGCTCAGGATGACCGCGGTGCCCGGCCGGGTGCCCGCGGCGACCACGTTGACCTCGTCGCGATCCTTGACGTAGCTGCGGAAATGCTCGCGCCATTCGCCGTCTGGCTCGCGGAAGTCGATGGCGATGAACGCGCCCTTGTCGTCGGTGTTGCCGCGCGACTTGGCCCACGGCTGGCCCGCGGCGTTGATCCATACCGCGTTGTCCACGTCGCTCAGGCGCATGAGGCGCGCAGCCACGTGCGTGTGGACGTTGTAGCGGAACACGGCGCGGCCCTTGCCGTGGCCGTTGCTCACGAGCACGACATTGTCGGGGCCGTGGGGCAGCCGGCTCAGCACCTCCGGGTTGGACAATGCATCTTCCAGCTGCTCGTCGCTGGTCCGGCCCGCGCCGACCGCCGCCATCGGCTCCGTCCACTCCTTGCCTTCGAGGTCGGTGAACAGCAGCTTGTTGATGAAGGTCTTGACGACGCGATTGGTGCGCAGGTCGTACGGCTGCGACATGCCGACCGCCAGGACGTCGTTCTTCAGGAAGGACGCACGGCTGATCTGCATGCTGCGCGAGCCGATCACGGTGGGCTTGGCGCCCAGCCTGGCCGTCTCCCACACCAGGATCGACCGGTTGTCGCCCTCGCTCCGGAGGGCCAGCATGTGCTTGCCGTCCGGCGAGAGCTGGAAGCCGGTCATGTCGGGGAACTGGGCCAGCGTCTCGATGGACGGCGCCTTGATGGGCGTGGCCTCGGCCGGCGCGGCCTGCGCGCCGGCCGCGCCGGACGCGGTCGCGATCGCGGCCAGGACGTGCATGCCCGACCGCAGGAGGAATGTCTTCACTGAGTGTCTCCCAGGATGGAAAAAGCCCCGGCGACCGGGGTCGCCAGGGCATCGGAGCGTCGCTCGGTGGTCGATCAGAAGCTCTTGGACATGCTCGCGAAGAACGTGCGGCCGAACAGGTCGTAGCCGCTGTACAGGGGCGCCGTGCCGATGCGGTTGTCGTAGCCCGAGGAGATCGCGGGCGGCTTCTTGTCGAACACGTTGCGCATACCCAGCGTCGCCTTCCACTTGCTCACCGGCTCCTCGTACGTCACCGACATCGAGTGCAGGAAGTACGTCGGGGTGGTGAGCTTGAGGTTGCTGGTGGACGGATCCTCGGCGTCGTAGGCGTACTCGTTCGTCCTGCCGACGAACTCGGTGGCCCAGTGCAGCTTCCAGTTCTTGACCTTGTAGCTCACGTCGAACTCACCCGACCACTTCGGCGAACCGATGATGCCGTTGATGTCGGTCCACGGATCGTCGGCGAACAGCTTGTTGCCCTGCATCAGGTACTGCGTGGCGACCAGGTCGACGTTGAGCTTGCCCACGCCGACGTTGTTCGAGTACGAGACCGTGTAGTCGTTGCCGCGGACCAGGTTGCTGGCGACGTTGATGTAGCTGTCGTTGATCGTCAGCGCATGCGACGTCGGGTCGCGCGTCACGAGGCGGCAGTAGCTGCCCGCGTTGCGGAAGTTCGGGTCGTTGTAGCACAGCGACAGGATGTTGCTGTAGCCGACCTGGCTGATGCCGTTGCTGACGTTGATGTTGTAGTGGTCGAGCGCGAACGACAGGTCACCCCAGCCCGTGGGCATGTCCGGCTGCAGGATGATGCCCCACGAGTTGTTCTTGGAGGTCTCCGCCTTCAGGCCCGCGCCGCGGCCGCCCGAGGTGATGTCGGTCACGCCGTTGGTCTGCTGGAAGCCGGCCGGCAGGCCTTCGGACGCGCAGTTCGTGGCCAGGTTCCCGGTCTTCTGGTCGTAGTCGTTGCAGGGGTCGACCGACGCCGACAGGAAGCCCGTCGTGGCGCCCACGTACTGCTCGAACAGCGCCGGCGCGCGATAGGACGTGCCCATCGTGCCGCGCACCGACAGCCACTTGACCGGCGCGTACAGGCCGCCGAACTTGTGGGTGGTGCCGGCGCCGTACGAACGGTAGTCGGAGCGGCGCAGCGAGCCGTTCAGCGTCAGCTCGTGCGCGAACGGCAGGCCCTTGAGCACCGGCACCTCGATTTCGCCGAAGATGTCCTTGGCCGAGTCGCTGCCGCGCGTCCGCGTCGATGACGTGAAGTTGTAGATGTTGCCGTTCTGCATGTCGTCCGACGGCACGTCGTCGATGGAGTTGCGGCGGTACTCGAGGCCGAACGCACCCTTCATCTTGCCGTACGGCAGGGCGTAGATGTCGCCGGTCGTCGAGGCGGTCAGCACGTCTTCCTTGTACTTCGTGACGCCCTGGATCTTCGGGTTGAAGACGTAGTCCAGCCAGGCCGCGGGCAGCCTGCCGCCGACGACGGCCGATGTCAGCGCGGGCGCGGCCACGCAGCCGTTGGACGGGTCCACGCAGGTGTAGCCGCCGTTGCCGTCCGCGACCACGTCCAGGCTCTGGCCCAGGCGGTCGGTGCGGAAGCCGTCGAAGGCGTAGGTGCCGCGGCTCTCGCTGTGCGTCAGCGAGACGTCGTAGTCCCAGTTGATCTTGCTGAAGTTGCCGCGCAGGCCCGCGACGGCGCGCGTGAAGTTCACCGACTGGCTGGAGTGGTCGTTGCCCGTGCCGATGAACGCGCGCACGCCGACATCGTTGCCGTTGCTGATGGACGTGGGGCCGAGCGCGTCGCTGAACTGCAGGTTGGAGGGGATCAGCGGGCTGCCGACGGCGTAGTCCAGCGCCAGCTGGCGGTAGCCGACCTGGGACGACTCGCGGCGGTTGTACATCGCCTCCCAGTAGAACTCGGTGGTGTCGCCGAGCGCCGGCAGGTCGATGCCGCCCTGGAAGTACAGGTTGTGGTTCTTCGACGGCGACAGCAGCGACTGGTTGAGCATGCGCGGGTCGAAGGTATCGCGGCTCTGGAGGTTGACGCCTTCCCAGCCCGCCAGGCCCGACGTGACGCCCGAGTTGGGACGCCAGCGCGTGTAGCCCGAGGCGGCCGGGGTGCCCGGGCCGGGCTGGCCGGCGGTCTTGCTCGTGCCGATGGTGTTGATGGTCACGCCGTTGGAACCGGTGGCGGTGATCGGGTAGCACTTGGGCTTGCCGGTGACGGGGTCGACGAAGTCGCCGCTGCCCCAGGGCAGCGGGTTGCCGTCGGCGTCGAAGTCGCGCGTGTAGTCGTTGCCGCAGCTGGCCCAGCTGCGCTGGCCCAGCTTGAGCTCCTGTTGCTCGTCGAACGAGTAGGAGGCCAGGAAGTGCGCGTGGTCGGTGACCATGCCGCCCGACACCGAGAAGTTGTACTGGTTGCCGCCGCCGTGCGCGGTCTGCGACGTTCCGCCCTCGACCGTGAACTCGGACAGGTCCCGCTTCGTGATGATGTTGACCACGCCGGCGATGGCGTCGGAGCCGTAGATGGACGAAGCGCCGTCCTTCAGGATTTCGACGCGATCGACGATCGAGGCCGGCAGCACGTTCAGGTCGGCCGCGCCGACCGAGCCGCGCGTGCCCGAGGGCGAGAGGCGACGGCCGTTCAGCAGGATCAGCGTGCGGGTCGGCGAGAGGCCGCGCAGGCCGAGGGTGTTGGCGCCCGGGCCGCCGTCGGTGACGTAGCCGCCGAAGGCGTTGTTGATCTGCCCCTGGCCACCGGTGACCGCCGTGCTCTGCAGGATGCCGCCGACGGTGGTGATGCCCGCCAGCGCGGAGTCGTCCGCCCGGATGACCTGGATGGGCGCCGGGCTGCTGAAGGTGTCGTGCTTGATGCGCGAACCCGAGACCACGACCTGCTGAGCGCTTTCCTGCGGGGCCGGTGCGGTCGCCGCGGAGGCGGCCGGCTCGGGCGCGGCGGCGGTCTGCGAGAAAGCGGGAGCAGCGGCGGCGGCACAGGCCATCGCGAGCAGGGAGCGGCGGAACGCGCGGACGCGCGTCGAATTCTGTTCGGTCATTGGAGTCCTGAGGAAAGGGCCTGGAAAGTGATCGGCACGTTAACCAAGGTTGTGTCCATGCAAACCTCGTGCTCACCCTCAACGGGTAATCCTCTATCGCGACGCCCATACCCCACGATGTGCACAATCCCACGAAATGCTGCGCTTCCCCTGGGGAAACGGTGTCCGAACGTCGCCGGACGCGCCCACCGATGAATCGTTCAGGCACCAGGAATGTGACGAATGTGCAACATGGCGGTGCGATCGAAAGACCCTCGACTGCACAGGTACATGCCTGTCTAGTCAAGCGCCGTCGTCGACGCGGCCGTCAGATCCGGCCGGCTGAACGAAAACCCAGCGGCGACGCGATGAGCCGCGTCGGCCATTGATGGATGGCCGTGTTGTAGCGGTCCACCGCGTCGTTGAAGCCCTGGCGCACGAACAGGATGCGCGGCTCCGCCTCGCGCCACGCCGCGAGGCCGGCAGCGAGCTTCGGGCCCTCTGCGGACTCCTGGATCAAGGCCGGCTGCAGCTCGATGAGCGCGCGCAGCCGGCTGGCCGGCGACGCGACGGCCGCCTCGGCGTTGACCCACAACGACACGTCGGCGATGCGGGCGCGCGCCTGGCGCACGCCATCGGCCGCCGCGCGCTGCTTCGCGTCGGCGTCCGTCAGCGCCTGCAGCGTCGCGGCCTCGGAGGCCAGCGGCTCGCGCACCGCCTCCACCACCGCGGCCATCGCCTCGCTGCGCTTGACCAGCGCGGCGACGATCTGCTCCCACGCCGAGATGATGGCCGCGCGCAGCCGCACCATCCGGTTGTAGGCCCCCACCACCCATGCCAGCAGCACCGCCAGCACGACCAGCTGGAACAGCCAGTGCGACGTCATGCGCGGCCGGCCTGGCTCGCGAGGAAGCCGGCATGGCCGGCGGCGCGCAGCTGGCAGGCCGGGCAGGCGCCGCACCCATACCCCCAGGCGTGTCGGGTGCCGCGCTCGCCCAGGTAGCAGGTGTGCGTCCTCTCGACGATCAGCTCGTTGAGGGCGGCCCCGCCGAGCGACTGCGTCAGCGCCCAGGTCTGCGCCTTGGTGAGGAACATCAGCGGCGTCTCGATCGTCATGGGCGCCGCCAGCCCCAGGCTCAGCGCCACCTGCATCGCCTTGAGCGTGTTGTCGCGGCAGTCGGGATAGCCCGAGAAGTCGGTCTCGCACATGCCGCCCACCAGCACCGACGCCCCGCGCCGGTACGCCACCGTGGCCGCGAAGCCGAGGAACAGCAGGTTGCGGCCCGGCACGAAGGTGTTGGGCAGGCCATTGGCCTCCAATTCGATCGCGCGGTCGGAGGTCAGCGCCGTGTCCGAGACCTGGCCCAGCAGCGACAGGTCGAGCAGATGGTCCTCGCCCAGCCGCGCGGCCCAATCGGGGTCGAGGGCGGCGATGCCCTCGCGCACGCCGGCGCGACAGTCGAGCTCGATGCGGTGGCGCTGGCCGTAGTCGAAGCCGATCGTCTCGACGCGCGCGTGGCGGGCGAGCGCCCAGGCGAGGCAGGCGGTGGAATCCTGGCCTCCGGAAAAGAGCACCAGGGCGGTGCGGGGATCGATCATGGGGGCGACATCTCGGACAACAGGGGCCCGAGCATAGCGCGCACCGCGCCGCCCTGGGCAGGCGTCAGAGCTGGTCCAGACGCGGGCAGTGCGTGGTGTGGTTGTCCTTCGCGTCGCACCAGCCCCGCTCGGAGACGACCGTGTTGACCAGCGTCATGTTGCGCTGCGCCGTGGCAGGGTCGGTCACCTCGACGAAGCCGGTGACGGTCCACGACGTGTCGTAGCGCGGGTTGTGGAGGTACAGCGGGATCGACGGCCGGTTGAGGGTGATGCCGTTGAGCTTCCACGTATAGGTCGCACCCGGCGTGGCCGAGCTCGCGGTGAACACGACGGCGGTCGTCGTCTTCGTGGAGCTGTAGGTGACGGCCGGCGGGGGCAGGCTCACGCTGGCGTTGACGGCAGCCTGGTAGAGCGAGGCATTCCAGCTCGTGCGGTCGTCCACGAAGCTGGGGCCCATGAACAGGCCCATGAATTCGTAGATCGTCGGCAGGCGATGGGCGACCGCCTGGTACTGGTTGTCGATCTGCGCGATCAACGACGGATCGTACAGGGTGGTCAGCTCGGGCGTGGTGCCGCAGGTGCTGGCGGGCCGCAGGTTCACCATGTTGCCAGCCGGATCGCCAGTCTGGAACAGGGCGTTGCTGCGCGCCAGCGCATTGCGCTGGAAGCCCGGCAGCGGATCCTTCAGCGCCTGCCAGCCCTTGACGCCGTAGTAGTAGGTCTGCGCCGTTGCCATGCAGGCCTGGTAGACGCTGGTCAGCAGGAACGGGTTGTAGTTGCCATAGCAGGCCGAGCGCATTTCCGACAGCAGCGTGTCGTCGCACTGCGTGTACGTGGTGCCCAGCGTGGTGTAGCACTTGTCGTGGTGGTTGCACGCCGGCGTGAAGGTGCTCTTGTAGACGCCGATGTCGGCGATGAAGTAGCTGCCGTCGACGCCCTCGTACGAGGTGGTGCAGCCGTCGCCGATGCCGGTTTCGCCCACCGAGTTGCTCGCCGGACAGATCTGCGCGTCGGCCGTGGCGCAGGCCACCACCATCGCGAACGCGGCGCACAGCGCACCCAGTCTGGTCATGATCGTCATTTGCTCTCTCCCTGTATCGTTGAAATGCGCGCGCATCGTATCCCACGACCCCGGTTGCCTGGCGCGTGGACGGGCGCGCACGCGCGCGGATCGAGCCGGCCATGGCCGCGGCAGGGTGCGACGCCTCGCCGCACGCCGGATCCCGTCCCGCGCGCCCTTCAGGCAGGGGGTCGCGCAGGCTGCGCGGCCGCTCCAGAATGCGGATCGCGCCGCCCGAGGAGATCCCGATGATCCATGCTCGACATGCCAGGCGCCCGGCCGCGGGCCTCGCGGCCCTGGGCCTCCTGGCCACGCTGGCAGCCTGCGGCGGCGGCGTCGTCCCGGACCCGGGCGGCACCTCGCCCGACGTGCGCCTGAACTGCGCCGGCGCCTGCGTGCCCTCCGACACCCTGTCCACCAGCGCGATCACCGCGTTCATGTACGTGGTCGACGACGGCGTCCGCACCCAGGCGCAGGCCGGCTTCAACACCGACGGCTCGATCTTCCACAACGTCGAGCTCGCAGGCGGCGACACGCTGTGGTTCGTCGACGGCGCGCGGCAGACACGCATGGCGCTGTCACGCGAGGGCGCGTGGGATTTCCTGCTGGACCTGCTCACCCTCGGCCAGCCCTACCTGGCCGACATCGCGCCGCAGCCCCCGACTGCGCGCGACTACCAGTTCCAGCTGCACCGCGCGGGCAGCACCGTCACCAGCACCGTGACGCTGCCCGCGCCGTTCTCGTTCGCGAGCCCGGGCGACGGCCTGGTGGTCTCGATCGCCGCGACCGGCGCGCTGGTCACGGTCACCCGGCCGCTCACCGTGGGCGCGTTCAGCACCAGCTTCGTCTGCACGGATGCCAACGGCAACCAGACCAGCAACCGCGTGCCCGACGGACAGTCGTTCTCGCAGCTCGACGCCAGCGGCGTCGCCTTCCAGTTCAACGTGCAGGCCTTCCTCGCCAGCCTGGAATGGGACCAGGACACCTTCCCGCCCGCGCCGGCGGCGCGCTGCGACGTGACGCTGCGCGCGATCGACAGCGTCCCGGGCGTCGTCGCGCCCGGCTTCCACGCGTTCTCGATCCTGCGGGCGACGCAGACGCGCAGCGTGCGGATCCGCCTGCGCTGAGCGCTCAGCCGCGCACTTCGCCCTCGCCCAGCACGATCCACTTCTGCGAGGTCAGCCCCTCGAGGCCCACCGGCCCGCGCGCGTGGAACTTGTCGGTGGAGATGCCGATCTCCGCGCCCAGGCCGTACTCGAAGCCGTCGGCGAAGCGCGTGCTGGCGTTGACCATCACGCTGGCTGAATCGACCTCGCGCAGGAAGCGCATCGCGCTCGGATGGTCGGTGGTGAGGATGGCGTCGGTGTGGTGCGAGCCGTGCGTGTTGATGTGCGCGATGGCCTCGTCCAGCGAATCGACGACGCGGATGCTGACGACGGGCGCCAGGTACTCCTCGCCCCAGTCGCTGTCCTGCGCAGCCAGCAACCTGGCGCCGGGCACGCCCTGCAACGCCGCGAGCGCGCGCGCATCGCCGCGCATCTCGACGCCCTTGGCGGCGAACACGGCGCCGATGCGCGGCAGGAACACGCCCGCCTGCGCGACGTGCACCACCAGCGACTCGGTGGCGTTGCACGGGCTGTACTTCTGCGTCTTCGCGTTGTCGGTGACGCGCACCGCCAGCTCGAGGTCGACGCGCTCGTCGACATAGGTGTGGCAGTTGCCGTCCAGGTGCTTGATGACCGGCACGCGTGCCTCGCGCGCCACGCGCTCGATCAGCCCCTTGCCGCCGCGCGGGATGATGAGGTCGACGAACTCGGGCATCGCGATCAGGTGGCCCACGGCCGCGCGATCGGTCGTCTCGACCAGCTGCACGGCCGCCTCGGGCAGTCCGGCGTCGGCGAGCGCGCGCTGCACGCAGCGCCACAGCGCCACGTTGGAGCGTATGGCCTCGGAGCCGCCGCGCAGGATGCACGCGTTCCCGCTCTTGATGGCCAGCGACGCCGCCTCGATCGTGACGTTGGGCCGGCTTTCGTAGATCATGCCGAACACGCCCAGCGGCACGCGCATGCGGCCCACGCGGATGCCGCTGGGGCGCTGCGTGACGCCGGTGATCTCGCCGATCGGGTCGGGCATCTCGGCCAGCTGCAGGCAGCCGGCGATGACGGTGTCGAGCGCATGCGCGTCCAGGCGCAGGCGGTCCAGCAGCGGGCCGGCGACGCCGTTGGCGGCGGCGGCGCGCAAGTCGTGGGCGTTGGCCGACTCCAGCTCCTTGCCGGCTTCGCGCAGGCGCGCCGCGAGCGCGCGCAGGGCGGCGTCGCGCCTGGCCCGCGGCGACGCGGCCATGCATGTGGCGGCGGCGCGGGCGGCGGCGCCGAGGGCAGCCAGGGTGGCGGCGACATCGTTTTCGGACATGGCCCGATTGTCCGCCAGCCGCCAAGTCCTCCACGGAGCGCGAGATTTCGTGTCTCGGCGAGTGTGGGATCGCCGCGACGGCGGCTGCAGCGGCGCAACAGCCGCTCGTTAACATCGCGGGTCGCGGACGCCTCGCACGATGCGAGCCGGGCCGGCGGCACGGCGCAGGGGAGGACTCGGCGCCGCCATTCCACCAAGCATCCGAGAGAGATCACATGAAGCACATCTTCGCTCCGCTGGCCATCGCGGCCGCCGCCCTTGCCCCGACGCTGGCCCACGCCGGCCTGGACAGCGACAACCCCATCCACCCGCTCATCGGCCTCGCCCTCACCGGCGGCGGCGACAAGCTGGCCTCCGTCGACTACAGCAACGGCGGCTCCAAGGACATCACGGCCGGCGGCCTCGTGCAGGTCTACGGCGGCCTGGAGTACCACGAGAAGGGCTCGCCGTTCGGCTTCCAGGGCACCATCGGCTACCACTTCGACAACACCAGCGCCGACAACGGCAACCAGCGCTTCCAGCGCTGGCCGATCGAGGGCATCGCCCTGTTCAACGTCGCGCAGCAGTTCCGCCTGGGCCTGGGCGCGCGCTACGCCGCGGCGGCCAAGTTCACGAGCGACGGCGCCGGCTACGTCGGCAACGCGGACTTCAAGTCGCGCCTGGGCGCCATCTTCATGGGCGAGTGGCTGATCACGCCGTCCATGGGCCTGCAACTGCGCTACGTCAGCGAGAAGTACCGCGTCGACGGCGTCGACAACAACGGCGTCCCCGTCCGCGCCACGATCGACGGCAGCCACGGCGGCATCGGCTTCAACTACTACTTCTGACGAGTCATTGACAGCCCGGCTCGCTTCGCTTCCCGCCCCCCCGAAGCCCAGGCCGGCTCGCTGCGGAGCGGCCGAGCGCTCGCCGGCCGGCGAGCCAGGGCGCGAACGCCGGTAAGATCGCTGGCGCCGCCGGCCCGACGCCCCGTCGCGCTGCCCGCGCCGCCGCTGCCCACCCGCCCGCCGGGTGCGGCCGCGCGGCGCGCCAGCTCAGCTTCCGTCGCGACCTTTCCGGCTTGTCGGCGCCTCGTGCGCCACCGTGGGCCCACGCGCGCCCCGACCAGCCAGGAATCGTCCCGATGACACGCCTTCTTCCCACGACCGGGCTGCGCCGCCCGGCGTCCCTTCTGGCGCTGGCCGCCGCCTTCGCCGGGGCCGTCCCGGCGCAGGCCGCGACGTCGCCTGCCGACGAAGCCACGCCCGAGGCCGCGCCCGCGCGCATCCGCCCCCTGGCCGGGGTGCTGGTCACGGGCACCGCCGCCAAGAGCAACGGCATCTTCAGGAATCCGGACGGCTCGACCGTCACCGGCAGCCTCGGCGGCCGCTACGAGGCCTTCGCCGGCGCCGAGTTCCCGGTCGACCCGAACGGCCTGGCCTTGCGCCTGACGGCCGGCCTGCACGTCAGCGCCACCATGACCACCAGCAACGGCGGCAGCGAACGCTTCACGCGCATTCCGCTCGAGGCCACCCTCTGGTACCCGCTCAACGACAAGCTGCGCATCGGCGGCGGCGCGCGCTACTCGCTGCGCGCGCGTTTCAGCGGCGCCGGCGGCAAGACGTCCGACCACCTCAGTCCCATGCCGTCGCTGGTGCTGGGCGTGGGCTACCAGCTGCTGCCGCACCTGCTGCTGGACGGCCGCTACGTCTACGAGCGCTTCGAGCAGTACGGCGGCGCCGACGTCGAGGCCAGCCACTGGGGGCTGGGGCTGACGGCGATCTACTGAGAATTGCCGCGGGGCCGGGCCCCACCCGGCTCGTCATCCTGCGCGAAGTCGCAGGATCCACGCGCGCCGATACAGGGTCCCAGGCCGGGACTCGCGACTCCGACGGCCCATGCAGGAACGGCGCCCGGGCGAGACGCCGCCTCGCGGCTCACTCCTCCTCGCCCGCCTTCTTCCTGGCGGCCGCCTTCTTGGCCGGTGGCGCCTTCGCGGCACGCGGCTCGAACTCGAAGTTCACCTTGCCTTCCTTCTTGTCGTAGGCGAGGAAGGCCTTGAACTTGCGGCGCGTCTTGTTGGAGACGAAGTTCTCCATCAGGTCCGTCTTGCCGGTGGCCAGCAGCTTGGCCATGTTCTCGCGCGAGACGGGCTGCTGCAGGATGATCTTGCCGCTCTTGAAGTCGCAGGTGACGTGCGCGCCCACCGCGTGCTCGCAGACGTAGGACGTGCCGTGCTCGAACACGCGGCCGGCGTCCTTGGGGCACGGGCCGAGCGACTCCTGGTCGGAGAAGTCCACCGGCTCGCCGTCGCCTTCCTTGGTCTCCTCGCCGAAGTCGAACTCGAGCTTCCAGTTCTTGATCTCGTCGTCGTAGGCGAGCTTGAGCTCGGCCGTGAACGGCCAGCCCGCCTTGGAGCGGAAGCCTTCGAGCGGGCCGATCTTCTTGTCGCGCAGGAACTGCTCGACCTCCTCCGCTTCGAACGCGCGGCCGGCCGGGATCTTGGTGATCGAGAACTCGCAGCTGTCCGAGCCATCGCCCTTCTTGCCCTGGCAGGTGAAGCGGCGGTAGTTCTCCTTGACGATGCCGCCGCAGTTGGGGCACGGCGTCTTGAGCGTGGCGTAGTCGCCGGGGATGGTGTCGCGGTCGTATTCCTTGGCCTTCTTGACGATGCGCTCGGCCATGCCGGCGATGTCGCTCATGAACGCCTCGCGCGACAGGCGCCCGTGCTCCATCTCCATCAGCTTGAATTCCCAGTTGCCGGTGAGATCGGCGCGCGTCAGGTCCTCCACGCCGAGGCCGCGCAGCAGCGTCATCAGCTGGAACGCCTTGGCGGTGGGGATCAGGTCGCGGCCCTCGCGCAGCATGTACTTCTCGAGGATCAGGCCTTCGATCACCTGCGCCCGCGTGGCCGGCGTACCCAGGCCCTTCTCGGACATCGCCTCGCGCAGTTCCTCGTCGTCGATCAGCTTGCCCGCGCCTTCCATCGCCGACAGCAGCGTCGCCTCGTTGTAGCGCGCCGGCGGGCGCGTCCGGGAGCCGACGGCCTCCACCGACTCGTTGCGCACCGTCTCGTCCTTCTGCACGGGCACCAGCGTGGCATCCTCGTCCTGCGCCTCCTTGCCGTAGACGGCCAGCCAGCCCGGGTTGACGAGCACCTTGCCGTTGGTCTGGAAGCGGTGCTCGGCGACCTGCGTCAGGCGCGTCGTGACCTGGTACTCGGCGCTCGGGAAGAACACGGCGATGAAGCGCTTGACGACCAGGTCGTAGAGCTTGGCCTCGATCTCGGACAGCGACTTCGGGGCCTGCAGCGTCGGGATGATGGCGAAGTGATCCGACACCTTGGCGTTGTCGAACACGCGCTTGGCCGGCTTGACGTAGCCCTCCTTGAGCGCCTTGGCCGCGTGCGGCCCGAGATCGCGCAGCGGACCCGGCAGGTCCTCGGTGGCCAGCATCTTGAGCGTGTCCTTGACCACCGGCACGTAGTCCTCGGGCAGCGCGCGCGAATCCGTCCGCGGATACGTGAGCACCTTGTGCTTCTCGTACAGCGCCTGCGCGATCGACAGCGTGGTCTTGGCCGAGAAGCCGAAGCGGCCGTTGGCCTCGCGCTGCAGGCTCGTGAGGTCGTACAGCAGCGGGCTGGCCGAAGTGCTGGGCTTGGATTCCTCGGTCACCTTGCCGGGCTGGCCCAGCACCGCGGCGGCGATCGCCTCGGCGCGCGCCTTGTCCCACAGGCGGTCGGCGCGGCGGTCGGGATCGTCGTCCTTCTTGAAGGCCGGGTCGACCCACTTGGCGTCGTACTGGCCGGCCAGGGCGTCGAACGTGGCCTTGATCTCCCAGTAGTCGCGCGGCACGTGCCGGCGGATCTTCTCCTCGCGCTCGACCACGATCGACAGCGTGGGCGTCTGCACCCGGCCGACCGTCGTCAGGAAGAACCCGCCATCGCGCGAATTGAACGCCGTCATCGCGCGCGTGCCGTTGATGCCCACCAGCCAGTCGGCCTCGGAGCGGCTGCGCGCGGCGGCGGCCAGGCCGCGCATCTGCTCGTCGGTGCGCAGCTTGTCGAAGCCGTCGCGGATCGCCTGCGGCGTCATGCTCTGCAGCCACAGGCGGCGGATCGGCTTGTCGAGCTTGCCGCGCGCCGGCTCCGCGTACTGGGCGATCAGGCGGAAGATCAGCTCGCCTTCGCGGCCGGCGTCGCAGGCGTTGACCAGCTCGGTCACGTCCTTGCGCCGCACCAGCTTGACGACGGCGTTCAGCCGCGTCTTGGCCTTGTCGATGGGCGCCAGGTCGAAGTGCGGGGGGATGACGGGCAGGTTGGCGAAGCTCCACTTGCCGCGCTTGACGTCGAATTCCTCGGGGGCCTTGATCTCGACCAGGTGGCCGACGGCGGACGTGACGACGTAGCGGTCGCTCTCGAAATACTCTGCGAACTTCTCGAACTTGCCTGCGGTGGGCGTCAGCGCGCGCACGATGTCCTGCGCAACGCTGGGCTTTTCCGCAATGATCAGAGTCTTTGTCATTTATTTACCTTGGAACCGCGGGGCCTCGAAAAGCCCTGCCTAAAATGCATCTCTCGCGCGCGCCTGCACACACGTACACGCGCGCGCCCACAATTTCAATGTACCGAATGACGTCGAAGCTGCAAGCGCAAAACCATACCGTTCCCGCCGGCCGCCGCATCCAGGTGCGCAAGAGCGGGGTCCATGGCAAGGGGGTCTTTGCCGCCCGCGACATCGCCAAGGGCGAGGTGCTCATCGAGTACCTGGGCGAACGCATCACGTGGGAACAGGCGCTGGACCGCCACCCGCACGATCCGTCGCAGCCCGACCATACCTTCTACTTCCACGTGGACGACGGCTTCGTGCTGGACGCCAACGTCAACGGCAACGCCGCACGCTGGATCAACCACGCCTGCACGCCCAACTGCTTTGCCGACGAACAGGACGGCCGCATCTTCATCACCGCCAAGAAGAACATCAAGGCGGGCGACGAATTGTTCTACGACTACGGCCTCGTGATCGACGAACGCTATACGCCGGCCCTGAAGAAGCGCTTCGAGTGCCGCTGCGGCACGCGCGGCTGCCGCGGCACGATGCTGTCCCCGAAACGGTAAGAATCCGTGAACGCGCCGGGGCCGCAGCAGGCCGCCGGCACTGCCCCACCCTGCCTCCACGCCCATGATCGAACCCCAGGCCTCCCCTCGCCAGCCGGCGAGCCCCGCGCGCCCGCACTGGGGCGCCGAGGCGTTGTGGCAGGCCATGGTGCCGCTGCTGCCGGGGCTGTCGATCGAGGTCGTGCAGACGCTGGATTCGACCAACAGCGAGCTCACCGACCGCCTGCGCAATGCCGGGCGCGTGCAGCAGGACCGCCGCGGCGGCCGCGTGGGCGACCTGGCCCCGCAGATGCTGGTGGCCATCCACCAGACAGCCGGCCGCGGGCGCCTCGGGCGCCGCTGGCACGCCACGCCCGGCTCGTCGCTCACCTTCTCGCTGGCCTTGCCGCTGCTGCGTGACGACTGGTCCGGCCTGTCGCTGGCCGTGGGCCTGGCGCTGGCCGAGGCGCTCGATCCGCACGGCCGGCGCATCGGCCTGAAGTGGCCCAACGACCTGATCCTGACCGACGACGCCGTGGGCGGCGCCGACGATCGCGGCCCCGACGCAGCGCCCCGCGCCGGCCGCAAGCTGGGCGGCATCCTGATCGAATCGGTGCCCGTGGGTGCGCAGCGCGCCGCGGTCATCGGCATCGGCATCAACGTGCTGCCGCAACCGGTGGCCGAAGCCGACTACGGCGCCGCCACGCTGGCCGAGATCTGGCCCGACGTCACGCCGCAGGACGCGCTGGCGCGCATCGGCGAGCCGCTCGCGCGCACGCTCCTCGCGTTCGAGGACGGCGGCTTCGCGCCGCTGCAGGACGCCTATGCGCGGCGCGACGTCCTGCACGGGCGCCAGGTGCGCACCACCGACGCGGAGATGCCCGAGGGCGTCGCGTCCGGCGTCGACGCCGACGGCGCACTCAAGGTCGCGGCCGACGGCCGCACGCGGCGCGTGGTCAGCGGCGAAGTGAGCGTGCGGCTCGCGGGAGCGGCCTGATGCTGCGCGCGCTCGTCGTCCTCCTCCTGCTGGTCAACGCCGGCCTGTACTTCTGGCTGCACGACAACGCGCAGGCCCTGCAGGCCGACCGCGAACCGCAGCGGCTGAACCAGCAGGTCACGCCCGACGCCGTGCAGGTGCTGCCCGACCTGCCCGCCGCCTCGGCGCCTGCCCGCGCCGCGTCGGCGGCGTCCGCC
>JBJMWE010000392.1:0-52116 GCA_045810285.1 Vitreoscilla sp. | reverse complement strand
GGTCGACCTGCTCGACATCGGCGCCAAGCCCGACAGCCTCTGGGGCTTCAACGGCTTCTTCAGCAAGAAGAACGGCGGCGGATTCCTGACCGAGCACTTTCCGCAGGCCCAGAAATCGATCTGGGATTTCCACGGCATGTTTGCCAGTTCGCGCCACGTGCCCCGCGTGCAGTACGCCGGCCTGATCCATCCGGGCCTGATCGGCTGCCTGCCGGACAAGGCGATGCTCGAGACGTGGAACGCCCGCGAGGCGGCGCTCATCGAGACCGATCCGACGCGCGTGCCCGGGCTCGCCAACCCGCCGTCGCCCGGCACCGCGCACATGGGCAAGATGATGGGCGCGGCGCGCGACCGGGCCGCCGCCGAAGGCGCGCGAACCGTGCCCCCGCGCGAACACGGCGGCAACTGCGACATCAAGGACCTGTCGCGCGGCTCCAAGGTGTTCTTCCCGGTCTACGTCGACGGCGCCGGCCTGAGCGTGGGTGACCTGCACTTCAGCCAGGGCGACGGCGAGATCACCTTCTGCGGCGCCATCGAGATGGCCGGCTGGGTGCACATGCGTGTCACGCTGATCAAGGGCGGCATGGCGAAATACGGCATCAGGAACCCGATCTTCAAGCCGAGCCCGATCACGCCCAACTACAACGACTACCTGATCTTCGAAGGCATCTCCGTCGACGAGGCGGGCAAGCAGTACTACCTCGACGTGCACATCGCCTACCGCCAGGCCTGCCTCAACGCCATCGAGTACCTGAAGAAGTTCGGGTACTCCGGCGCCCAGGCCTACTCGATCCTCGGCACCGCGCCTGTGCAGGGCCACATCAGCGGCGTGGTCGACGTGCCCAACGCCTGCGCGACCCTGTGGCTGCCGACCCAGATCTTCGACTTCGACATCAACCCGAGTGCCGCCGGCCCGACCAAGGCGATCGACGGCTCGGTGAGCATGCCGCTGTCGCCCGACCTGGCCTGAGGCCGCGATGCCGACCTACGACTACGCCTGCGCTCGCTGCGGCGGCTTCGATGCGATCCGGCCGGCGGCGCAGCGCGACACGCCCATGGCTTGCCCGGATTGCGGCGAGCCCTCGGCACGCGTCTTCGTGGCCGCGCCCCGGCTGGCGCTGATGGACGGCGGCCTGCGCAGCGCGGTTGCCACCAACGAACGGGCGCGCCACGAACCCAGGAGTTCGCGCGACGCCGCGCGCCTGGGCCATCCGTCCGGTTGCGGTTGCTGCAGCACGGGCAAGCGCGGCCCGACGCTGGCTCGGGCCGACGGCAGCAAGGCGTTTCCCGGCAAGCGGCCCTGGATGATCAGCCACTGAACGCAGGGGCTCGACGACCGCCCTTGACCAGCACCACGCGCCGGATGTCGCCGACCACGAACAGGCAGCACGCCACGACCGCCAGCGCGTTCGGGCGATGATCACCAGCGCCCACGCGAACGAGCCGGTGCCTTTCCGGCTCCCGGAGGCGCCTTACGCGACAACCAGGATCTTGCAGCTGTAGAGGTACTTCAGCGCCTGAACGTCGCCGTTGCTCAGGTGCGGCGAGCGCGTCGTCCGCCCCGTATTGACCATGGTCAGGCGAAGGTTCCGAGCGGCGAGCGTCATCTCGTTGTACATCATCACCGAATCGAAATCGCAATCGCCCAGGTGCACGACGTTGTTGTCGGTCAAGGCCTCCTGGTAGGCGCGCCGATGCTGTTCAATGGCCTCCAGGTTCATTGCGATCTTGGGTGCCTCGCCACCGCTGATCGACTTCCTGCGCGCGTGCCCGGGGTTCCCGAGCTCGGCGGAGGCCTTCTTCGCCGGGACAGAATCGAGGTCGCGCACGACAGAGGTTGCGGCAACGGGCGTGTCGATGCGCGAGGCTGCGGGAACCATGTTGGCGCCGAAGCGTTCGAGCAGCGTCTTGTCGAGACGGTCGACGGTCGTCGCCTTGGTCCCGAAGGCGCCCCATGGCCCCTTGGAATGCAGCTGCTCATGGTGGAAGCCGAGCGCATGCAGCAGCTCATGCTGCATGGTCGCCTTGTGCGCGCCCGTGATGCCGTGCGCGCCTTTTCCCTTGATGTAGCCGATGGTCTCCGAGCCGCCACGCGTACCCTTGACGGCCTGCAGGTAGTCGCTGTCCGAGATGCCTTTTTCGACCAGCAGCGGAAAGCCGATGACGTGGTTGATCTCGAGCAGCCACTTCTCGGTTTCCGGAGTGTCGGCGACATAGGGAACGCGGCTGTCGGGCCAGGCCTTGTGCGGGGAGATGACGGCCATGGTGAGCTCCTGCGAGGCGCGACCGGAGTCGCAACGCCTCATCTTCGGGATACCGCAGGGGGTTTGTCAACGGTGATAACGCTTTCGTCGACGCCCGCTGACCGCGACCACATCAAGCGGCCGTGATGCACGGCGATTGGCAAAGGGCAAGAACCTGACCCCGACCGCTGATTGCGACCCGTCCGCGACATTCGGGCACCGATACGCGAGCGCCATTCGGCCGTCCTGCCTCGAAGGCCGCTCGCACCGCCCTTAGTCGGCGGCGATCCAGCGCGCCGCGGCGTCGGCCGTGTCCTGCGGCGTCGTGTTGAACGCGATGGCTGCGCGAGGGGCGCCCTGGTGCACCGCGTTGACCAACCGTTCGAACAGCGACAAGCTCTTCGGCGGGATGCGGATGCCACCACCGATGACGACCGCGTCGTAGGCAGTGGCCGCCAGACGTTGCTTGACCGTCTCGCTCGCGGAGGCGTCCGGCGGCACCAGGCACAGGTCGGCGGCCCAGCCGCGATCGGCCATCTGCTGCATGCCGATCTTGATGCCGGCGTGGATCTTCGCGGCGTCGAAGCCGGGCGGCAGCGCGGGGTCGGAGAAGTCGACGGTCTCGGGTTGCTGGCCGATGAACAGCACGCGCTTGGGATCAGGTGACGAGGTCATTTGGAGCTCCTGGTTCGATGAAGGCCGGTCGATCGCGACTGCCAGCCGCGTGCGGTGTCGCGCGCGAAGTCGCGGTGGAGGGAGCGTTCCGCTCTCGGCCCCGGTGGGGCGGCAGGGCGGCTTTTGTTCCCGTGACTGAAGATTAAGGCGTCTCAAGCGCGGCGCATAGACGCCAATTACAGAACTCGTCGTCTCAAATATGAAACATCGCAGATCTGCTCGCCCTGGCTGGCTGTTCATGTCGAGATCCTTGTCGAGTCGCGAGCATGGGCGCACCGCAATCGTCATTCCTGACGTCTCCTGGCAGAGCCGCATGCCCGTCGTCGGCGAGCGAGTCGGGGCACAAGCGGCGGAGGCGGCGTCGTCGACTTGCGTCGCATGGGCGGCGCGTGGCGGACGGCGTATCTTTTGGAGACCGGTGGACGTATTGGCAGTCTGGAGCACCCGGATGCCGTCCATGTCGGCCGACACTGGCGGGCTTCGAAACAGCGTTCGAAGGATTCCTCGATGCCTCTCCCGCCTCGATTCATGCCCCTGGACCTCATCCGGCGACAACGTCGCGCGTCGACCGGACGGGAAAGTCCGCGCGCGTGGCGCGAAGGCATCGCGGCGCCGGCGCTGAAGAGAGCCTTCCTGCATGCGACCGCGGGCCGTCTCGCGATCCATCTGGTCCTCATCGCGGCCGTGCCGCCGGTCTTCGGCCAGGCGAGCCGCGCACCCGCCGGCAGGGACGCGCTCGCGGGCTACTTTTCGCCCAGCAGGGCCGAGGAGATCGCGCTGGCGAGGAGCGCGGCGCCCGCGCCCGTCTCGAGCGCGGCGGACGTCCTGGTGCTCGAGCCGGAGGGCTACGCCCGGGCCGTTGCGGGAACGAACGGGTTCGTCTGCCTGGTCGAGCGCTCGTGGAACACGTCTTTCGACGATCCCGAGTTCTGGAATCCGCGAGTCCGCGCGCCCAACTGCTACAACCGTGCCGGCGCGCGCTCCGTCCTTCCCGCCTATCTGATGCGGACGGGCTGGGCCCTCGACGGGCTGGGCGCCCCGGAGATCGAGTCGCACCTGCGCGATGCGGTGGCGACCGGTCGCGTCACCGACCCCGAGGCGGGCGCCATGTCCTACATGACGTCGCGAGACAGCCACCTGAGCGACGCCGCCGGACATGCGCATCCGCACCTGATGTTCTATCTGCCCCGCACCGAGCCAGGGGCGTGGGGAGCGAACGTGCACGGCGGGCTGGTGAGCGCGGACCAGGGGGCGCCGGAGCCGATGACGGTCTTCTTCGTGCCCGTGCCGCGCTGGTCCGATGGCGGCCGTGTCGACGAGCCCGCGCACGATGCCGGCGATGCGACCCATCAGCCGTGAGCAGCGCGGCGCGGCGCTGCGCGACCTTTCCTGCGCTCGACCACCGGACGCCCCCATGACCGAAGCCCTCGACGCCATCACGGCGCTCCATGAACGATACCGTCCGTGCCGATCCGCGATGCGGATTTCCCGCCCGTGCTGCACGCCGCGGACTCCTGAAAGGCCGTGGCCATGACCAGCAAGCCAACGCTTCCGCCGCATGGCGGGGCCTTGTCGGAGAGGGACGTCCTGCGCGACGAATTCGCCACTCAGGGTCGCTTCGATACGCGATACGCGGCGTTCATCGAGACGCTTCGATCGGCCCGGCCCCGCCTGCATCGTTACTGCGCGCGCATGACCGGATCCGTCTTCGACGGCGAGGACGTCGCCCAGGAATCGATCTTCGAGGCCTATCGCAAGCTCGATCAGTACGACGCGACTCGGCCCCTCGCGCCCTGGCTGTTCCGGATCGCGCACAACCGCTGCATCGACTTCGTGCGCAGCCGCAACGCCCGGCTCGCGACGGAGACCGCCGCTGCGCCATCGGACGAGGGATACGAGCCGGCGCCATCGTTGCGCCGCGAGATCGACCTCGCATTCGAGCACCTGGTGACGCGCCTGCCGCCCAAGGAGCGCGCCTGCGTCCTGCTGAAGGACCTGTTCGACCACTCCCTCGAGGAGACCGCCGACATCGTCGCCTCGACGGTCGGCGGCGTGAAGTCCGCGCTCAAGCGGGGCCGTACCAAGCTGGCCGCGATGCCGGCGTCGCCGGAGCCAGGTTCGCCGAACCGTCCACCCGCGATCCATGCGCGCTACGTCGAGCTGTTCAACAGTCGTGACTGGGATGGCCTGCGCTCGCTCATCCGCGACGATGCGCGCCTCAGGATCAGCGACGTCTACGCCGGCGCGCTGCGGCCGGAATACTTCACCACGTTCCTGCGGATGCCGCACCCGTTCCGCATGGTGCCCGGTGCCGTCGATGCAGAGCCTGTCCTGATGCTGATCGGCGGGCATGCCGAAGGCGCATTGACCGCGGTCGTCCGTCTGGTGCTGGTGGAGCACCGGATCGCCGGGGTCCAGCACTATGCACGTTGTCCATGGCTCCTGAAGGCCGCCGGATCGGTCTGGATGGACGGCGCACCGCACGCCATCGACCGCTCGGTGCCCGACGCCGGCACGCCCATCCTCGCCTGACCCGCATCGCTGCGTATCCTGCGGCCGCCGGGCAACGTATTGACAAGGTCAATTCGTCAAATCGAAGGAGAGCTCGAAATGGCCAGCGTCGAAATCGAACGCGCGCGTGAACATCGGGCGCACGTGCCGCGCGTCGGTCCGGACATCACGATGCAGGCCATGCGCCTGCATGACGACACCTGGTCGGCATTGACCGCGGAGCCGGGCCGCGTGCGCGGCTCGCGTGTCGACGGCCAGGCAGGACCTCAACGAAAGGCATGCATCTCATGAGAAAGATCGTCGAATCGACCCTGCTGGCATTGGACGGCGTGATCGGCATGCCGCATGTCTGGGCGTCCGCCTATTTCGGAGAAGAGGCCCAGCTCGATGCGTTGAAGCGCCTCGAAGGGAGCGAGGCGCTCCTCATGGGGCGCCGCACCTGCGAGATCTTCCAATCGCTGTGGAGCGGTCGCCGGGGCGCCTATCCCGACCGCATCAACGGGATGCGGAAATACGTCTTCTCGAACACGCTCTCGACCATGGCCTGGGCCAACACCGAGATCGTCCGCGGCGATCCCGTGGATGCGGTGACTCGGATGAAGCTCGAGGACGGCCCGCCGTTGATGATGTACGGCCATGGGCCGCTGGGCCAATCGCTCCTGAGCCATGGCCTGCTGGACGAGATCCGGATCGCCGTGCATCCGCTCCTCGTGGGCAGCGGCGCACGATTCGTCCAGGAGGGGGAGTCCATGCCGCTGGAGCTGATGGAGACGACGCAGTTCTCCACGGGGGTCGTCGTGCTGGCTTACCGGCCCTTCAGGACGCTGGATCTCGGCAATGTCTGAGCGCTGGAAGACCGCACGAATCGCGCGGCCTCGGCCATGTACGGCACGTGGAAATAGTCGCGAATGAAGCGAGCGCCGTCCTGGTCGTGTTCCACCACGATGAAGCTTGTCGGGCGGCAGGCGTCCGCGCCGAAGTACAGGCCGATCGCCGGCCTCCCGTCGAGCCAGCCCGGAATTGCGCGCCAGCCTGCCAGCCGCGAATAGTTCGCATAGTAGGAACCCACCTCGATCCGGCCCGATTTCCGCCAGCGGTCGACGACCTCGAGCCGCACATCCTCGGCGAGCAGGCTGCGAACGCCGTCCCAGTCGTGGGCATCGAACAGCAGGGCATAGCGCATCAGGAGCGGATGGATGGCGGCCTGCGCCTGCGGTCGTGGCGGTTCGCCCAGTTCCTTCAATCTGGCGCGACCACGATGCAGCGCCGACTTGACGGCGGCGACGCTGATGCTGAACAGATCCGCGATCTCCTCGAGCGAGTAGTCGAGGACGTCCTTCAGCACGACGCAGCTGCGCTGCAAGGGCACCAGCTCGAGGAAGGTGGACACCGCCGTGGCAATGGCCTGCCTGCGGGCGGCGACGGACTCCGGCTGCCCGCGTTCGTCGTCGGAAATCTCCATGCTGTCCTCCAGGGGGGCGCTCATGCGACGCTCGTATCGCCGCAGCGAATCGATGGCCCGGTTGTGCGCGATCCGGAACAGCCAGGGCCGCAGCGGCGGCGACTGGTTGCCAGGCGACCACTCGGCAAGCGCCTTCTCGAGGGTGTCCTGCACCACGTCTTCCCCTTCCGCCGTCGAGCCGGTCATTCGCGCGCAATATCGATGCAACTCGGGGCGAACCCGCTGCAACTCGGCAACAAACTCTTCGCGCGTGGCGGGACGGTCGTTCATGGAAGGTCTCGATCGGGGACGAACGTGCAGGGCGGCGCGGGAGATCCGTGCAGGCGGAGCCTGGAACACGCATGCCATGACGTTTCAGGCCCTGGAAAGGATTCGCCTGGCCGCGCCATCGACGCTGCGGGCAGGTCGCGGAGCCGCTGGTCTCGCCCGATTCTGGAGTCTCGATCCAGTCGCGTCCAGGTGCCTGCGACGTCGACCGGCACGGGGCCGGTGATGCGCGCCCGGCGGCCTCCGACCTGGCCCCAGGCGCCGGCCGGTGCCCGGACAGCCGTGCCGGCAGAGCGAATCCTCCGGTGCTTCAGGATCGTCCTGGAGGTGTCGCATGCGATCGCTGCGAGAAACTGGAGTTCAGAGATGATTCTGTTGACAGGCGCGGCCGGAATGGGCGGCCAGAAGATCCTTGCGGCCCTCGGTGGCGAGCTCGGCAAGGTGAGGGCGCTGGTGAGAAGCGAGGCACGCGCCGCGGCCTTGCCGCCACGCGCCAACGTGGAGGTCGTCGTGGCGGACATGTCGGAGCCGTCGACGCTGGGCCGGGCGCTCGAAGGCGTCGAGACCGTCCTTCTGATCTCGAGCGGAGACGAACGCATGGCGGAGACGCAGATGCGGTTCGTGGATGCCGCGAAGGTCGCCGGTGTCCGGCGGATCGTGAAGTTCTCCGGGCAGGAGGCCGGCATCGGCTTCGACGCCTCCGCATTCCGGTTCACCAGGATGCACGACCAGATCGAGCGCCACATCGAGCACAGCGGGTTGCGCTGGACGCACTTCCGTCCGGCCCAGTTCATGCAGGTCTACCTGCGCGAGGCGCGGTCGATCGCGCGGGACGGCGTGATCGCGTTGCCGCTGGCCGAGGTCCAGATGGCGCCGGTCGACCTGGTGGATGTCGCCGGCATCGCCGTCGGCATCTTGAAGGCGACGGATGTCGATTCCGTCTCGATGCAGATCACGGGGCCGGAGGCACTGACGATCGGGCAGATCGCGCAGATCCTGACTCGAGCACTGGGCAGGCCCGTGACCTACGAACCGCTCAGCGTGGACGAGCGCATGCGTCGCCTGCTGGCGGCCGGCACGCCGGAGATCTTCGTCGAGGCGCTGCGGGAACAGGCCATCGAGCGGTTGCGACGCCCGTTGGCCGCGGTCGTCACGGGCGCGCATCGCCGCTTCGGGGTGGAAGCCACCACGTTCGCGCAGTTCGCGTCGCGAAACCGTGCCGCGTTCCTCTCCGCCGATTGACGCCAGCCGGCGCCTGGGCGAGGCGGGATTCATAAGTATGACTTTTGTCGACGATAGATTGCCGAGTTGCCGCCACATCGCGGCGTCTCCTTCGTCCTGAGTCGTGCCCCTCCCCATCCTCGCATCGCCCATGTCCAAACGCGCCGCCTTCCCTTTTGCCGCCTGCCTCATCGCCGTCGCCGTGCTGTCCGCCTGTGGGGGCAGCGACGACGCCGCGCTGGCGATTCCCGCGGCGCCCGCCGGTTCCGGCCGGACGGACAGCGCCCCCGTCTCCGACGAGACGACGGTGCCGCCGTACGTCGACCACGCGGCCACCAACCAGCGCGGCGACGCGCGCTACGCCACCTTGTCCACCAACGCCGGCGTTCGGGTGGTGTCCGGCTTTCTCGACCTGTGGAAACCCGGCACGCTGCTGGTGGACGCGGGCGTGACCGCCGCGGCGAACGGCAGCTTTCCGGCCATCACGCCGTCGACGTGGACCGGCATTCCGGGCGACGCCGCGGACGGCACCGTGTTGAACAGCGCGGTGCTGGGCGCCAACGTCCAGTACGTCGTCGCCGCGACCTGCAGCCGAAGCGCCGACCAGGCGGTGGCCGCCTACCTGGATGACCGGCGCGGCAAGGGCTACAGCGTGACCGACGGCCTTGGGCCGCTCGCCACCGCCTGGCGCGCGGCAGCCCAGCAGACGACGTCGATCACCGGCGTGCCCGGCGACGCCACCACCGTGCTGTACAACGACAGCGGCAACAACACCGGCGTGGGCAGCGGGTCGGGCAACGCCGGCTTCGGCACCGTCGTCGACTTCGTCAACAACGCCGGCCAGAACGCCTCGACCGAACCCGCCAAGCGCTTCTACAAGTACGCCCGCCCGTGGCGCTGGAGCACCGGCGTGCAGGTGCTGCCGGCCCTGGTGCCCGCCGAGAGCGCCACCCCGGCCACCGATGGCGGCTTCATCAGCGGCCATGCGGCCGAAGCCACGCGCGACGCGATCGCGATGGCCTATGTGGTGCCCGAGCGCTACCAGGAGTTGCTGGGCCGCGCGCTCGAACTGGGCGAGAACCGCATCCTCGCCGGCATGCATTCGCCGCTGGACGTGATGGGCGGCCGCCTGCAGGCGCAGGCCGCCGCGACGGCGAGCATCGCCACGGGCGCCGATTCCACGGCGAGCGGTCCGGCCTACGCCCAGGCGCACGCCGTGTTGATGGCCGCCGTCGGCGCCAGCTCGCCCACGGCGTTCAATGCCTACGCCCACTCGCAGGCCACCAGCGCGGACCGCTTCGCGGACCACGCGGCCAACAAGGCGAACTACCTGCGCCGCCTGACTTACGGCTTCACGCAGATCGGCGACAAGACCCGGCCGGCGGTCGTGCCCAAGGGCGCGGAAGTCCTGCTCGAGACCCGCCTGCCCTACCTCGACGCAGCGCAGCGCCGCGTCGTCCTCAAGACCACCGCGCTGCCATCGGGCTACCCGCTGCTCGACGACGCGGAGGGCTGGGGCCGCCTGAACCTGTTCGCCGCCGCCGATGGCTTCGGCGCGTTCGACGGCGACACGGTGGTCACGATGGATGCGGTGCAAGGCGGCTTCTCGGCGTTCGACACCTGGCAGAACGACATCGCGGGCGTCGGCAAGCTGACCAAGCAGGGCAGCGGCACGCTCTCACTGACCGGCAGCAATGCGTTCAGCGGCGGCACGGAGATCGACGGCGGCGTCCTGCGAGCCGCGTCGACGAAGGCACTCGGGACTGGCGACGTCTACCTGGCCGGTGGAACCCTGGTCAGCAATGCCGCCGCGCCGCTCGCGATCGGGGGCGGCTTCACCACGCTTTCCGCCGGTACGCTGGAGCTCGACATCGGCGGCGGCGGCGCGGGCCGGCTGGCGGTCGCCGGGACGGTCACCTTGGCGGGTGGCACGCTCAACGTCGTGTTCGTTCCCGGCCATCCGCCGTCCGTCGGCGACACGCTGGACGTGATCGGCGCCGGCAAGCTCCAGGGCCGCTTCACGACCATCAGCGTCGCCGGCTTCAAGGCGACAGCGACCTACACGGCCACCGGCCTGTCGCTGCACATCGACGGCTGAATCCTTGGACGGGCCGCCGGTGAGGCGCGGGTCGGCGTGAGAATAGCCGGATGCGTTGCTGGCAGGAGGCCTCCAAGGAATGGACTGGATGATGTCGAACTCCCCGCGGATCGTCGCGCGACTGCTCGTCGCCTGGCTCGGGTGCGCGCTCTGGGCGCTTGCCCACGCCGCCAGCGGCCCCAGCTTCGACTGCGCGCGGGTCACCGGCCGCGTCACGAAGATGATCTGCGCGTCGCCCGACCTGTCCGCGCGCGACCGCACGCTGGCCGAGCACTACCAGGCGCTGCTGGGCCAGCCGGGCACCGACGTGGCCGAGTTGCAGCACGACGAGACGCGCTGGTTGCGCGATGTGCGCGACGTCTGCCCCGACGTCGACTGCGTCGCGCGCGCCTACGACGTCTGGGACGCGCTGCTGGTGGCGCGCAGCCGGCGCACGGCCAGCCCGGCCGCGGAGGGCGAGACGCGGCCGTTCGCGGTCGATCCGGCGCTGATGCTCGACGCCCGCGCGCTGCGCGGCAAGCCCTGCGCGCCCGGCGAGGACGTGCCGCGCGACGCCGGGTACCTGCCGGTGCCCGGCTCGCTGCCGGTGATCAACAAGGACAGCGTCGTGCTCTCGCGCCAGCGCATCGGCGCCGAGTTCGCCGTGCTGCTGGATACCCGCCGGGGCTGCCGCATGGTCGACGTGGTGGCGCTGCCGCCGCGCGCGCAGGCGGGGCCGCTGCTGCAGTGTGTCGTGCCGTCGCGCGACGGCTCGTCGACGCCGCTGTCCAACGGCATCGGCCTGCGGCCGCGCGGGCAGAAGGGCCTGATCGCCTACTGGGAGATCGACATCGAGAACGGCGTGCTGCGGCGCCAGCCGCTGGGCGTGCGGGGATGGGGCGAGACGATACGGTGCCGGCAGCCCGAGTTCGGTGATTGACGCGTTGGCCGAGGCGGCGGGTTACGCCTGCGGCTAACCCGCCCTGCATCATCGAGCGAATGCAGCGCGTAGGGCGGGTTAGCCGCAGGCGTAACCCGCCGTTCGGTCGCGTCTCGATCCGTCCCGGCTCAGTGCAGCAGGCCCTTGTACGTAGCCTTCTCGCGCGCCGGATCCATGCTCTGGATCGCGCTCTCGGCGCACAGGCGGCCGATCTCGAGGCAGTACTGCGGGTCATTGGCCACCACCGCGGCATGCGTCGGCACGAACTCCCAGCGGTCGTCGGGCGCGATGACGCAGATCTCGGGACGCCAGCCGGCGGCGGCCGGTCGGGCGGAGACCAGGATGGCGTAGTCGCGGTAGGCGTATCGACGGTTCATGTCCGATGGGGTCTGCGGCAGGAACGCCCAGTCTGGCCGCCGGCGTGCGAACCGATCCGCCGATAAGCGGGGGAATTCCGGCTCGATTGGGGCGGTCGACGCGGCGGCCCGCCGAAGCGGCACGGGCCTTGCGTTGGCTTGTATACAAACAACGCATCCAAGCCTCGCATGCACGACATCGGGGCTCGGCGAACCAGATCGGCGCATGGCGAGCAAGGCGAGCACCACAACAGTCCAGACGCGTTCGAGCGCGGCGCAGATCGCCGACCAGGTGGTCGAGGCGATCCTCGCCGGCCGGGTCGCGCCCGGGCAGCGCCTGGGCGAGCAGGAACTGGCCGACGTGTTCGGCGTCAGCCGCACGCTGGTGCGCGAGGCCATGGCGCGGCTGTCGGCGCGCGGCATGGTGGAGGTGAGCAGCCGGCGCGGCTGGTTCGTCGTGCAGCCCTCGCGCGCCGAGGCGGCGGACGCGTTCTCCGCGCGCATCGCGATCGAGACGGGCATGCTGGGCGCGCTGTCGGGGCCGTTGGCCAGGTCCAGGCTGGCGCTGCTGAAGGCGCACTACAAGGCGGAGCGCGCGGCGATCCGGGAACGCGACCCGGGCAAGCGCAGCTACCTGCTGGGCGATTTCCACGTCTGCCTGGCCGAATGCGTGAGCGGCCCGCTGCTCGCCGACATCCTGCGCGACCTGACCGCCCGCACGACGCTGGTGGCCACGCTGTTCCAGTCGACCCACGACGCGGCGCAGTCCTGCGACGAACACGTGGCGATCGTCGCGGCGCTCGAACGCGGCGACCCCGCCGGCGCGGCCGAACTGATGCGCACCCATATCGGCCATGTCGCCGCCGCGCTCGGCTCGCCGGCGCCGGAGGCCGACCCGGTGGGCGCGCTCCGGCAGGCCCTCCAGGCCGGCGTCGCGCCGCCGCGCGAGACCACGCCGCGTCGCGCGCGACGGCTGTTCACCGACCTCGTCAGCCCGATCCCGACCCCGATTGCAACCCCCGCGCCCCGTCGGCGCGCCACCAGGAGCCCTGAATGAGCCTGCAACGACGTTCCCTGTTCGCCCTGGCGCTCGTCGCCGTCGCCTTCGCACCCGCGTCGCGCGCGCAGAGCGCGCTCGACGCGATCGCGGCGAAGAAATCCGTCGCCATCGCGATCCCCACCGATTTCCCGCCCTACGGCTTCGTCGGCACCGACATGGCCCCGCAGGGCCTGGACGTCGACATGGCGCGGCTCATCGCGGCCAGGCTGGGCGCGACGGTCGAGCTCGTGCCGGTGACGAGCGCGAACCGCATCCCGTACCTGCAGACGCACAAGGCCGATCTCGTGATCTCCACGCTGGGCAAGAACCCGGAGCGCGAGAAGGTGATCGATTTCACCGTCGCCTATTCGCCGTTCTTCCAGGCGGTGTTCGCGCCCCGGGCCATGGCCCTGAAATCGCCCGCCGACCTCGCCGGCAAGACGGTCGGCGTGACGCGCGGCGCGATCGAGGACATGGAGCTGACGAAGATCGCGCCCGCGGGCGCGGACATCAAGCGCTTCGAGGACAACAACGCCACCGTCTCGGCATTCGTGTCCGGCCAGGTGCAGGTGATCGCCACCGGCGCGTCCGTGGCGGGCAACATGATGGCGCGCAATCCGCAGCTGGGCACCGAGTTCAAGCTGCTGCTCAAGGACTCGCCCAACTTCATCGGAGTGGCCAAGGGCGACGACAAGCTGCGGCTGAAGGTCAACGAGATCATCGCGGCGGCCCGGGCCAGCGGCGAGATCGACAAGCTGTGCGTCAAGTGGCTGGGGCGCCCGGCGGGCGACCTGCCGAACTGATGGCCGCGGCGATGACCCAGCTCGACTTCGCGGCCGTCCTGGTCGATTGGCCGCTGCTGCTGCGCGGCGCGGCGCTCACGCTGGCGCTGACCGTCGTCGCGACGGTGCTCGGCGTGGCCCTCGGCGTCGCCTGCGCGCGGGCGCGCACGCACGGGCCGGCGGCGGCGCGCGCGCTCGCGGCGGCGTACGTGGAGCTGATCCGCAACACGCCGTTCATCGTCCAGCTGTTCTTCATCTTCTTCGGCCTGCCGAGCCTGGGCGTGCGCTTGTCCTCCGAAACCGCGTCGGTGATCGCGATGACCCTGAACCTCGGCGCCTACGCGGCCGAGATCGTGCGCGCCGGCATCGAGGCGACGCCGCGCGGCCAGCTGGAGGCGGCGCGTAGCCTCGCGCTGACCGAGCGCCAGGTGTTCCTGCGGGTCGTGCTGCCGCCGTCGCTCGGTCGCGTGTGGCCGGCGCTGGTCAGCCAGGTGGTGATCGTCATGCTGGGATCGGCCGTGTGCGGGCAGATCGCCGCGCAGGAGCTCAGCTATTCGACCAACCTGATCATGAGCCGCAACTTCCGCTCGTTCGAAGCCAACTTCGTCGCAGCGGGGATCTACCTGGCGATGGCCGTCGCGTTGCGGCAGGCGCTCGCCTGGGCCGGCCCGCGCTGGCTGTTCGGGCGCAGCGCGCCCACGGGGAGGTGAGATGGTCGAGTTCTCCGTCTGGCAGATCCTGGGCAATCTCCTGCTGGCCGCGCGGTGGACGGTGGCGCTGTCGCTGATCGCCTTCGCCGGCGGCGGCCTCGTCGGCCTCGCCCTGGTGACGGCGCGGCTGCGGGGCGGGCGCGGCGCGTCCCTGGCCGTGGCCGCGTACGTGCAGGTGTTCCAGGGCACGCCCCTGCTGATCCAGCTGTTCCTCGCCTATTTCGGCCTCGGGCTGTTCGGCATCGACGTCTCGCCGTGGGTCGCGGCGGGAGGCGCGTTGACGCTCTACGCCAGCGCCTACCTGGCCGAGATCTGGCGCGGCTGCGTCAATGCCATCCCGCGCGGACAGTGGGAGGCCGCCGACAGCCTGGCGCTGAGCTTCGGCGAGAAGCTGCGCCACGTCGTCGCCCCGCAGGCGCTGCGCATCGCCGTCGCGCCAACCGTCGGTTTCCTCGTGCAGGTGATCAAGGGGACGGCGCTGGCGTCCATCATCGGCTTCGTCGAGCTCACCAAGACGGGCACGATGATCACCAACGCCACCTTTCGCCCGTTCGCCGTCTACGCCTGCGTGGCGCTGATGTACTTTGCCCTGTGCTGGCCCGTTTCGGCCTGCAGCAGGCGACTCGAGACAAGGATGCGCCGTGACCGTTGAAACCCCGTTCTCCATCGTCGACATCCGCCAGCTGCGCAAGCGCTTCGGCGACAACGAGGTGCTCAAGGGCGTCGACCTCGATGTCCGGCGCGGCGAGGTGATCGCCATCATCGGCAAGAGCGGTTCCGGCAAGAGCACGTTGCTGCGCTGCATCAACGGCCTCGAGGCGTTCCAGGACGGCACGCTGCATGTCGACGGCCAGGCGCTGAAGCACGACGACGCCAAGGCGATGCGCGAGCTGCGCCAGCACGTGGGCATGATCTTCCAGGGCTTCAACCTGTTCCCGCACCTGAGCGTGGGCCGCAACGTGATGCTGGCGCCCACCCTCGTCAGGAAGGCGGGCGCGGTCGACGCCGAGGCGACCGCCCGCCGCCTGCTGGCGCGCGTGGGCCTGGCCGAGAAGTTCGATGCCTGGCCCGACCAGCTCTCGGGCGGCCAGCAGCAGCGCGTGGCCATCGCCCGCGCGCTCGCGATGCAGCCCAGCGTGATGCTGTGCGACGAGATCACGTCCGCGCTCGACCCGGAACTGGTGGGCGAGGTGCTCAAGGTGGTGGAGAGCCTGGCCGAGGAGGGCATGACGCTGCTGATGGTGACGCACGAGATGAACTTCGCGCGCAAGGTCAGCGACCGCGTGGTCTTCATGCATGCCGGCCGCATCCACGAGATCGGCCCGCCGGAGCAGGTCTTCGACGCGCCGCGGACGCCCGAGTTGCGGCAGTTCCTCGCGAGCCTGCACTAGCGCCTGGGCCGGCCGGCCGTCGCCGGTCCCTCGCCAGCCGCCACCGGTCGCAACGGCGGGGCAGGGCGGGCCGATGCGCGCTACAAGGAACGGCATCCATCCCGGAGGTCTCCCATGCGATTCCTCATTCCTTCGCTCCTGCTGGCCTGCACCATGCAAACCGCTCTCGCCGCGCCTGCCGCGCAACCGGCCGACCTGTTCGACTTCTGGCTGGGCGACTGGAACGTCACCTGGGCCAAGCCCGACGGCAGCGTCGGCAAGGGGCGCAACCACGTCTCGCGCATCCTCGACGGCAAGGTCATCGAGGAGCAGTTCGAGATGGACCCGGCCGAGGCGCCGCAGCAGCTCCAGGGCCGCTCGCTGAGCGTGCGCGACCCGGCGGGCCTGTGGCACCAGGCCTGGGCCGACAACCAGGGCGGCTTCTTCGCGCTCACCGGCAGCGCCGACGGCGACAAGCGGCTGTTCTCGACGGCGCTGGCGCCGGCCGGCGCCGAGGTCAAGGGCCAGCGCATGGTGTTCCACCACATCACCCGCGACGCGTTCACGTGGGACTGGGAAGGCAGCACCGACGGCGGCAAGACCTGGAAGCTGCTCTGGCGACTCGACTACAAGCGTCGAGCGGCGTCCGGATTGGGGTAAAAAGCGCGTTCCGCAAACGAGGAGCGCAGCGATGAGCAAGATCCGGGTCGGCATCGGCGGCTGGACGTACGAGCCCTGGCGCGACAATTTCTACCCTGCCAAGCTGCCCGCGGCGCGCGAGCTGGCGCACGCGAGCCGGCAGGTGACGGCCATCGAGGTCAACGGCACCTACTACAGCACGATGACGGCCAAGGCCTTCGAGCGCTGGTTCGCCGAGACGCCCGACGACTTCGTGTTCTCGCTCAAGGCCAACCGCTTCGCGACCAACCGCCGCGTGCTGGCCGAGGCCGGCGAATCGATCGAGCGCTTCATCGGCAGCGGCCTGGCGCGCCTGGAGCACAAGCTGGGACCCGTGCTGTGGCAGTTCGCGCCCACCAAGAAGTTCGACCCGGCCGACTTCGAGGCGTTCCTGAAGCTGCTGCCGGCCGACGTGCAGGGCCGCGCGCTGCGCCACGTGCTGGACGTGCGGCACGACAGCTTCATGACGCCGGAGTTCCTCGCGCTGGCGCGCCGCTACCGCTGCGCCGTGGTGTTCACCGACTCGCCCGACTACCCGTCGTTCGCGAACCTGACCACCGACTTCGTCTACCTGCGCCTGATGAACGCGAAGTCGGACGTGCCTACCGGCTACGAGCCCGCGGTGCTGACCGCGTTCGCCGAATGCGCGCGCACCTGGGCCGGCGGCGGCGCGCCGGGCGGGCTGCCGCTGGTGCCGGGCGACACGGGCGCGCCCGCGGCCGCGTCGCGCGACGTCTTCATGTTCATGATCAACGGCGCCAAGGAGCGCGCCCCGGCGGCGGCCATGGGCGTGCTGGCGGCCCTCAAGGCGCCTTGAGCTGCGCGCGCACCTCGCCGCCGGGATATTCGGCGGTGTGGACGTTGACGTAGAGGTTGCCGGCCTTCCACGCGGCAAGCTGCTCCGCATCGAGCTTCGCGCCCTGCGGCACGCTCCACGTGCCCGGCTCGCCGCCGCCGAGCGTGATGATGGGCGGCCCGGCCTTGCCCGGCGCGCCGACGTGGATGTGCGCGGCCTTGCCCTGGATCGTCGGCGTCGACACCTTGCCGCTGACGTTGCCGTCGGCGTCGATCGTGATGTCGCCGGTGCCCACCGCGTGGCTGTCGTTGGGCGGCACCTCCTGGGCGCCGGTCAGTTGCAGGGTCTCGGCGAGGGCGCCGGCCGCGCACAGGGCGCAGGCGGCGAACACGGCGGCGCGGATCACCGCGAGGCGGAGAGTGGCCATGGCGCGTCCTCGGGCAGCTCAGGGAAGCGAATGGTGGCCCGTGGCCGGCGGCGACACGAGGACAGGGTCAAATGCGGCGCCGCAGCACGCGGCCGGGCGGCCAGGCGACGCTCAAAGCCCGAGCTCGTCCAGGCCCGGGTGGTCGTCGGGCCGGCGGCCCAGCGGCCAGAAGAACCGGCGGTCGGCCTCGGCGATGGGCAGGTCGTTGATGCTGGCGAAGCGCCGCAGCATGTAGCCGTGCGCGTCGAACTCCCAGTTCTCGTTGCCGTACGAACGGAACCAGTGGCCGGAGTCGTCGTGCCACTCGTAGGCGAAGCGCACGGCGATGCGGTTGCCGTCGTGGGCCCACAGCCCCTTGACCAGCCGGTAGTCGAGCTCGCGCGCCCACTTGCGTTCGAGGAACTCGCGCACCTGCTGGCGGCCGACGGGGAACTCCGCGCGGTTGCGCCAGCGCGTGTCCTCGGTGTAGACCATGGCGACGCGCGCCGGGTCGCGCGAGTTCCACGCGTCCTCGGCCAGCCGCACCTTCTGGAGGGCGGATTCGCGGGTGAAGGGCGGCAGGGGCGGCTTGGGATCCATGGGGCGTCTCCGAATCGGGGCGATGTAGACAGGCTTGTCTACCTGGCCGTCAGTCTATGCCGGGTAGACAGGTCTGTCTACAATGGGCCGATGAGCGCCACCTCCACCGCCTTGCCGCCGCGCGAGCGCATCCTGCGCGCCGCGCACGACCTGTTCTATGGCGACGGCATCCGCGCCACGGGCATCGACCGCGTGATCGCGGAATCGGGCGTGGCCAAGGTGACGTTCTATCGCCAGTTCCCGAGCAAGGACGACCTGGTGCTGGCGTACCTGGACTTCCGCCACGAGCGCTGGATGGCCTGGTTCACCGACGCGCTCGCGCGCCATGGCGGCCATGTCGGTGCGATCGCGCCGGCGCTGGCCGAGTGGTTCCGCAGCGACGACTACCGCGGTTGCGCCTTCCTCAACAGCGTGGGCGAGCTCGCCCCCGCGCTGCCCGCGGTGCTCGACGCCGCGCGGCGCCACAAGCAGGACATGACGGCCGCCGTCGCGCGCCTCATGCGTCCCGCGCCGGGACGCGCGCGCCTCGCGCGGGCGCTCGCGCTCGCGATCGACGGCGCCATCGTGCAGGCGCAGTACCTCGCGTCGCCGGATGCGGCCGTCGAGGCGCTGGCGTGCGTGACGCGGGCGCTGGCGCACGACATCGAATGAAACCGCATGCCGGCGGACGTAACATCCGTCGCTTCGATCCCGACCAACGGAACCGCTCATGAAGAAGACCTCGCTGGCGCTGGTGCTGGCCTGCATGCTGTCCACGCAAGCGCTGGCCGCGCCCGACACGCACGAGCAGCTGACGACGCTCGCCCAGGACATCGTGCGCATCGGCGCCCAGCGCAATCCGATCCGCGCCACCTACCTGGGCATCGCCGGGTTCGACGACCAGCTCGTGAACCCGACCGAGGCCACGCGCGCCGCCACCATCGCGCAGCTCCAGGCGTGGGGCAGCCGGCTGGAGGCGATCCGCAAGGCCGCGGGCCCGTCGATCTCGCTGGTCGACACGAACGATGCGAGGCTGCTGCGCGCGCAGCTGGACGAGCGCCTGGACGGCCTGCTGGTGCGCCAGACCGACCGCAAGGACTATTCCGGCCCCGCGCTGAGCCTGGTCGACGTGATCTACACGCAGTTCCTGCACCTGCCGATCCCGGGCCGCGACGACGCCACCGCGGCCGACGTGCCCAGGGCCTGGGCCGACATCATCGCCCGCCTCGAGAAGGGCCCGGCCTACATCGAGGCCGGCCAGAAGCTCGTGACGCATCCGGGCAAGCTGTATGGCGTGGCGGGCAGGAAGCAGATCGACGGCGCCCCCGATTTCCTCAACGGCGCGCTGACCGACGCCGCGAAGGAGCAGCTGGCCGGCGATCCCGCCGCGCTCAGGCGCTTCATGGCGGCGCGCGACGCCGTGCTGGCCACGCTGGCGAAGACGGGCGCCACCATCCAGGCCCACGTCGACGAGTGGCCCGAGAACTTCGCGATGGGCCGCGCGGCCTACGACCAGATGCTGCAGCGCGAGGAACTGCTGCCGTACACGGGCAAGGACGTCGAGGGCATGGCGCGCGACGAACTGGCGCACGGCTGGGCCGAGGAGGCGTGGGTGAAGGCCCAGGCGGCGCATCGCAAGGTGGCGCTCGGCGCGGACAGCGGCGGCGGCATGGCGCCCAGCGGCGCGGCGCTGATCGACTACTACCGCGACCGCATCGCCGAGCTGCGCAAGTTCGTCGACGAGCGCGACCTCGTCACGATCCCGGCGTGGCTGGGCACGATGGACGTGGTCGAGACGCCCAAGTTCCAGCAACCGGTCTCGCCCGGCGCCTCGATGGAGTCGCCGCGGCTGTTCGACAAGTCGGCCAAGGGCCACTACTTCATCACGCCGCCGGAGTCGCTCAAGGCGGCGGCCGAGCGCCTGGACATGAACGAGGACTTCGACCGTGACCGCATCCTGGCGACGGCCGCGCACGAGGCGATGCCCGGCCACTTCCTGCAGCTGTCGATCGCGCGCCGGCATTCCGACTACATCCGCAAGATCCAGTACTCGGGCACCTTCGCCGAGGGCTGGGCGTTCTACGGCGAGGAGATGTTCCTGCGCCTGGGCCTGTACGGCGACGACCTCGATGCCCGCGTCTTCACCGCGCGCTGGGAACGCGTGCGCGGGGCGCGCGTCATCGTCGACGTGAAGATGGCCACCGGCGAATGGACGATCGCGCAGGCCGCCAAGTTCTTCGAGGAGCAGTCGGGCTTCACGAAGTCGGCGTCCGAGGCCGCGGTGGCCGGCTACGCGCTGCGCCCCGGCTACGTGCTGGCCTACACCGTGGGCCGCCTGCAGCTGGAGGAGCTGCTGGGCGAGTACCAGCGCCGCATGGGCGACAAGGGCTCGCTGCACGACTTCCACGACCGCCTGCTGTCGTACGGCTCGGTGCCGTTCTCGATCGTCGGGCCGGAGCTGCTGGCCGACCTCGACAAGCCTGCCAGCGCGGTGCGCGCGGCCGCGAACTACTGAGGCGCGACAAGCGGCGCCGCTGCTCGCGGCGCCGTTTCCTCCATTCGTCGCATCGGGCCCCTGGCGCGAGGCGGGCGCTTCCATCATGCGAGGCATCCCGCTGACCTTGGAGGCCTCCATGCCCGCCCTCGTTTCCTGGCGTCGCCGCGCCACGCCGTTCATCCTGCTCACCGCGGGCCTCGCGTGCGCCGGTGCGCGCGCCGCGACCGACCCCGCGGGGCGCTGGGAAGGCGTGGCCGACGTCCCGGGCCAGCCGTTGCGGCTGGTCATCGACCTCGATCGCGACGCGCAGGGCCGCTGGGCCGGCTCGGCCATCCTGCCGGGTCGCGGCGTCAAGGGGGCCGCCGTGGACGGCCTGGCCGTGACCGGCTGCGACGTGCGCCTCGGCCTGGCCGCGGCGTTCCCGGGCGGCGACGCGCTGCAACCCCGGCTCGTGCTCGCCTGCCAGGCCGACGGGGCGCTCGCCGGCACGTTCACGCTCGGCGGCCGCAGCGCCGCGGTGAGCCTGCATCGCAGCGGCCCGGCGCAGGTCGACCGGCCGCCGGCGGCCAGCGCCATCACTGCGGCCCTGGCCGGCACGTGGACGGGCCGCTACGAACTGGGCGGCTATCCGCGCGAGGTGACCCTGACGCTGGCCAACGGTGCCGGCGGCACCGGCGGCGGGCAGCTCGTGATCGTGGGCAAGCGCACGACCACGCTGCAGGTCGACCAGGTGGTGCAGGGCCGCGAGTTCGTCACGGTGCGCGCCAGCAGTGCCGGCTTCAGCATCGAGGGGCGCTTCACGCCGCAGGAAGGCGTCATCGACGGCGCCGTGTCGCAGGGGCCGTTCGAGGCCGCCCTCGTGCTGCACCGCCAACCCGGGGAGAAGACATCGTGAACGCGAAGATCCATGCCGTCGCGCTCGCCACGCTGCTGGCGCTCGTGTCGACCGCGCCGCGCGCGCAGCCGATGTTCCGCGGCGACGCCGCGCGCCAGGGCGTCACCGCGGAGGCCGCGCCGCGCGCGTTCCACCGCATCAGGTGGACGTTCCCCACCGGCGGGCGCGTCGTGTCGTCGGCCGTCTGGCACGACGGCGCCGTGCTGTTCGGCAGCGACGACGGCAACGTCTACGCCGTCGATGCCGCCAGCGGCCGGCAGCGCTGGATGACGCACACCGGCGGGCCGGTGGCGTCCACGCCGGCCGTCTCCGGCGGCCGCGTGTTCGCGGTGAGCTACGACGGGCGCCTCTACGCGCTCGATGCGCGCAGCGGCGAGGTGCTGTGGAAGTTCGCCACGGAAGGCGAGCGGCGCTTCGAGGCCAGGGGCCTGCACGGCTTGCAGCCGCGCAACCAGACCTACCCGGATCTGTACGACGTGTACCTCTCGAGCCCGCTGGTGGTCGACGGCAAGGTCGTGTTCGGCAGCGGCGACGGGCACGTCTACGCCGTCGACGCCGCCAGCGGCAGGCTGGCCTGGAAGTTCGCCACCGGCGACGTCGTGCACGCGTCGCCCGCGTACGCCGACGGGCTGGTCGTGGTCGGCAGCTGGGACGGCAAGCTGTACGCGCTCGACGCCGCCAGCGGCGCGCAGCGCTGGGCGTTCCAGGCGGGGCTCGACCCGCTGATGCACAACCAGCAGGGCTTCCAGTCGTCGGCGGCGATCGCCGACGGCAGCGTCTTCGTGGGCTGCCGCGACGGCCATCTCTACGCGGTCGACCTGCGCACCGGCGCGCCGAAGTGGAACGTCGACACCGAAGGCAGCTGGGTCAACGCGTCGCCGGCGGTGTCGCAGGGACGCGTGTACTTCGCGACGTCCGACACCGCGCAATACCGCGTCGTCGATGCCGCCACCGGCCAGCCCGCGCAGGCGATGGGATCCACGAAGGCCTACGTGTTCGGCTCGCCGACCGTCGCCGGCGACACGGTGTTGCTGGGCGTGCTCAACGGCTCCGTGCAGGCGCGCGACCGCGCCGACGGCCGCGTGCTGTGGGAGTTCCGCACCGAGGCCGCGAAGGCCGACCCCGGCTGGGTGCTGTCGGCCGAAGGCAGGTTCAACCCCGGCTGGCTGTATGCGTCGACGTGGGGCGACCTGTCCAACGACGGCACGCGGCGCCAGGACCGCGTCGGCTCGTTCTACGCCACGCCGCTGGTGGCGGGCGGCGCCATCTACATCGGCAGCGCCGACGGCAACGTGTACGCGATCGAGTGAGGCGGGGCGGCGGTGCCCCGCGCCGCCGCCGCGCTCACTTCAGGCGGATGGCGACCAGGTTGCCGTCGCTCAGCGTCGCGCCGGTGGTGATCAGCAGCAGGCCGGTACTGGACAGGGCCAGCATGCCGGGCTTGTCCACGTGCCAGACCGCCTGGTGCGTCGCCAGGTCGATCGCATACACGTTCTGGTCGGTGCTCACGAACGCCAGGTTGTGCGTGACGATGATGTTGCGATGGAACGAGGTGTCGCCGGCGGGGGGCGTCCAGGACCAGAGCACGTGGCCGTCGGCCTCGCTGAGCGCGTCCAGCGAGGCCGGGGCGTTGCGCGCGGCGTAGACGACGCCCCTGGCCAGCGCCGGATGCGTCAGGTAGGCGTTGGCGGAACGCCAGCCGATGCTGGAGTGCGCCAGGTCGTAGCTGACCAGGAAGCGCTGCTCGTACTGTTCCGAGCTGCTCGCGGCCCGTCCGCTGAAGCCGGTGCCGCTGAAGGCGATCGCATCGTTCGTGGCGCCGAGCATGGGCGCCGAGAACATGTCGTAGCCCGTGTTGCCGCCGCCGAACGGATCGTCGATGGTGGCCAGCACCGCGCCGGTGGCGCGATCGAGGACGTGCAGCGCCGGGCTGCCGTAGACCGCGCCGTAGGCGTAGAAGTGCGTCGCATCGAGGGCCGGAGTCGACTGGTCGCTCACGTTCGATCCGCCGGTCCACTTCTGGCTGCCGTCGACAGTGGAGAACTCGTAGATGCCGCCGTCGTAGGTCACCTGGCCGATGGCGTCGCCCAGCACCGTGGGCGCGAAGTAGTTCGACCACTGGCCGCCCGTGGGCATCATGAACTTGTAGGCGCCGGTGGTGCTGTCGATCGCCCACATCTTGCCCTGCTCGCTCTGGTCCTGGCTGGGGACGTAGACCGTGCCGTTCGCGAACGCGGCGGGACCTTCGGAGTGCATCGGGCCGATCGCGTAGGTCCAGGCCGGTGCCCCCGTCGCCTCGTCGAGCGCGTACAGCGCCGCCTGGCCGAAATAGATGTCCTTGGTCACGTACACCTTGCCGTCGCCGGTGGCCACGGCGTTGATGCCGCCGATGGGCTCGCTGTCGCCCGCGGGACGCTGCCAGGTCCATGCCGGCGCGAAATCGGCCGGGTCGAGCTGGATGTCGGCGAAGCCGGTGTGGGCGGCGTCGCGCTGGAAGTTGCCCCAGCCGTCCTTCAGATCGACGTTGATCGCATAGGGCAGCGATTGCGTCCCGCCCGGATGCACCGTGGCGCACGTGCTGTCAGAGCACAGCTTGAACGAGACGCTGCCGCGATGGTTGCCGGCCACGGTTCCCGGCGTGGTGGCCAGCGTGACGACGTACTGGTTGGGCACCGAGGTGTCGACCGCCCCCACCTGGACGATGTCGCCCGAATCGGACGCGACCACGGGCACCAGCGGGCCGGCGTCGGGATTGGTCACCTGGATGGTGAAGGAAAAATGTCCTGCGACGCCTTCGACGGCCTGCGCCGTGGCGCGGGCCGGCGTGAACGTCGAGGCCATCGCCGGCGCGGGCGCAGGGGGCGGTGGCGGCGGCGGCGGCGGGCTGCTGCCGCCATCGCCGCCGCAGGCGGTGAGCGCGCCCAGCGTGGCGCAGGCAAAGGCAATGCGCACGCGGCGCATCTGGTCGTCGGTCATGGATCCTCCCTGGATTTTTTCGGACCGCCGCATTCTGTCAGATGCCGTCGAGCAGGCCGGCGGCCACGTCCCATTGCGCGCCGCGCGGCTGCCGGCCACGGCCGTCCTCTGACCGCGGACGGCTTCCTGCTCGGGGCGCGGCGCTCACTTCGCGCCGGCGTCCGCCGGCGGCAGGCCCTCGAGCTGCCGCACGTACTTCGTCGCGATGGAACCGTGCGACAGCATGCGATCGTGCACCGCGAGGTCGTCGGCGCCCATCTTCGCCTTCAGGTCGCGCGCGAGCGCGATCTGCTCCTGGATGCCGACGAAGTAGGTCGACAGCTGGCCGGCGGACATCTCGGCGCGCCGCCACTTGCCCGCGGCCTCGCCTTCCTCCTGGTAGCCGGTGTCCATCATCAGGTGCCTGGCCTCGTCCTCGGTCATGTGGCCGGCGTGGATCTTCTGGTCCAGGATCGCGTTGATGGCCACGCGCAGGCGGATCTTGAGCTGCTCCATGCGCGTCTCCTCGCCGCCCCAGCCGGCCTCGGCCATGATCTGCTCGGCGTAGACGGCCCAGCCCTCGATGAAGGTGCCCGAGCCGGTCATCGCGCGCACCAGCGTGGGCATCTTCACCTGGCTGGCGTGCGCGCCCTGCAGGTAGTGGCCGGGCATCGCCTCGTGCGCGGTGATGTCGCGCAGCTCGGCGCTGTTGTCCTCGCGGTACTGCGATTCCACGCGCTGCGGCGACCAGTCGGCCGGCGTCGGCGAGATCGCGTAGAAGGTCTCGCCGTTCTTCTCGAGCGGGCCGGCCCAGTCGCAAAAGGCCGTGGCCTGGCCGCGCTGGAACTCGGGCATCACGATGACCTTGATCGGCTTGGTGGGCAGCGAGACGAGCTTGTGCTCGCGCACGAAGGCGGTGGCCTTGTCGAGGTCGTCGCGCGCCTGGGCGACGATGGTGTCGTTGTCCGGATGGGTGTCGGCGATCTTGTCCAGCACGGCGCGCACGATCACGTGGCCGTCCACGCCGTCGGTCGGCTTGCCGGGGAACCAGCGCTTGTACAGCGGCAGCGCGACCTGTTCCATCTGCGCCTGCGTCGCCTTCAGGTCGGCCTCGGCGCGGGCGAGGATCTCGTCGGCGCCGAGATCGGAATCGAGCGAGAACTTCAGGCGCTGGTCGAAGTGCGCCTTGCCGAAGCGGAAGTCGCCGTCGGAGCGCGGCAGCAGCACCGTCTCCAGCCAGGTGCCGTAGTCCTTCAAGGCGGCGGCCGCGCGGGCGCGGGCGGGCGCGAGGACGGCCTTCATCTCGGGCGCCTGCTTGATGAAGTCGTCGAGGTCGTCCTGCACGAACGCGATGGCGCCCTTGTTCTGGGCGATCGCGGTCTCGGTGTAGACGCGCGGCGGGCGCCGTAGGTTCTGCCTGGCGGCGGCCACCAGCTTCGGGATCGCCTCCAGCCGCAGCCTCGCGGCGGCCAGGCGCTGCCGGATCGGCGCGAAGTCGCGTGCGAGCAGCACGTAGACGCCCTCGGTGCCGGCGTAGTCGGTCGCCTGCCAGGTGGAGGTCTTCATCACCTCGATGTCGAACAGGCGTGCACGCAGGTCGTTCTCCAGGATCTCGCGGTCGATGGCGTGGTCGGGCGGCAGGCTGGCGGCGGCGATCGCCTGGAGCATGTCCAGCGTCTTGCGATACAGCTTGCGGTCGGCCGCGATGCCGGCCGCGGACAGGTCGCCGCTACGGCGGTCGAAGCGGTGGTCGCCGAGCTGCGTCGCTTCTTCCGGGTGGGTGGCGAGGTAGTGCTCGTAGAAGTCGTGCACGACCCGCTCGAAGCGGTGCGTGACGGCGGCATCGGCCGCGGCGTGCGCGGGCGCGGCCGACAGCAGGGCGAGGGCGCCGACGAGCGCGGCGGACAGGAGGGAGCGGGGCAGGGCGGGCAGGGTCATGCCGCCAGTATGCGGCAGGCCCCGGCGTGAAAAGCGCGCCTCGCGGGGGCGTTGGAGCGAGCAAATCGACGCTGGCGCGCCAACTCTTGGTGAGGCAGGCCTTGGCGGCATGCTCGGCTGATGCAGGCCTCAGCCTGTTGCGATGCCTGGCGCGCGGGTCGGCCGAGGCCGGAGGGGTCTGGCCTTTCCTCGATTTCGCGAAGGGATGTCCGCAGATGGCCGGGGCGCTCGTCGCGAATCGAGGACAGGCCTGACCCCGATTCATCCCGGGCGATCGGCGTCAGGCCTGTCCCTTGTTCGCGATCTGCGACGCCTGCTTCGATCGAAGGTACGCCGCGAACGCGGGAGAGGCCAGACCCCTTCGGCAGCGGCGCGCCGACGCGCCGCTGCAGCTCAGATCTTTTCGAAGCCGTTCTCGAGATCGGCTTTCAGGTCGTCCAGCGCCTCGATGCCGACCGACAGCCGGATCAGCGTATCGCCGATGCCCAGCCTGGCGCGCTGGTCGGCCGGGATCGAGGCGTGCGTCATGATGGCCGGGTGCTCGATCAGGCTCTCCACGCCGCCCAGGCTCTCGGCCAGCGCGAACAGGTGCACGTGCTCGAGGAAACGGCGCGCGCCGGCGAGGTCGCTCTTCAGGTCCAGCGAGATCATGCCGCCGCCGCCGCGCATCTGGCGCTTCGCGAGGGCGTGCTGCGGATGGCTCTCGAGGCCCGGGTAGAACACGCGCGCCACCTTCGGATGCGACTCCAGCCATTGCGCCATCGCGAGCGCGCTCTGGTTGTGGCGTTCCATGCGCAGCGCGAGCGTCTTCACGCCGCGCAGGGCCAGGAAGGAATCGAACGGCCCCGCGATACCGCCCACCGCGTTGTGCAGGAACGCGAGGCGCTCGGCCCAGTCGTCCTGGCGGCCCTCGCGGCCCACCACCGCCACGCCGCCGACCACGTCGGAGTGGCCGTTCAGGTACTTGGTGGTGGAGTGCACGACGATGTCGAAGCCGTACGCCAGCGGGTTCTGGCCCCACGGGCTCGCGAAGGTGTTGTCGGCCACCGCGATCAGGTTCGCCTCGCGCGCGATCGTCGCCACGGCCTCGAGGTCGATCAGCTTGAGCAGCGGGTTCGACGGCGTCTCCACCCACACCATCTTCGTGTTGGGCCGGATCGCGGCGCGCACGGCCTGCGGATCGGACATGTCGATGAAGCTCACCTGCAGGCCCATGCTGCGCTTGCGCACGCGCTCGAACAGGCGGAACGAGCCGCCGTACAGGTCGTCGCTGGCGACGACATGCGCGCCGGCGTCCAGCAGCTCCAGCACGGTGGACATCGCGGCCAGGCCCGACGCGAACGCGTAGCCGCGCCGGCCGCCCTCGAGGTCGGCCACGCAGCGCTCCAGCGCCTCGCGCGTCGGGTTCTGGCTGCGCGAGTACTCGTAGCCCTTGTGCACGCCCGGGCTGGACTGCACGTAGGTGGAGGTCTGGAAGATCGGCGGCATGATCGCGCCGGTCGACGGATCGGGAAATTGGCCGGCGTGGATGACGCGGGTCTCGAAGCCGTGGGGCTTGTCGGTCTTGCTCATGAGTTGTTCCAGGTGTGATGCGGGATGACGTGGACCGCCGGCGAGCGCTCGGCCGCTCCGGAGCGAGCCGGCTGAGCCCCTCGGGGGCGGTGAGCGGAGCGAGCCCAGGCCGTCATTTCCAGCGCCCGGCCGCTCCGGCGAGAGGCGGGGTCGTCATGACACGAGTGTCTTGCGGAGGTAGTTCAGCAGGTCGAACCGCGTGATCAGACCATAAAAGCCCTCGGCGTCGGCGACCACGGCGACCCAACCCTCCTGCAGGGTCGTGATCAGCACCTGCAGGCCGGCGTCGGGGCGCAGCGTGCGCAGCTGGCGGTTCATCGCCTGGCGCACCGGCTGGCGGAAGCGCTCGGAATCGGCGCTCACGTGCATCAGCAGGTCGGACTCGTCGAGCAGCCCGGCCAGCTTGCCGTCCTGCAGCACCGGCACTTGCGAGATGTCGGCCGCGCGCATGCGCTGGAACGCGGTCAGCAGCGTGTCGTCGGGCGTGACGCTGATGACGGCCTCGTCGACCATGCGGCGCGAGATCAGGTCGCGCAGGTCGCCCACGGTGGACCGGTGCAGCAGGCCCTGGTCGAACATCCAGCTGTCGTTGTAGACCTTCGAGAGGTAGCGCGTGCCCGTGTCGCAGACGAAGGTGACGACGCGCTTGGGCGTCGTCTGCGCGCGGCAGTGGCGCAGCGCGGCAGCCAGCAGCGTGCCGGTGGACGAGCCCGCGAGCAGTCCCTCGCGCTTGAGCAGCTCGCGCGCCGTGGCGAAGCTCTCCTCGTCGTCGATCGAATAGCCGGTGCGCACGTTCTTCAGGTCGGCGATGGACGGGATGAAGTCCTCGCCGATGCCCTCGACGGCCCACGAGCCCGCCGCGCCGTACCTGCCGGTGGCGATGTAGTCGCACAGCACCGAGCCCTTGGGGTCGGCGAGCACGAATTCCGTCTCGGGCGAGACGCGCTGGAAGTAGCGCTTCAGGCCCGTGATGGTGCCGCCCGAGCCGACGCCGCAGACGATGGCGTCCACGCGGTGGCCCATCTGCTGCCAGATCTCCGGCGCGGTGGTCATCTCGTGCGCCAGCGGGTTGGCGGGGTTGTTGAACTGGTCGATGTAGAAGGCGTCGCCGCCGGCCTCGCGCGCGAGGCGCGCCGCCATGTCCTGGTAGTACTCGGGGTGGCCCTTGGCGACGTCCGAGCGCGTGGTGTGCACCTCGGCGCCGAGCGCCTTCAGGTGCAGCACCTTCTCCGACGACATCTTGTCGGGCACCACCAGCACCACGCGGTAGCCCTTGGCGCGGGCGACCAGCGCCAGGCCGAGCCCGGTGTTGCCGGCCGTCGCCTCGATCACCGTGCCGCCGGGCTTGAGCCGGCCGTCGCGCTCCGCGGTCTCGATCATGGCGAGGCCGATGCGGTCCTTGATCGAGCCGCCCGGGTTCTGCGATTCCAGCTTCAGGAACAGCTGGCAGCAGCCGGTGTCGAACTGGGTCAGCTCGACCATGGGCGTGTTGCCGATGAGGTCGAGCACGGCGGGGCGGGCCGGGCGGGCGGCCGGGGTCTGGACAGGCGAGGTCATGTCTCTTGGAGGCGATCGCGTGGCTTGTGGCCGGATCGCGCAGATGGAGTTGGCGGTGGCTCCAGGATAGCGCGCGGCGTCATGCGCGCGCCTCATGGCTTTATCCGATGCGGACGTGCTAGGGGCAGTGGAATCCCGCACGCCCGGGCCCCCGCCGGACGCCTTCCCGGCTTGAAGGAGAATGCGGGGCCGGCGCAAGGCCGGTCAACGCAAGGAACGAAGATGGCGATGGACGTGGTCGACTACGAGATCAAGGGCGCGGAGATGCAGTTCGTCGAGGTCGAGCTCGACCCCGGCGAGGCCGCGGTCGGCGAAGCCGGCTCGATGATGTTCATGGACCACGGCATCGTCCTCGACACCGTCTTTGGCGACGGCTCCCAGCAGAACTCCGGCCTGTGGGGCGCGCTGGTGGGCGCCGGCAAGCGCCTGATCAGCGGCGCCAACGTGTTCACGACCGTGTTCATGAACCAGTCGAACCAGAAGCGCCGTGTCGCGTTCGCCACGCCGGTGCCTGGCAAGATCCTGCCCATCGACCTGCGCTCGGTGGGCGGCGCGCTGATCTGCCAGAAGCAGTCCTTCCTATGCGCCGCGCGCGGCGTCTCGCTGGGCATCGCGTTCCAGCAGCGCCTGGGCGTGGGCTTCTTCGGCGGCGACGGTTTCATCATGCAGCGCCTGGACGGCGACGGCATGGCCTTCGTGCACGCCGGCGGCACCGTGGAGCGGCGCGAGCTGCAGCCCGGGCAGACGCTGCTGATCGACCACGGCTGCCTCGTCGCATTCACGCAGACGATCAACTTCGAGATCCAGTTCGTCGGCGGCATCAAGACGGCGATGTTCGGCGGCGAGGGCCTGTTCTTCGCGAAGGTGACGGGCCCGGGCACGGTGTGGATCCAGAGCCTGCCGTTCTCGCGCCTGGCCAGCCGCGTGTTCGCCGCGGCCCCGCAGAACGGCGGCGGCGGCAGCGACCGCGCGGGCGCCAGCGGCGGCGGGGTGCTGGGCGGCCTGGCCGCGGGCGGCCTGCTGGGCGGCATCGGCAGCCTGTTGAGCGGCGACGACGATTGACGCAGCGACATTCCCGACTGAAGCCCGACTGAACGTCACACGACGCGACCCGACCCTCACGTATCCTCCACGCTCGATGAAACTGCTGTTCGGCTCCTTCTGGCGCGCGGTCGCCTACTGCCTGCATCCGAGGGTCCTGATGCTCTCGCTGCTGCCGCTGCTGGTGGCCGGCATCGTGACGCTCGGCCTGGGCTACTTCTACTGGGAAGCCGCCAACCATGCCGTGCGCGGCGTGCTGGAGCAGTGGTCGCTGGTCAACTCGCTGCTCGAGTGGATCTCGTCCATGCTGGGGGCGGGGTTTCGCACCGGCATCACGCAGCTGATCGTGATCGCGCTCACGATCCCCGTCCTGGTGGCGTTCACGCTGGTGCTGGTGGGGCTGTGGATCACGCCGGCGATCGTCGGCCTGGTGGCACGCCGGCGATTCACCATGCTGGAACGGCGCCACGGTGCGTCATGGTGGGTCAGCGTGGCCGCCTCGTTCGGCTGGACCATCGCCGCACTGCTGGCGGTGGTGATCACGCTGCCGTTCTGGCTGGTGCCGGGACTCGCGCTCGTGCTGCCGCCGCTGATCTGGGGCTGGCTCACCGCGCACATCATGGGCTTCGACGCGCTGGCCGAGCATGCATCGGGCGTCGAACGCGACGCCATCCTGCGTGCGCACCGCTGGCCGCTGCTGGTCATGGGCATCGTCTGCGGCTTCCTGTGCGGCGTGCCGTCCATGATCTGGACGCTGGGCATGTGGGTCATCATCGCCGCGCCCTTCGTCATGGTCGGCGTGATCTGGCTGTACACCCTGATCTTCACGTTCTCGGCGCTGTGGTTCACGCACTACCTGCTGAGCGTGCTGGCCGAACTGCGCAAGGCCGAGTCGGCGATGCTCGCGACGCGCCGCGCGGCCTCGACGGCGTCGGACCTCGAACTGGTCGAGGAAGTGCCGCCGCAGCAGCGCTTCGGCTACGACGACGGGCCGGAGCCCGAGGCCCAGGCGCCTGCGAGGGGCGCGCCATGAACTTCGGCGCGTTGATCATCGGCGACGAGATCCTGTCGGGCCGGCGCGAGGACAAGCACCTGGCACGCGTCATCGCGGCGCTGGAAGCGCGCGGGCTCGCGCTCTCCTGGGCGCGCTACATCGGCGACGAGCCGGAGCGCATCGTCGACGAGATCCGCGCGGTCGCGGCGTCCGGCGACGTCGTGTTCTCGTTCGGCGGCATCGGCGCCACGCCCGACGACCACACGCGCCAGTGCGCCGCGCAGGCGCTGGGCGTGCCGCTCGTGCTGCATCCCGAGGCGGCCGCGCTCATCACGCAGCGCGGCCACGAGACAGCCGCGGAAAAAGGCGTCGCCTACGACACCACCGGCGCCGACCACCAGCGCCGCCTGAACATGGGCGTGTTCCCGGCCGGCGCCACGCTCGTCCCGAACCCGTACAACCGCATCCCCGGCTTCAGCGTCGGCCGCCTGCACTTCATGCCCGGCTTCCCGGTGATGGCGCACCCGATGCTGGACTGGCTGCTCGACACGCTCTATGCCGACCAGGCGCGCGCCCGTCCCCTGCGCGCCATGCGCGTGCGCGGCGCCAACGAGTCGGCGCTGATCCCGGTCTTCGAGCGCATCGAGGCGGCGTTTCCCGGCGTGCGTTCGTTCAGCCTGCCCAGCGTCGACCATCCGGCGCTGGGCCCCCACATCGAGATCGGCGTCAAGGGCGACGATCCCGCCCAGGTCGACCTGGCGATGGCCGCCCTGCGCGAAGGCGCGGCGGCCACCGGCGCCACCGAGATCGATCCGTCCTGAATGGTGCGCAAAACGCCCCAAAAAGGTGCATATGAAGGCATGCACAATGGCGGTGCGCGATCCGCGCCGTCGAGCTGCCGATTTCCCCGGGATTTCATGCTGCGCCCGCGGCATGGAACCTGCTTTTAACCCCCTCGCAAACCGTTCTGACAGGCCGACCCCTGGTGCGCCGGCCCGGTAACTTGCCAAACAAATTAGGAGCCCGTTGATGTCCAAGACCGTCGCCGACGTGATGAAGTTGGTGCAGGAAAACGAAGTCAAGTTCGTTGACTTCCGTTTCACCGATACCCGTGGCAAGGAACAGCACGTGTCCGTGCCGATCTCGCACTTCGACGAAGACAAGTTCGTCTCGGGCCACGCCTTCGACGGCTCGTCGATCGCCGGCTGGAAGGGCATCGAGGCCTCGGACATGCAGCTCATGCCCGACCCGAACACGGCCAACATCGATCCGTTCTTCGAAGAGCCCACCCTGATCCTGACCTGCGACGTGGTCGAGCCCAGCGACGGCAAGCCCTACGAGCGCGACCCGCGCTCGCTGGCCAAGCGCGCCGAGGCCTACATGCGCTCGTCGGGCCTGGGCGACACCGCCTACTTCGGTCCGGAGCCCGAGTTCTTCATCTTCGACTCGATCCGCTGGGACGTGAGCATGAAGGGCTGCTCGGTCGAGATCGAGGCGGAGGAAGCCGCCTGGAACACGGGCAAGAACTACGAGCACGGCAACAAGGGCTATCGTCCCGCCGTCAAGGGCGGCTACTTCCCGGTGCCCCCGGTCGACGCCGGCCAGGACATGCGCTCGGAGATGTCGCTGATCCTCGAGCAGATGGGCATCCCCGTGGAAGTGCATCACCATGAAGTGGCCAACGCCGGCCAGATGGAGATCGGCACCAAGTTCTCGACGCTGCTCCAGCGTGCGGACTGGGTCCAGCTGCAGAAGTACATCATCCACAACGTCGCCTTCGCCTACGGCAAGACGGCCACGTTCATGCCGAAGCCCATCGTCGGCGACAACGGCTCGGGCATGCACGTGCACCAGTCGGTGTGGAAGGACGGCAAGAACCTGTTCGCCGGCGACGGCTACGCCGGACTGTCGGAATTCGCGCTGTTCTACATCGGCGGCATCATCAAGCACGCCCGCGCGCTGAACGCGATCACCAACCCGACCACCAACAGCTACAAGCGCCTGGTGCCGGGCTACGAAGCGCCGGTCAAGCTGGCCTACAGCTCGCGCAACCGCTCGGCCTCGATCCGCATCCCGTTCGTCGCCAACCCGAAGGGCCGCCGCGTCGAGGCGCGCTTCCCGGATCCGATGATGAACCCCTACCTGGGCTTCTCGGCGCTGCTGATGGCCGGCCTCGACGGCGTGGAGAACAAGATCCATCCGGGCGAAGCCGCCACGAAGGACCTGTACCACCTGCCGCCGGAAGAAGACGCGAAGATCCCGACCGTCTGCCACAGCCTCGAGCAGGCGCTCGAGAACCTGGACAAGGATCGCGCGTTCCTGACCAAGGGCGGCGTGTTCACCGACGCCTACCTCGACGCCTACATCGAGCTCAAGATGCAGGACGTCCAGCGCATGCGCATGACCACGCATCCGGTCGAGTTCGACATGTACTACTCGCTGTGATGACAGCCCCGGCCGCCGGAAACGGCGGCCAGGCCCGAGGGGGCTCGCTTGCTCCCGGAGCGGCTGAACGCCGCCTCCGCGCAGCTTGCGCCCTTCGATGATCAGCGGCCCGGCGACGGGCCGCTTTTTTTCGTCCAGGCATTTTCCGGCGCTTTACGCGATGGTTGTCACGAGGCTGTCCTCCGCGCGATGGCCTGACACGTTGGGACACCATCAGGCGCCCTGTTTTGCGCCACAATGAATTGATGAACGTGGCCACCGCATCCGCTTCCCGCATCCCGTCCGCCCGCGGCCGCCGGCCGTCGTCCCTGCTCGCCGCCGCCGTGCTGGCGCTCGCCGCCACCGGCGCGGTCGCGGCCGAAGGCTCGCCGTACTACCAGTGCCCCGGCAACGTGTTCACGAACACGATCACGCCCAAGGAGGCCGACGCCAAGGGCTGCAAGGCCATGGTGACGCAGCAGCCCACCACCATCCCCGCGCCCAAGGTGCGCGGCGGCGCGGCGCCCGCTCCGGCCCAGTCGGCCAGCAGCAAGGTCGACGCGCAGGAGCAGAAGGCACGCGATTCCGACGCACGCAAGATCCTGCAGGACGAACTGATCAAGGCCCAGGCCCAGCTCGACGCGCTGCAGAAGGAATACAACAACGGCCAGCCCGAGCGCAAGGGCGACGAGAAGAACTTCCAGAAGTACCTCGATCGCACGGCCGACCTCAAGGCCCAGATCACGCGCACCGAATCCGACATCAGCGCGATCACGCGCGAACTCGCGAAGACCCAGTGATGGCGCCGCGCAGCGCCCAGCCGGACGCGGCGCCGGACGCGACCTTCGGGTCCGTCGATGCCGGCGAGGAGGCCAGGGGGCGCGTCGGCGGCATCGACTATGCCGCGTTCGACCACCTCGCCACGCTGGTGGCCGTCGTCGAGCCGGACGGCCGCTGCGTGTTCGCCAACTCGGTGCTGGAGGACGTCGTCGGCGTCGCGCGCCGCAAGCTGGTGCGCGGCAGCATCTACGACTGGTTCCGCGAGACGGCCGCGCTGTCCGAGGCCATCGCCGCGGTGTCGCGCAACGAGTTCTCGGCCCGTCGCTTCGACGGCTCGCTGCGGCGCTCGTCGGTGGCCAGCGGCGGCCCGCTGCCGGTGCACGTCATCGTCAGCCAGCACGACCTGCACGGCGGGCGCGTGTTCGTCGAGATGATCGAGATCGAACAGCAGACCCGCCAGGACCGCGAGGAGCGCGCGCTGGAGCAGGCGCACGTCACCAAGGAGCTGATCCGCAACCTCGCCCACGAGATCAAGAACCCGCTGGGGGGCATCCGCGGCGCGGCGCAGCTGCTGGAGCTCGAGATCGACCAGGCCGAGCTGGGCGAGTACACGCAGGTCATCATCCACGAAGCCGACCGGCTGCAGGTGCTGGTGGACCGCCTGCTCGCGCCGCACCGCAAGGCGCAGGTGGTGGCCGAGCTGAACATCCACGAGGTGCTCGAGCGCATCCGCTCCCTGGTGCTGGCCGAATACCCCCGGGGGCTGGCGGTGGAGCGCAACTACGACACCTCCATCCCCGAGTTCCGCGGCGACCGCGAGCAGCTGATCCAGGCGGTGCTCAACATCGTGCACAACGCCACCCAGGCGCTGTCCGAGCAGATCGAGCAGGGCACCGCGCGCATCGTGCTGCGCACGCGCATCGCGCGCCAGGAGACCATCGGCAAGCAGCGCTACCGACTGGCATTGGAATTGCATATCCAGGACAACGGCCCGGGCGTTCCCGAGTCCATTCGCGATCAGATCTTCTATCCGCTGGTGTCGGGGCGGGAAGGCGGGTCGGGCCTGGGCTTGACGCTGGCGCAGACCTTCGTGCAGCAGCATCTGGGCACGATCGAATGCGACAGCGTTCCAGGACGCACGGTTTTCAAGATCCTGATTCCCCTGCACTGACCTGCCGGGCGTGACGCATGAAACCCATCTGGATCGTTGACGACGACCCATCCATCCGCTTCGTCCTGGAAAAGGCGCTGGCCCGCGAGCAGTTGCCCGTGCGCAGCTTCGCCACCACCCGCGACGTGCTCACCGCCCTCGAGACGGACGAGCCGCAGGTGCTCGTGAGCGACATCCGGATGCCCGGCGGCTCGGGGCTGGATCTCCTGGCCAAGGTCAAGGAGCGCCTGCCGGGCCTGCCCGTCATCATCATGACGGCGTACTCCGACCTGGACAGCGCCGTCTCGTCCTTCCAGGGCGGCGCCTTCGAGTACATGCCCAAGCCGTTCGACCTGGCCAAGGCCGTCGAACTGATCCGCCGCGCGCTCGACGAGAGCCTGCGCGAGGAAGTGCTGGACGAGCGCAACGCGCCGGCGCCCGAGATCCTGGGCCAGGCGCCCGCGATGCAGGACGTGTTCCGCGCCATCGGCCGGCTGTCGCAGAGCAACGTGACGGTGCTGATCACGGGCGAATCGGGCTCGGGCAAGGAGCTGGTTGCGCGCGCGCTGCATCGCCACAGCCCGCGCGGCGACCACGGCAGCAATGGCGCGTTCGTCGCCATCAACACCGCGGCCATCCCGAAGGACCTGCTGGAGTCCGAGCTGTTCGGCCACGAGCGCGGCGCGTTCACCGGCGCGCAGACGATGCGGCGCGGGCGCTTCGAGCAGGCCGACGGCGGCACCCTGTTCCTCGACGAGATCGGCGACATGCCGTTCGACCTGCAGACGCGCCTGCTGCGCGTGCTCAGCGACGGCCAGTTCTACCGTGTCGGCGGGCACCAGCCCATCAAGGCCAACGTGCGCGTGATCGCGGCCACGCACCAGAACCTCGAGGAGCGGGTACGCCAAGGGGTCTTCCGCGAAGACCTGTTCCACCGCCTCAACGTCATCCGCTTGCGCCTGCCGCCGCTGCGCGAGCGTAACGACGACGTGCCGGCGCTCGCGCGCTTCTTCCTGCAGAAGTGCGCCAAGGAACTGGGGGTCGAGCCCAAGCGCATCACCGACGAGGCGCTCGAAACCATGAAGTCGTTCGACTTCCCGGGCAACGTGCGCCAGCTCGAGAACATCTGCCACTGGCTCACCGTGATGGCGCCGGCGCAGGTGATCGAGAGCAAGGATCTGCCGCCCGAGCTGACCGGCTCCGGCGGCGGCCTCTCGCGCGCGTCCGCGGGCGATGCCACGCCCTTTCCAGGTGCGGACGGGCACGCCTCCGCGTCGGGCGCGAGCGCGGATGGGGCGTCGGGCACCAGCGTGTTGCCCGCCGCCCATCTCGCGGGCGTGCCCGCGGCCAGCAACTGGCTGGGCGACCTGGAGTTCGCCGCGCGCAGCCTGCTGGACGCCGGCTCGCCCGACGTCTGGGACCAGCTCAGCCGCCAGTTCGAGGGCCAGCTGATCCGCACGGCGCTGGCGCTCACCCGCGGCCGCCGCATCGAGGCCGCGCAGAAGCTGGGCATCGGGCGCAACACGATCACGCGCAAGATCCAGGAGCTCGGCCTGGAGGATTAGGCCCCCACGGTCGCTGGCGCTCCCTGCCCCCCGAGGGGGCCGGCCGCGAGCGGCCCGGCGGAGCCGGGGGAAGACGACCCCACGGTCGCTGGCGCTCCCTGCCCCCGAGGGGCCGGCCGCGAGCGGCCCGGCGGAGCCGGTTCCGCCGCTCCCTTGGACTTCCTTGCGGCGCTTGGGCGGCAGCGCAGGGGCGCCTGCGGCGCCTGTCGCGGTGGCGGTGCACCCGCGGCGGCGGAGTGTCGCTGTGGCGGGGTGGGCAGCCTGGCGAGCCCACCGGGGGCTCTGTTGTTTCGGGCACCCCTACAATTCCGTCCACAACAGAGGGAGGAATTCCGTGCCGATCCTTGGCTTCTTGCATATCGCCATCGCCGTCTACTTCGCGGTGCATGCCGTGCGCAGTGGACGCAACATGTACTGGATCATGATCCTGATCCTGTTTCCGTTCCTGGGCAGCGTGGTGTACTTCTTCGCCGAGTACCTGCCCGAGATGCGGCATTCGACCGTGGCGCGCAAGTCGGCGCGCGTCGTGAAGTCCATCGTCGACCCGAACCGCGAGCTGCGCGAGGCGCGGCTGTCGTTCGATCGCACGCCGACGGTGGACAACCGTTCGCGCCTGGCCGAGGCGCTGCTGGCGCGCGGCGACTACGCCGAGGCGATCGAGGAGTTCCAGGCCTGCGCCAGCGGCCCGTACCTGAAGGACGTGAAGTTCCGCCGCGGCCTGGCGCGCGCCCAGTTGCTTGCCGGCCGCCACGCCGACGCGGCCGCCACGCTGGAAACGTTGATGGCCGATTCGCCGCGCGACGCCGGCGGCGACGCCGCGCTGTGGCTTGCGCAGGCCCTGACGCAGGTCGACGAGACGCGCGCGCTGGCCGCGTTCGACCACGCCATGCACGTGCACAACAGCACCGAGACGCAGGCGGCCTACGGCATCTTCCTGGCGAGCCTGGGCCGCGATGCCCAGGCCCGGCCGCTGCTCGAAGGCGTGCTGCACAACGCCCGCGTCGGCACGGCGTCGTCGCGCGAGCTCAATCGCCAGTCGATCGACCAGGCGCGTGCGGCGCTCAAGGTCGTGGAGTCCCGGGGCGGCTGAACGGCGCGGCGTCGTCGCAGGACCTCATCGGGGCACGGCCTCCAAGGCGGGGTCAGGCACCGGACTCGCCATTCCCGCATCGCAGCCCGCGCAAGGCCGGAGCCAGACCCCTTGGGCAGCGGCCCGCCGCGCCCGCAAGATGGCTGGTCGGACAGCCGATCCCGGCGCCGCCGCTCGAACGGCCGCACGGAACGACGAGGGAGCGGCGGATCCCGAGCCAGATGGTGGGCGGCCGACGGTTCTGGAGGACGCCGAAGAAGGGGTCTGGCTCCGCCCACGCAACCTGACCGCAACGCCGACGACGCTGGCTGGCGGTGCCTGACCCCGATCCCCACGCACCTCGCGACCCGGCGCCGGGTCACGCCGCGCGCGGCAGCGTGAAGTGGAATGCCGCGCCGCGGTCCGGCTCGGCCTCGGCCCAGACGCGGCCGCCGTGGCGTTCGACCGCCCGGCGCACGATGCTCAGGCCGATGCCGTGGCCTTCGAACGCGCGGCCATGCAGCCGCGCGAAAGGCTCGAACAACTGGCCCGCCGCGGCCAAATCGAAGCCCACGCCGTTGTCGCGCACCACCACCGCCACCTCGCCGTCCTCGGCGCCGGCCTCGATGCGCACGGTGGGCGGATCGGCGTCGCGCGAGAACTTCAGCGCGTTCACCAGCAGGTTGACCAGCACCGGCCGCAGGAGGTCGGCGTCGGCCTGGACGTCGGGCAGCGACCCGACGATCCAGCGCGCCGTGGCCGCGTCCGCGCGGTCGTGCTGCAACTGGGCGATCACGTCGCGCGTGAGCGCTTCCAGCGATACCCGGCGCGGCGCGATGTCGGCGTCACCCATGCGCGCCAACTGCAGCAGCGCGGCCACGAGCTTGGTGGACGTCTCGGCCTGCGCCGAGATCGCCGCCAGCGAACGCTGCGCCATGGCGACGTCGCCGGTGCCCAGCGCATCGGCGGCCAGGCGCGCGAGGCCCGCGATGCCGCCCAGCGGGCCCCGCAGGTCGTGCGACACGCTGCGGTTGAAGGCCTCGAGGCTGGCCACGAGATCCTCCAGCGCCTGCGTGCGCGCGAGCACCTTGGCCTCCAGGTTGCGATTGGCGTCCTGCAGCGCGTTCTCTGCGGCCGCGCGCCGCGCGACCTCCGCCTCGAGCGCGCGGCGGCGTCGCAGCAGCGTGACCGTGAGCAGCGTCGTGCCGAACACCAGCAGCGGCATCATGGCCAGCACGCGGTAGTGGCCGGGAACGGTGTGCAGCGCCACCAGCGCGACGAACGTGACGGGCACCGCCAGCAGCGTCAGGGCCAGCGGCACATGGCCATGCCCCGGTTCCTCGCGCGACTGCAGCAGCGCCAGCACGCCCAGGCCGGTGTAGCAGACCATGACCGCCAGGTTGACGGCCAGGCGCGATTCGGCGGCTCCCACCGCCAGCGGCAGCAGCACCAGCAGCGACGGGAGCAGGATCAGCAGCCAGGCGCGCGCATGCCGCAGGCCGCCACGCAGGTATTCGATGACGCCCAACCCGGTGAGCAGCGTGGCGACGACCAGGATCGCGGCGGACGCCCGCTCGGGCACGGAGTCGAGCAGGGGCGACGTCGGCGGGTGGGGCGCGTAGAAGGCGCACCACCAGGCCGTGAGCCCGAAGCCCGCGGCCAGCCAGGCCAGGCCGGGTTCGCGGTCGCGTCGCGCCAGCGCGACGAACACCAGCGCGAGCGTGGCCAGCACGAACGCCTCCAGCATCGTCGCGCTGATCGGCGCGTCCGGCGGGACGAGGGCGGAAAGGGCATTCATGCGGAGCGGACGAGGGCCGGATGCGGCGACGAAGGGACGCCGGAATCCATTCTGGCCGCAGGCAACGCGACCGGCAATCACCGAAAGCGGGCCTGTGCGCTGCGGGGGTATCCGGCGCGCATGGCAAACTGCGCGGCCCCATGCCGCTGCCCACCTCCGCACTGTTCGCCATCTGCATCCTGATCTGGGGCACCACCTGGTACGCCATCACGGCGCAGATCGACGTCCTTGCCCCGACGCTGGGCGTGGGCATCCGCTTCGGGCTGGCCGCGGCGGGACTGTTCGCGTTCTGCGTCGCCAGGCGCATCCCGCTGCGCTTCGCGCCCAAGGTCCAGGCGCTGGTGATCGCGCAAGGGCTGGCCGGGTTCTACGCCAGCTACGTGTGCGTCTACGAGGCCGAGCGCTTCGTCGCCAGCGGCGTGGTCGCCGTGGGTTATGCGGCCTCGCCGCTGTTCGGGCTGGTGCTGGCGCGCCTGTTCCTGGGTACGCCGATGTCGCGCCGGGTGGCGCTCGGCGGCGTGGCCGGCGTCGCAGGCGTCGTGCTGATCTTCTGGCACGAGTTCACGCGGCTGACGGCCTCGCAGCAGGTGGTGTGGGGCGCCGAACTGACGATGGCCTCGGTGCTGCTGGCCAGCCTGTCGACGATCGCCGCCGCGGGCTACCACCGCCTGGGCGTGCGCGGCTGGGGGCCGCTCGCCTGGGCCATGGCGTGGGGCGCGGGCGCCGCGCTGCTGCACGCGCTGCTGGCCGGCACGCCGTGGCACTGGTCGTGGCGGCCGGTGTTCCTCGGCTCGCTCGCGTGGCTGGCGCTGCTCGGCTCCGTCGTCGCGTTCGGCGCCTACTACGCGCTGGTGCACCGCGTCGGCGCCGCCAAGGCAGGCTACGTGGGCGTGCTCACGCCGCTGGTGGCGCTGGCGGTCTCGAGCGTGTTCGAGAACTTCCTTTGGACGGGCCTGACGCTGGCCGGCATCGCGCTGGCGATCCTGGGCAACGCGGTGGCGCTGTGGCCCACGGGGCAGCGGCCCGGGCCCGCGCGGCGCGTGGCCTGAGCATCCGGCAGCCCCGCTCGCCCGCGCCGTCAGGCGGCCGGCAGCTCGAGCTCCACGATCACCGGCGCATGATCGCTGGGCCGCTCGAGCTTGCGCTGCGCCTTGTCGATCGAGCAGGCGCGCACGCCTGCGCGCAGCGGTTCGCTGACCAGGATGTGGTCGATGCGCAGCCCCTGGTTCTTGCGGAACGCGAGGTTGCGGTAGTCCCACCAGCTCCACAGCTTGGGCGGCTGGTCGAGCAGCCGGAAGGCGTCGTGCAGGCCCAGTCCGCACAACGCGCGGAAATGGGCGCGCTCCTCGTCGGTGCAGTGGATCTGGCCGGCCCACAGCACCGGGTCGTGCACGTCCCGGTCTTCCGGCGCGATGTTGAAGTCGCCCATCAGCACCAGCTTCGGGTTGGCGGCGAGTTCCGCCGAGACCCAGTTCCGCAGGGCCTCGAGCCAGCCCATCTTGTAGGCGAACTTGTCGCTGCCCGGCGCCTGCCCGTTGGGGAAGTAGCCACCCACGATGCGGACGCCGCCCACCGTGCCGGCGATGACGCGCGCCTGATCGTCGGCATGGCCGGGGATGTTGCGCACGATGTCGGTGGCCGGCAGCTTCGAGACCAGCGCCACGCCGTTGTACGTCTTCTGCCCGAAGAACTCGGCATGCCAGCCGGCCTCCTTGAGCTCGGCATGCGGAAACTTCTCGTCGACCAGCTTGGTCTCCTGCAGCACCACCGCATCGGGCTGCGTCTCGGCCAGCCAGGCGAGCAGGTGGGGCAGGCGGATGGCCAGGGAGTTGACGTTCCAGGTGGCGAGTTTCATTGGGCTCCCGGCGGACCGGTCTCGAGGAAGGAATGAGGCGCGCTGGGTGCGCCACGGACGCCGGCGTCGGAACGCGGCGCCATCTGCGGGGTCGTCCCGCGTCGTCCGTTCACCAGCATGGCGATCGTACCCAAGTCGGCGGCACGGGACGGCGTGTCCGATGGCGTGCAACCGCGCACCGGCCCGCGCCGCCGTGCAGCCGCGAGCCGGGCGGGCGCAGGCGCGGGTCTCGTCGGCGCGCGACGGCGATGGCTTCGGAGACGACCTGCCGTTCGATCGAGGGCCTCAATGGATCCCGCGGGCGCGCTTCCATGCGAAGACCTCGTCGGCCGCGCGCGGATACCCGCCCGCCGCGCGGAACGACTCGGCGATGGCGTGGATGCCCGTGCGGAACGATGGCTCGGTGGTGACGCGGTCGATCGCCTGCTCGAGCTGCTGCGGCGTGAGCGTCGCGTGATCGAGGACGAGGGTGGCGCCCAGCTCGTGCGCGCGTGAGGCGAGCGCGGGCTGGTCCGCGCCCATCGGCAGGCAGACGAAGGGCACCTCCGCGGCGAGGAGGTCGCTGATGCTGTTCATGCCCGCATGCGTGACGGCGGCCGTGGCGTGCTTCAGGACCTCGCCCTGCGGCACGTAGTGGCGCACGATGAAGTTGGCCGGCAACCGCCATGTCGCGGTGTCGACGCCGTAGGCGGCCATCACCACGACGCCGTTCCAGCGCGCGAAGGCCGAGATGAACGCGTCGACCAGCGCCGGGGTGCGCTGGCCGAACACGGTGCCCAGCGAGATGTAGAGCACGCGCTTGCCCGCGATGCGCTCCAGCGGGAAATCGGTTGTCTCCGTGCGCGCATGGACCGGCGGGCCGACGAAGCGGTAGCTGTCGTCGAAGTGCGGCGACGCGCCCGCGAACAGGCGCGAGGTGTAGACGAGATTGAGCTCGCCCGGGTTGAAGAGCCAGTCGCGAAGATCGGTGGACACGGGGACGCCGAAGCGGCGCCCGATGGCGGAGGCGGCCTGGCGCAGCACGGCCTCGCGCTCGGGGTTGGGGGCGAGCATCGGATGCGTGGCGGGCTGGTCGCGCTCGATGAATGGGCCCAGGCCGGCGAAGACGGCGTGCGAGGCCACCGTCGGCAGCTCCAGCAGCCGCGCCGCCGGCTTCGTGAACGGGAACGGCGCCGAGTGCACCAGGTAGTGGAAGCGGCGGTACTGCGTCTGCGCGAAGATGTCGGCCAGCGTCTCGGCGCCCCGCGGCAGCACGTCCAGCATCGCGGAGCGCTGGCCGGGCGCGGGCGGGCCCTTGAACATGTCGAGGTCGTGCGCGTAGGCCTTGAACGTGGCGCCCGTGGCCTCGACGCGTTCGCGGAACGGTTCCGAGGCGAAGTAGGTGACGCGCTCGCCCCGCCGCACGAGCGCGTCGACGAGGCCCAGCGTCGGATTGACGTGGCCGTGCGAGGGCGAGGCGAGGAAGAGGACGTCTGACATGGGATGCCGTGCAACTGCGGTGGAAGCCTATCGTGGATCGCGTGCGCTTTCCGGCGCCTTACCGGGGGTTAAGTGGCCGTTGCGCGCATGGCGTCGCCGCGAGGCCGCGCGCACAATGGCTGCATGAGCAAGACGCCGCCGCCCACCGCCGCCGAACTGGCCATCCTGCGCGTGCTCTGGCGGCGCGGGCCGTCCACGGTGCGCGACGTGCACGAGGCCGTGTACGCCGAGACGGACACCGGCTACACGAGCGCCCTCAAGCTCATGCAGAACATGCTTGCCAAGGGGCTGCTCACGCGCACCGATGACGCGCGCCAGCACGTCTATGCGGCGGCGGTGTCGGAGCGGCCCACGCTCAACCGGCTGGTGGGCGGCTGGATCGACACGGCTTTCTCCGGCTCGTCGCTTGCGCTCGCCATGCAGGCGCTGGATGCGCGGCCGGTCGATGCCGACGAGCTGGCGCAGCTGAAGGCCATGATCGCGCGCCTGGAGCAGCCTGAAGCGGCACCGGCGAAGCCGAAGAAGAGGCGGGCATGAGCGCCGCACGGCCGCCCGAAGGCGCTCGCTCCGCAGCCGACAGGCGGAGGTTAGTCCCGTGAGCGCCGCCCGGCCGCCCGAAGGCGCTCGCTCCGCAGCCGACAGGCGGAGGTTAGTCCCGTGAGCGCCGCCCGGCCGCCCGAAGGCGCTCGCTCCGCAGCCGCCAGGCGGAGGGTGGTCCAGTGAGCGGCTTCACGCTGGCCTATCTCGCGCACCTCGAGGGTTGGGGCGTGCTGGCCGTCGCCGTACAGGGCCTGCTCGTCCTGCTGTCCTGGCAGGCCTGGCATCGGGCCGTGCCGGGCGCGCGGGTGCGCCATCGGCTCGCCTGCCTTCATCTTGGGGCATTGGTCGTCCTGCCCGTGCTGACGCTGGCATGGGCGCAGGCCAGCCTGGCGGCAGCGGCCGAGGCACCACCGCAGGGGCCGCCGGTCACCTTGGTGGCGACCGCGTCCGACAGCCTTCTCGGCGCGGTCGCGCTCGGGGTCGTGGCGGCCTGGGCGCTGGGCGTGGGGGCGATGCTGCTGCGCCTCGCGCTCGAGGCGCGTGCGCTCGTGCGCGTGCGGGACGCGTCCGCGCCGGCGTCCGCGCAGGTGCGTGCGTCGCTGCGGCGGGCCATGCGGCGCGGGCTGGTCGATGCGGCGCCCGTGTTGCGCGCGGCGGCGGTCGCCAGTCCCCAGGTGTCGGGATGGGGTCGGCCATGGCTGCTGGTGCCCTGCGGGCTGGCTGCGCGCCTGGCGCCGGCCGAGCTGGACGCCGTCCTGCTGCACGAGCTGGCGCATGTGCGGCGGGCCGACTTGCGCTGGAACCTGCTGCAGCGGCTCGTGCTGTCGCTGCTGTGGTTCCATCCGGTGGCGTGGCGCCTGCAGGCGGGCCTCGCGCGCGAGCGCGAACGCTGCTGCGACGCGCTGGCGGTGCGGCATGGGGCGTCGCCCGTGGCGCTCGCGCGGGCGCTCGTCAAGCTGGCGGAAGCGGCGACGCAGGCGCAGCCGCCCGTGGCGCCGAGGCTGGCATTGGCGGTGGCGTGCAGCGAGGGACTGGTCGAGCGCGTGCGCACGCTCGTGGAGCCGGGCGCCTGCGGTGCGGCGCCGTCGCGTCGGCTCGTGCTCGCGGCGCTCGGGCTGTCCGCGGCCTGCGTCGTGGCACTGGCCGCGGGCCGGGCCGCGACGGCCGATCCCTCGCTGGGCGACCTCTACATGGCCAGCGCGTTCGGGCCGACACTCGACATCCAGGCCCGCGACGCGGCAGGGTCATTCGCGCTGCGCGTGCGCCAGGGGCGCGTCATCGCGGCCTCGGTGCGCGACCGGCCGGTCGCCGTCCGCCAGGAAGGCAACCGCGTCACGCTGACCGGCGAAGCGCGCGCTCCCCTGCTGGTCCTCACGGTGATGCCCCAGGGGCGCGTGCAGTGGGAATCGCGCCGCTGAGGCGGTGGACGGGCGGGGCGGGGCACACGTGCGGGACGCAGGAGGTCTTGCAAAGTACGACGGGCGTCGTATAAAGTACGATGACTGTCGTACTTCAGGGGTTCCGATGTCCTGGCAACCGCGTTGCATGAATTCATCCGGCAAGACTGCCGCCATGGCGGCCGCAGCGGCGGCGGCCATCCTGGCAGCATCGGCTCCGATCTCCGCACGCGCGGCCATCGAGCCGGCGAAGGCGCAGGCCCTGTTCGACGAGGCCGCGCGACTCTGCCGGGCCGATGGCGGCGCGCTGTGGCATCACTCGTTGTGCGGGCCCATGCTGCTGGTGGACTGGACGGACAACACCGCCGTGGCCAACCAGGCCGATGCGGGCGGCGTGCTCAAGCCCGCCGGCAAGGTCTTCGTCGGCCCGTTGCCGGCGGACGTGGTCATCGCCAGCACGCCCATCACGTGGTCGGGCGGGCGCTGGACGGAGTTGCTCTGGCCGCTGCCCGACGACGTGGCGCATCGCCATGTCACGCTGTCGCACGAGCTGTTCCATCGCGCGCAGGGCGAGCTGGGCATGCCCCTGGGCGACGGCGGCAACCTGCACCTGGACACGCTGGAAGGCCGCATCCTGCTGCAGCTCGAATGGCATGCGCTCGCGCGCGCGCTGACCGCGCCGGATGCGGCGGCGCGCCATGCCGCGGTGTCCGATGCGCTGCTGTTCCGCCACGAGCGCCATCGCCGCTTTCCTGACGCGCAAGCCGAGGAGCGCGCGCTCGAGCTCAACGAAGGGGTGGCCGAGTACACCGGCGTGCGCGTCGGCCTGTCGACCGCCGCCGAGCGCACGGCCTATGCCTTGCGCGACCTCGAGTCCTTCGCGCAGGCGCCCACCTTCGTGCGCTCGTTCGCGTACGCCAGCGGGCCGGCCTGGGGGCTGCTGCTGGACGCGGCCGACCCGGCCTGGCGCCTCGAGCTCGCTGCCGCGATGAAGGCCGGCAAGCCGTCCGGGCTCGACCAGATGCTGCAGGCCGCGCTGAAGCTGCCGGAGCCGTCGGCGGCCACCGTGAAGGCGCGCGAGGCGGACTACGACGACACGCTGCGCCCGCGCGAGATCGCGCGCGACCAGGCCCGGCAGGCGCATCTGGCCGACCTGAAGGCCAGGCTCGTCGACGGCCCGGTGCTGCGCCTGCCGCTGGCCCATCTCCACGCCAGCTACCAGTTCAACCCGCAGACGCTGGAGGCCCTCGACAGCGACGGCGTCGTCTATCCGACCATGACGCTGAGCGCCGAATGGGGCACGCTGAAGGTGGAGCAGGGCGCCTTGCTGGACAAGGCGATGAGCGTGGCGGCGGTATCGGCGGCGGGCGTCGCATCCGACCGGCTCGCCGGGCCGGGTTGGCGCCTCGCGCTGGGCAAGGGCTGGATCGTTGCACCGGCCGAGCGCGCGGGGGACTTCGTCGTCAGGCGGGCGGACGAGCCGCACCCCTGAGCCGGCGCCCGCAATCGGCGAGTGGGCGCAGGACGGCGTTCGCGATGAGCCGGGACGACGCCGCAACCGCCCGCCGCGGGCTGCGCTGGTCACCGCGCTCCAGGGCGTGCCCGGGCGACCCGGCTGTCCCGTTGGTGGCACGCGCGCCCCGCGGGCCGCGCCGATAATCCGGCTCGATGAGCGAAGCCCCCAAACTCCCGGCGTGGGACGCGCCGCGGCCGCATGTGCTGCCCGTGGTCGTCAATGACGCCCACATCGACCTGATGCAGCACGTCAACAACGTGCACTACCTGCAGTGGCTGGAAAACGTGGCCTGGGACCACTCGGTCTCGCTGGGCATGCGGCCGGAGGACTACACGCGCCTGGGCCAGGGCATGGTGGTGCGCCGGCACGAGCTCGATTACGTCGCGCCCGCGCTATTGGGCGACCGCGTTCTCCTGGCGACGTGGATCATGGGGCTCGACCGGCTGTCGCTGCACCGGCGCTACCAGTTCGTGCGCGAATCCGACGGCGCGACGCTGTTCCGCGGCGCCACGCATTTCGTGTGTGTCGAGATCGCCAGCGGCAAGGTCCGGCGCATGCCGCCCGATTTCACGGCGGTCTACACGCGCGGCCTCATGCCGTGGCCGTCGCCGGCCGCTTGAGAAGGCCCTTGCCGTCCTCGTGCGCGAGCGGCGCCGACGTGTGTTCGTGCACGACCACCCAGCGGCCGCCGCGCTGGCGCAGCACCCAGCTGAGCCGGTTGTCGAGCGAGCGCAGCGGCGTGCCGCCGGCGTCGACGGCCATGTAGGTGAGGCTGGCGGTCAGCAGGCCCATGTCGGCCGAGACCTGCGTGCGCACGTCGTGGGCGGTGACCACGGAGCGCTGGTCGCCGAGGAACGCGAACCAGCCCCTGGCCATCTCGCGCCAGGAGGCGATGTCGTGCTCCCAGGTGCCCCACAGCTCGAAGATGCGCGCATCGTCGGCGTAGATCGAGATGAAGGCCTCGACGTCCTTGGCGAGGACGGCGGCCTGGTAGGCGGCCAGCGCTGCACGCAGCGGTTGATCAGCGTCGCTCACTCGAAGTCTCCCTGCGGTTGTCCGAGCGCGGAGTATCCGACGAATCGAGGCGTCGTGGCGGAAGCGGTTCCATTGCCAGGGCGCTGCGTGGCGAACGTGGATCCTGCGACTTCGCGCAGGATGACGCTCGGGGGCGACTGGCCGAGCGGCGCGTTGCGGCGCCAGCCTCGCCCTCAGATCCCCGCGTACCACTCGTAGCCGCGATCCTCCCAGAAGCCGCCCTTGCCGCCGTTCAGGTGGCCATAGGCGTCGGCCACCTCCACGCGCATCACGTACTTGGCCTGCTTGTAGCCGAGCTGGCGCTCCACGCGCAGGCGCAGCGGCGCGCCATGCGCCACCGGGAGGTCCTGGCCGTTCATGCCGTAGGCGAGGATCGTCTGCGGATGGTAGGCGTCGAGCAGGTCGATGCTCTCGTAGTACAGCCCGGAATCGTCCTTCGTCTCGCCCAGGTTGTCGGCGCAGTGGAAGATGACATAGCGTGCGCCCGGCTTCAGGCCGGCCAGGTCGAGCAGTTGCGACAGCGGCACGCCCTGCCACTTGCCGATCGCGCTCCAGCCCTCGACGCAGTCGTGGCGCGTGATCTGGCTGCGCGCCTTCATCGCCTTGAGCTCGGCCAGCGACAGCGACAGCGGCCGCTGCACGAGGCCGTCGACCTGCAGCCGCCAGTCGGCGAACTTGCCCTGCAGCAGGCGCGCGTACTCGGGGCTGGCCGGCATCGACGAGCCGTTGGCGCGGAACACCGGCGACAGGTCGCGCCCGCCGTACTCGCGTGCCAGCGGCTGGTGGTCCAGGATCAGGCGTTGGCTCGGCAGCGTCAGCTTCTCCGTCTTCGCGAGCAGCCCCGCGATGCGCGGATCCGAGGTGGCGCGGTCGCAGCCGCCCAGCGCCAGCGAGCCGGCCCCCGCGGCGAGCGTCGCGAGCCAGCGGCGGCGCGCCTGGAACGGCGTCATGCGGCCCCGGCGGTACGGGTCGTTCGGGTTCATCGCGTGCCTTTCTCGATCTCGATCGCGTAGCGACCGGTGATCATCGAGCGCAGGTTGTTCCAGACGCCCGACAGCAGCACCATCACCAGGTGCACCACGATGAAGGCCACCAGCGCGGATGCGAAGATGAAGTGCAGCGAGCGCGCCGACGGCCGGCCGCCGAACAGGTCGAGCAGGAACGGGAACGCCGAGTCCAGCCCGGGCGACATCGTCAGGCCCGTCAGCACCATGCCCGGCAGCAGCACCAGCGCGACGACCAGGTAGGTGAGCTTCTGCAGGACGTTGTAGTGGCGCGCCGCCTCCCCCTTGGGGAAGTTCAGCGTCGCGTGGTCGACGACCTCCTGCACGAGGTGCTTGGGCGCGAGCTCGGCCGTCGTCGGCAGCAGGTCGCGCCGGAAGTGCCGCGACACCAGGCTGCCCACGAGGTACACCGCGCCGTTGATGGCGAACAGCCACGCGAAGAAGAAGTGCCAGTGGCGCCCGTCGGCCAGGTCCTGGTAGGACGGGATCGTCAGCCACGACGGGAACCCGCGCGGCCCCAGGTTGCCGGCGCTGTCCTTCGACGCGCCCAGCACGCCGGTGGTCTCGATGCTCAGCGAGCCGACATGCAGCACGCCGCGCCACTGGCCGTTGCTGCGCACCGAATCCATCGACAGCCAGGCGTGGTCGTAGTCGGCGCCGTACTGGCCCCAGTACAGCCGCGGATGGGCATTGAAGATCTGCGCGCCCGACATCAGCAGCAGCGAGAAGCACAGGACGTTGATCCAGTGCGTGAGGCGCACCAGCACCGAGTGGCGCGGCACGAGCTGGCGTGCCGGCCGGAGGGCGCGTTGGCGGAACAGGCCCGAGGGCATCCTGGCAGTGGTCATGGGCGGAGAAGGGCTCATAGCCGTTGGTCGGGCAGCGATGCCGGACCTTACACCACGGCCGGCCGCCATGGCACGACCGCCTCGTCATTTGCAGGTCGCTCGCGCGTCGTAGGGCGGGTTGGCCGCAGGCGTGACCCGCCGTTCGCAGGCACGCCGATCCGCCTTCGCGGGAAACGCCGCCGGAAACGCCGCGCCTCAGGCCGTGTCCGGCCGCGTTTCCGGATACAGCCCGTGCGCCTGTCCGAACACCCGGGCCAGGCCGAAGATCGCGTCGATCAGCGGCGTCTCCACGCCGACGTGCGCGCCCAGCTCGCGCACCGCGCCCACCAGGCTGTCGAGCTCGATCGCGCGGCCGGCCTCCACGTCCTGCAGCATCGACGTCTTGAAGGCGCCCAGCTTGCGTGTGATGGCGTGACGTTCCTCGGGCGTCTGCGTGATGGCGAAGCCCAGGCGCTCGCCGATGCGGCCGGACTCCCGCATCGCGTCGCCCGTCAACTTGCGCACGAGCTCGTCGCCGATGATCCGATCCGTCGTCGCACCGGTGATGGCGCTGATCGGGTTGGTGGTCATGTTGCCCCACAGCTTGTACCAGATGTCGCGCTGGATCATCTCGCTGGCGCTGCACTCGAAGCCGGCATCGTCCAGCGCGGCCTTCAGCGCGAGGACCCGATCGGACACGCCGCCGCGCGGCTCGCCGATCACCAGGCCACGGCCCATCTGGTTGTAGGCCTTGCCGGGTTCGACCACCGAGGCCGCGGCGTGCACCACGCAGCCGATCACCTGTTCGAGCGGCAGGTGGCGCGCGATGCTGCCGTCCGGGTCGACCGCCTTCAGCGCGAGGCCGGCCGCCGGGCCCGACAGCCCGTGGCAGAACCACCAGGGCACGCCGTTCATCGCCGGCACGATCAGCGTGTGCGGCCCCAGCAGCGGCGCGATGCGGCGGCCGACGTCGGCCAGCGCCGGCGCCTTCACGGCGATGACGACGACGTCCTGCACGCCCAGGGCGCCGGGGTCGGCGCTGGCCGTGACGGGGCCTTCGATGGGGCCGGCGAAGCCGTCCACCCGCAACCCGTGTTCGTCGAGCGCGGCGAGCGTCGCGCCGCGCGCGACCGCGCTCACCGGGTGCCGGCCCGTGGCCGCCAGCCGCGCGCCCACCAGCAGGCCGATGGCGCCGGCGCCGTAGATGCAGACTTTCATGAGGGGCCCCTCTCAGACCTTGAGGAACGCGGCCACGCCGATGGCGATGCCCACGCCGGCCACGCCCAGCGTGCACCACTCGAGCCAGCGGCGGCGCGTCAGCAGCGCGATGGCGGCCAGCGCGATCGACACCTGGATGGCCGTCGTCGCCTCGGCCCAGCGATGGTGCTGGTGCATCAGGTGCTCGCTGGTCTCGTCGAACTTCTTCGCCTCTTCCTCGAGGGCCTCGGCCCTGGCCTTGATGGGCTCCTTGTCGGCCTTGTACTTCTCGATGTTCTTCGCGTACGTGTCGCGGCGCTCGGCCGGCACCAGGTCCAGGGCCACCTCGGAGATGGCCTGGCGCGCGTTCTTGGCCTGGTAGAAGTTCCACTGGTCCGACGCCTCGGTCTTGCGGATCGCCGCGTCGTTCTTGGCGAGCGCCGCGTCGGCCTGGGTGGCGCCGCCCATGTACGAGAAGAGGGCGCCCACCGTCGCAAGGACCGCGGTGATGACGGCCAGCTGCCCCGTCATGCCCTTGGCGCCGTGCTCGATGGCGTGCTCGACTTCGTGGTCATGGGGGCCGTGCACGTGGAATCCTGAGGTCATCGCAATGTCTTTCGAATGGCTTGGCGAGGGCACCGGCGGCCGCCCAGCCGGCGATGGTAGCGAAGAATCGCTGGACGTCCGCGGCAGGCGGCCACGCCGCCAGGGAGATATCCGGCAGACAGGTCCGCAAACGGCGAGTCCGCCGCAACAATGCGTGCCAGCATCCCTGACCCACCTTGAAGGACACGCCGATGAAGCCCGAACACGCCACCCGATTCCACCAGTTGCACGCCGACGGCCTGCTGCTGCTCGCCAACGCCTGGGACGCCGGCACCGCGCGGCTGGCCGCGGCCGCCGGGGCGCCCGCCGTCGC
>JBJMWE010000391.1:0-3977 GCA_045810285.1 Vitreoscilla sp. | reverse complement strand
TCGCGCGTCAAGCTGCTGCCCAACGGGCCGCCGGTCGCCTACCCGGTGCAGTTCCGCGTCGTCGGCCCGGATGCCGACCAGGTGCGCCGCTGGGCCGACGAGGCCAAGGCGGTGCTGCGCGACAACCCGCACATGCGCGGCGTCAACGACAACTGGAACGAGAACGTGCTGGCGATGCGGCTCGCGGTCGACCAGGCCAAGGCGCGCGCGCTGGGCGTGACGACGCAGGCCATCGCCCAGGCCACGCAGACGCAGTTCTCGGGCTCGACGATCGGCCAGTACCGCGAGGGCGACCAGCTGATCGACATCGTCCTGCGCCAGCCGCTGGCCGAGCGCAGCGCCGTCGCCAACCTGGCGAGCGGCTACGTGGCCACCAGCAACGGCGGCGTGATCCCGCTGACGCAGATCGCCAGGCTGTCGCTCGGCTGGGAGCCGGGCGTCCTGTGGCGCGAAGGCCGCAGCTATGCGGTGACCGTGCAGGGCGACGTGGTGGAGGGCATGCAGGGCCCGACCGTCACCGACGAGCTGTGGGGCAAGGGCAAGGCGGTCGGGCCGCTGAAGGCGGTCATGAACAAGATGCCGCCGGGCTACGAGATCCAGGTGGCCGGCGCGGTCGAGGAGGCGTCCAAGGGCCAGGGCTCGATCGCGGCGGGCGTGCCGGTGATGCTGTTCATCATCTTCACGCTGCTGATGCTGCAGCTGCACAGCTTCTCGCGCGCGCTGCTCGTCTTCGCCACCGGCCCGCTGGGCGTGGCCGGCGCCGCCGGCGCGCTGCTGCTGCTCAACCGGCCGTTCGGCTTCGTCGCGCTGCTGGGCGTGATCGCGCTGATGGGCATGATCATGCGCAACTCGGTGATCCTGATCGACCAGATCGAGCAGGATCGCGCCCAGGGCGTGCCGGCCTGGAACGCGATCATCGAGTCGGCGGTGCGCCGGTTCCGGCCGATCGTGCTGACCGCCGCCGCGGCCGTGCTGGCGATGATCCCGCTGTCCGAGAGCGCGTTCTGGGGCCCGATGGCCGTGGCCATCATGGGCGGCCTCGTGATCGCCACCGTGCTGACCCTGCTGGCGCTGCCGGCGATGTATGCCGCCGCGTTCAGGGTTCGCCCGGTGCAAACTGCTGCCTGAAGAATCCGGCCGCCCGGCCGGATGCAGTTAGAATCCCTGGTTCACCGGAAAGCGGGGGGTTGCGTCCAATCCTGTCCCCAGCTCCTGGGTCACGAAGCGCGGGTGGCGAAATTGGTAGACGCACCAGGTTTAGGTCCTGACGCCTTCACCGGCGTGCGGGTTCGAGTCCCGCCCCGCGCACCAGAATTTGCGAACCAAGAGTCCCATCATGGCAGTCAACGTTGAAACCCTCGACAAGCTCGAGCGCCGCATCTCCCTGAGCCTCCCGGCCGACGAGATCAACAAGGAAGTCGAAACCCGGCTGAAGAAGCTGTCGCGCACGGTCAAGGCCGACGGCTTCCGCCCGGGCAAGGTGCCGATGTCGGTCGTGGCCCAGCGCTACGGCTACTCGGTGCAGTACGAGGTCATGAACGACAAGCTGGGCGCCGCGTTCAACGCCGCCGCCAACGAGGCCAGGCTGCGCGTCGCCGGTGCCCCGCGCATCGCCGAGAAGGAGCAGTCGGCCGAAGGCTCGATGGACTTCGATGCCACGTTCGAGGTGTACCCGGAAGTCGTCATCGGCGACCTGGCCGCCGCCGAAGTCGAGCGCGTCACGACCACCGTCGACGACGCCGCCATCGACAAGACCGTCGACATCCTGCGCAAGCAGCGCCGCACGTTCGCCCAGCGCCCGGCCGCCGAAGGCGCCCAGGCCGGCGACCGCGTCACCATCGACTTCGAAGGCAAGATCGACGGCGAGCCGTTCGAGGGCGGCAAGGCCGAGGCGTTCCAGTTCCTGGTCGGCGAAGGCCAGATGCTCGAGCAGTTCGACCAGGCCGTGCGCGGCATGAAGGTCGGCGAATCCAAGACGTTCCCGCTGCAGTTCCCCGCCGACTACCACGGCGCGGAAGTGGCCGGCCGCGAAGCCGACTTCATGGTCACGATGAAGAAGGTCGAGGCGCAGCACCTGCCCGAGGTCGACGACGCGTTCGCCAAGTCGCTGGGCATCGCCGACGGCACCGTCGACGGCCTGCGCGCCGACGTGCGCAAGAACCTCGAGCGCGAAGTGAAGTTCCGCGTGCTGGCCCGCAACAAGGCCGCCGCGATGGACGCGCTGGCCGCCGCCGCCACGCTGGACCTGCCCAAGGCCCTGGTGCAGGGCGAGACGGAGCGCCTGGTCGCCAACGCCCGCGAGGACCTGAAGCAGCGCGGCGTCAAGGATGCCGACAAGGCCCCGATCCCCGCCGAGATCTTCGTGCCCCAGGCCGAGCGCCGCGTGCGCCTGGGCCTGGTCGTCGCCGAGCTGGTGCGCTCCAACAACCTGCAGGCCAAGCCGGAGCAGCTCCAGGCGCACATCGAGGAGATGTCGCAGAGCTACGAGAAGCCGGTGGAAGTGCAGCGCTGGTACCTGTCCGACCGCTCGCGCATGGCCGAGGTGGAAGCCATCGTGGTCGAGAACAACGTGACCGAGTTCGTGCTGTCCAAGGCCAAGGTCACGGACAAGGAACTGCCGTTCGACGCGCTGATGACGGCCTGATCGACGGCCTTCCCGGTTCGAACGCCCGGCAGAGCCGGGCGTTTCTACTTCTGTCGGCGCTGCCGCTCGAGCGCCGGCCTGGAGGTCGAGGGAGCGGAAGGCCGGCTTCGCCAGGCGGCCCCTCGGGGGCAGGAGCGGACCGCGACCGCGGGGTTGTAATGTGCTGTTCCACCGCCATCTCCGGCGGTGGGGTCGCGTCCGACGCGACATAATGGTCTCCGAAAGACTCCTTTCATCTGACGAAAAGTACTCCTCCATGAGCGCACTTGAAACGCAAGCCCTGGGCATGGTGCCCATGGTCATCGAGACCTCCGGCCGCGGCGAACGCGCGTACGACATCTACTCGCGCCTGCTGCGCGAGCGCATCATCTTCCTGGTGGGCCCGGTGAACGACCATTCGGCGAACCTGGTGGTCGCTCAGTTGCTGTTCCTGGAGAGCGAGAACCCGGACAAGGACATCTCGCTGTACATCAACTCGCCGGGCGGCAGCGTCAGCGCGGGCATGTCGATCTTCGACACGATGAACTTCATCAAGCCCAACGTCTCCACGCTGTGCATCGGCCTGGCCGCCAGCATGGGCGCGTTCCTGCTGTCGGCGGGCGAGAAGGGCAAGCGCTTCTCGCTGCCCAACTCGAAGATCATGATCCACCAGCCGCTGGGCGGCGCGCAGGGGCAGGCGACGGACATCGAGATCCACGCCCGCGAGATCCTGAAGACGCGCGAGCAGCTCAACAAGATCCTGGCCGATCGCACCGGCCAGCCGCTGGAAAAGATCCAGTCGGACACCGAGCGGGATTACTTCATGTCGGCCGACGAGGCCAAGAGCTACGGCCTGGTCGACCAGGTCGTCGCCAACCGCGGTTGAGCACGGCGGCGGGGCCTCCCGCCGCTTGGTCTATCATTCCACTGCATCCCCACTTTTCCAGGCTTTCGAAGCACGTCCATGGCAGATAAGAAGGGCACCTCCGCCGAAAAGGTCTTGTACTGCTCTTTCTGCGGCAAGAGCCAGCACGAGGTCAAGAAGCTGATCGCCGGCCCGTCGGTGTTCATCTGCGACGAATGCATCGAGCTGTGCAACGACATCATCCGTGATGAAGTGCCGGCCGAAGGCGCTGCCGCGAAGACCTCGCGCTCCGACCTGCCGATGCCGTCCGAGATCAAGGCCAGCCTCGACAACTACGTGATCGGCCAGGACGTGGCCAAGCGCATCCTGTCGGTGGCGGTCTACAACCATTACAAGCGTCTGAAGCACCTGGGCAAGAAGGACGACATCGAGTTGTCCAAGAGTAATATCCTGCTCGTGGGCCCGACCGGTTCCGGCAAGACCCTGCTG
>JBJMWE010000390.1:0-10171 GCA_045810285.1 Vitreoscilla sp. | reverse complement strand
TGCACGCTCGAAAGCGAGACGCTGGGCCTGTGCCACCGCGCCGCGACACGTGCGCCGGCCGCGCCCGCAGCGGCGCAGGCGCTCGCGGGCGCGCGCGATCCGGGCCCCGTGGTCGCCAGCCCACCGCCCCCGTCCCCACCCGCGCCCGCGTGCGAGCCGGCCCGCGCGACGCTGGGCCTCTGCGGGCAGGGCTCGCGGACGACACCGTGACCACCGGCGCGCCGAGCGCCGCAAAGACGACAACGCCTGGAGGAGTCCCCATGCACGACCGCCCCGATGCCCGCGCCGCCCTCCTCGATCGACTCGGCCGGGTGCGCCTCGCGCTCCTCGCAGGGCTGTTCGCGGCGTGCGGCAGCGCCGCGGCGCAACCCGCGCAGGCCACCGTCATGTACAAGATCGTGACCGCGTCGGACCGCGGCACATACATCCAGATCGGCCGCGACCTCGCACGCTTCGTCGCCCCGCAGGCCGGCATCCAGCTCGAGGCCCTGCCGTCCAAGGGTTCGGCGGACAACGTCAGCCGCCTGCGCTACGACACCGACGTCAAGCTCGCGATCGTGCAGTCCGACGTCTACCAGGCCTTCCTGGACTACGCCGCGCGCGGCAATTCGGAAGCCTCCGACCTGATCCGGCCCCTGCGCGTGGTGCTGCCGCTCTACGACGAGGAGATCTACTTCGTCGTGCGCGCCGACTCGCCGCTGCAGTTCGTGCACGACATCCACGATGCCCGCATCAACATCGGCCCGCTGCAGAGCGGCACCGCGATGAGCGCGTCGACGATCTATCGCCTGATGTTCGCGCAGCCCTTGCCCGACAAGCAGGTCACCACGCTCACCAACGAGGAGGCGCTGGTCAGGCTGACGACCGACAGGAGCATCGACGTGGTGGCGATCGTGGCCGGCCAGCCCGCGAAGCTGCTGGCCGACATGAAGCCCGAGGCCAAGCAGCTGGTGCGCCTGCTCAAGGTCGACCCGAAGAACGCGGCCACGCGGGCCGCGCTGCAGACCTACGTGGCGGCCACCATCCGCTCCGCGAGCTATCCGAACTGGCTGGACCAGGACGTCGACGGCCTGGCCGTGAAGGCCTACCTCGTGACCTACGACTACTCGTACCGCGTGACCGTGGACCGCCTCGCGCAGTTCGCGCGCTCGCTGTGCCAGAACTTCCCCCTGCTGCAGACGGAGGGGCATCCCAAATGGCGCGACGTCCGGCTGGCGCTGCCCGCGCTCGGCAAGGGATGGACGTACTACGGGCCGACGGAGCGCGCGCTGCGCAGTTGCGGCGACCCGTCCGCCGCACCGCGCCCGGCCGCGCCAGCCTCGCGCGCCGAGGCGGGCTGCACGCAGCAGGAGCAGATCCTGGGGCTGTGCCGGCCGCATTGACCAGCGCACGCCGGGTGGATGTGTTTGAGGGAAACGCCGGCGGCAATGCGAGCCCTCGGGCCCGTAGGGCGGGCTAGCCGCGGGCGTAACCCGCCGTTCGCAGGCGTCGTGAAGCTCGCGTTCGTGGCGGATGACCAGCAAGGGGCCAGCACGCCGCCGAACGGCGGGTTACGCCTGCGGCTAACCCGCCCTACGACGCCCTGCCGACGGTCTCGGCGCTGGCCATCTCGATGAACCGCAGCTGCGGATCGAGCGCCAGCGCGCGCATCGCCGCGCGGGCCGCGGCGGGCTCCAGCGGCACCAGCAACTCGATCTGCCCGCCGATGCTGGTGCCGATGGCCAGGCCATCGCGGTACAGCACCCGCGAGCCGGCCACGCGCGGCACCTTGGGGCCGGTGAGCACCGTGCCGAGCAGGTTGGCCGGATCGGACGCCGCCAGGCACACCAGCGTGTCGTCGGGCGGTTGCCGGCGCACGGCGCGCATCGCGGCGATGGCGTCGGGCAGCGCGAACTGCTCGCCCGTCACGCCGGCGATGAACCGCCCGCCGCGGATCTCGCCGCGGGCCTCCAGCCGCCGGTAGACGCGCACCAGCTCGCGCCACGGCGGCAGCCATGCGGCCTCGCGATCGAGCATCTCGAAGCAGACGACGCCGTAACGGCGCAGCAGCGTGCGGGCCACATGGTCGACGGCTTCGGCGTGCGCGGCCGCGTCGGCGACGACCTGCGGCGACCTGACCACGTTCCACCGTCCCGCGTCCTCGATGCCGAACAGCGCGACGCGGCGCCGCGAGCGCGACGCCGCCGTCGCGCGCCGGGCCGCCGGCACGAGCAGCGCGCGCAGGCCGGCGTAGCTGTCGCAGCTGGCGCGGCCGCGCACCACGAGCTCGGCCAGCGCATCCTCCAGCTCGGCGCGCAGCAGCCGCGCGCCGTCGGCCATCTCGTCGAAGAAGGAGGCGCCGTTGGCCTCGAGGAAATCCAGCACGCGCTGCGCGCGGCCGCCCAGCGGCTCGCCGTCGTCGCTCGCGGCGGCCGTCGCGATGCGCGACCAGGTCGGGGCCGCACGGCGCGGCAGCAGCAGGATGGGCGTGGTGCGCAGGGACGAGCGGCCGCCGCCCTGCGTGCCGCTGGCCAGCGGCCGCAGGCGCGTCCACAGCGTGCGGCCGGCGGTGCACAGGTCGTCGAGCCAGGACGACGCGTAGTCCTTCACCCGTGCAGGCAGGACCTCGGCTTCCCACAGCGACGCCGGCGCCTCGAAGCCCTCGAGCTGCGCCAGGACCGCGGGCAAGGCCTCCGGCCCGCTGACGCGCGACGCACCCGCCACGTGTTGCCACTCGAACAGGAAGCGCACGAAGTCACGCGGCTCGACGGGCTCGATCTCGCGGCGCAGGCGCTTGAGCGTGTAGCGATGGATGCGTGCGAGCAGGTGGCGCTCGCACCACTCGATCGCGTCGAGGCCGGGGGTGACGTGGCCCTGGAACACGCTGCCTTCCGATTGCAGCGCGGCGAGCGCCGCCTCGATGTCGCCGCGCGGCAGGCGCAGCTGGTCGACGAGCACGTCGACGGTCACCGGCCCGAGGCCGCCCAGGCGCGAGCGCAGCAGCTCGCGCAACGCCGCCTCGTCGGTGTCGAACGGCGTCTCGTAGCCGGCGGGCGGCGTGACCGCGGGCGTCTCGTCGGCCCGCGGGTACAGCGGGCGCAGCCCCGCGAGGCGCTCGGCGGCGACCCACAGGCCACCCTCGCTCGCGCCCACGCGCAGCCGCGTCGCGCGTCCGGCGCGCGCGAGCGACGCCAGCGCGGCGTCCCAGTGCTCGTTGGCCCGCGCCTCGGCGTCGGTGATCGTGCCCAGCGTCATCAGCGCCTCGTGCACCTCGTCGGCGTTGCGCGCGCGCGGCCAGGCCTCCTCGCGCACGCCGGCGATCGCGTCGGCGTCGAGCGCGCCCATCTCGCCGACGTTGTCCGCGTCGCCGAAGCGGCGCGCCTGCACGGCCTGCGTGCGGCGCTCCTCGATCGGCGCGTCGTCCAGGTAGGCGTAGGGCCGCGCGGTGAGCGCCTCGGCGGCCAGCGGCGACGGCGCAGGCAGGTCGCGCGCGATCACCTCGATCGCGCCCGACTCGATGCCGCGCAGCACGGCCAGCCAGCCCTCGGCGTCCATCGCCTCGTGCAGGCAGTCGTCCATGGTCTGCGCCACCAGCGGGTGGTCGGGCACCTCGCGCGGGCCGCTGAGGTTCTCCGCGCAGGCAACCTGGTCGGGGAACACCGAGGCCAGCAGGTCTTCGGACTTCATGCGCTGCAGCTGCGGCGCCACCTTGCGCCCGCCGACGAAGCGCGGCAGCGCGAGCGCCGTCGTCGCGTTCCAGCGCCAGCGCACGGCGAACAGCGGTGCGTCCAGCAGCGCCTGGACCAGCACGTCCAGCGCGGTGGCCGAACGCAGGTAGCGCGCGACCTCGTCGAGCGGGAAGCTGTGGCTGGTGGACAGCGACAGCACGATCGCGTCCTCGGTCGCCGCGGCCTGCAGCTCGAAGTTGAACTGGCGGCAGAAGCGCTTGCGCAGCGCGAGGCCCCAGGCCCGGTTCAGGCGGCTGCCGAACGGCGAGTGCACCACCAGCTGCATGCCGCCCGACTGGTCGAAGAAGCGCTCCATCACGATGCGCTGCTGCGTGGGCAGCGCGCCGAGCGCGGCCTGCGCGGCGGCGAGATGCTCGACGATCTGGCGCGCGCCGTCGGCCGCAATGCCACCGCCGGCGGCCTCGACGAGGCCGGCGACCGCCGCGGCCTGGCCGTGGCGCCTCACCTGCTCGCCGACCGCCTCGCGCAGGCGCGAGACGGCCATCGAGAGCTCGTCGCTGCGCCCCGGCGCCTCGCCCAGCCAGAACGGGATGTTGGGCGGCTGGCCCTTCGCGTCCTCGACGCGCACGCGCCCCGGCTCGACGCGCAGGATGCGGTAGCTGGCGTTGCCCAGCTGGAACACGTCGCCCGCCAGGCTCTCGACGGCGAAGTCCTCGTTGACGGTGCCGATGCGATCGGACTGCGGCTCCAGCAGCACGGTGTAGTCGCCCGTCTCCGGAATGGTGCCCCCGGACGTGAGCGCCGTCATGCGCGCGCCACGGCGCTCGCGCAGCTGGTGGTGCACCGCGTCGCGATGCAGGTAGGCGCCGCGCGGACCCTGGCGCGTGGTGTAGCCGTCGGCCAGCATGCGCAGCACGGCGTCGAAGCGCTCGCGCGGCAGCGTGGCGTACGGCCAGGCGCGGCGCAGCAGTGCGAACAACGCGTCCTCGTCCCAGTCGCGGCAGGCGGTCTCGGCGACGATCTGCTGGGCCAGCACGTCCAGCGGCACGGACGGCACGCGCAGCGTGTCGAGTTCGCCGCGCTGCACCGCCTCCAGCAGCGCAGCGCATTCGACGAGCTCGTCGCGCGACTGCGGGAACAGGCGCGCCTTGGGCGTGCCGCCCACCGCGTGGCCCGCGCGTCCCGCGCGCTGCAGGAAGGCCGCGATGGAGCGCGGCGAGCCGAGCTGGCAGACGAGATCGACGTCGCCGATGTCCAGCCCCAGCTCCAGCGAGGCCGTCGCCACCAGCACCTTCAGCTCGCCGCGCTTGAGCCGCTGCTCGGCGTCCAGCCGCAGCTCGCGCGCGAGGCTGCCGTGGTGCGCGGCCACCGCGTCCTTGCCCAGCAGCTCGGCCAGGTGGCGCGCCGCGCGCTCGGCCATGCGGCGCGTGTTGACGAAGACGAGCGTGGTGCGGTGCGTGGCCACCAGTTCGACGATGCGCTGGTAGACCATGTCCCACTGCTCGTGCGACATCACGGCCGACAGCGGCGTCGGCGGCACCTCCAGCGCGAGGTCGCGCTGCTTCTTGTAGCCGATGTCGACGATCGCGCAGTCGGCCCGGCCATCCACGGCGGCGCCCGCGCCGACCAGGAAGCGCGCCACCTCGGCGATCGGCTTCTGCGTGGCCGACAGCCCGATGCGCGTGACGTGCCGCGGCTCGGCGCGCACCGCCACGGCCTTCGGGTCGGGCAGCACGCCGTCCGCGTCCGGCGTGTTCGCGCACGGCGGCTGGTCGACGATGTTCTGCAGCCGCTCCAGCGACAGCGCGAGATGGCTGCCGCGCTTGTTGGCGGCCAGCGCGTGGATCTCGTCGACGATCACCGTGCGCACGTTGGCCAGCATGCGGCGCCCGGCGAGCGAGCCCAGCAGCACGTAGAGCGACTCCGGCGTCGTCACCAGGATGTGCGGCGGCCGGCGCATCACCTGCTGGCGCTCGCGCTGCGGCGTGTCGCCGGTACGAACCGCGGTGCGGATCTCGACGTCGGGCAGGCCCTGGGCCACGAGTTCGGCGCGGATGCCGGCCAGCGGCTCCTCGAGGTTGGCGCGGATGTCGTTGGACAGCGCCTTCAGCGGCGACACGTAGACGACGGCCGTCTCGTCCGGCAGCGCGCCCGCCACGCCGCGGCACACCAGGTCGTCGAGCGCCGCCAGGAAGGCCGTGAGCGTCTTGCCCGAGCCGGTGGGCGCGGCCACCAGGGCGTCGCGCCCCGCGCGGATGTGCGGCCATGCCGCGACCTGCGCCGGCGTGGGCACGCCGAACCGGCGTTCGAACCAGCGCGCGACGGCGGGGTGGAAGTCTTGCAGGGGCATGACTCGGTCAGGTGGTGTCTCAGGCGCCATTCTCAAGCCTGGCAGGCTCATGCCGCGCGCCTGTGCGCATCATGAAGGGCGACACGGCAGCAGGGCCAAGCCCGGCACGTCGCCTGCCCTGGCAACATCCGCCGCTCATCAAGAAACGGAGACCCGCCATGGCCGTTCGCTTCCTCGTCCGCCTCGGCTCGCCCGCGCTGGCGGCCGCCGCGCTGCTCGGCTGCGCCTCGAAGCCGTTGCCGCCGGAGCCGCCACGCATGGAGACGGTGTCCAAGGTGACCACGACCTCGGTCAGCTCGTCCACGTCCAGCGCCGCGCCGCTGACGCGCGAGCAGGTCGCGGCCATCGTCGCCAGCCCCGACCGCACCGACGCCGACCGCACGAACGACCAGCGCCGCCATCCGGCCGACCTGATGACCTTCGTCGGCGCGCGCCCGGGCTGGACGGTGCTGGACGTGAGCACCGGCGGCGGCTACACGACCGAGCTGCTGGCCCGCATGGTCGGGCCCACGGGCATGGTCTGGGCCCAGGGCCGGCCGCGCAATCCGAATGCGCCCGCGGTCCGTCCGGCGCAGCCCGAAGGCGGCGCCGCGCCCCCCGTGGGCATGCCAGCGCCCGCGCGCACCGCCGCCGACGTGCTGGCCGAGCGCAGCGGCCGCATGAAGGCCGCCGGAGTCGCGGCCGCGCCCATCGCCTACGTCGCCCTGCCCTTCGACGACCCGGTGCCGCCCGAGGTGGCCGACGGCAAGCTCGACCTCGTGACGCTGATGTTCAACTACCACGACTTCGGGTGGATCCCCGTCGACCGCGCGCGCATGAACCGGGCGATCTTCGCCGCACTCAAGCCGGGCGGTCTCTACGTGATCGCGGACCATGCGGGGCGGCCGGGCACCGGCATCACGGAGGCGGGCACGCTGCACCGCATCGAGGAGTCGTTCCTGCGCAAGGAGGTCGAGGCCGCGGGGTTCCGACTGCTGGCCGAGGGCGATTTCCTGCGCAACCCCGGCGACCCGCGCGACCGCAACACGCCCGAGCCGCTGCAGCCGAAGGACGAGTTCGTGCTGAAGTTCGTCAAGCCCTAGCCGGCCCGAACCAGCGCCAGTTCCCTTCGGAGACGACCTCGACCCGGCCGTCGGCGACCTGGATCGCCGTCTGGTCGTCGATGGCGTATGCCGGATTGCCGAGCGTGGCGGCCCAGCGCTCCGCGGCCGCCATCGTGTTGTCCGGCAGGTTCGGGTGGTCGAGGTGCGGGAAGAGGGAGAAGCCGACGACGCCCAGCGCGCGGTCGTCGCCGGTGATCGGCGGCCGCCGCTCGACGAAGTCGTCGCCGATGCGCGGCGTCATCACCATGCTGCCGGCGCTCAGGCCCACCCACACCTTGTCGCGCAACTCGGGCAGGAGGTCGCCGAAGCCCGACTGGCGCATCCAGTGGCACAGGTACGGCGCGTCGCCGCCGTTGACGAGGAACACGTCCGCCTCGCGCACCCAGGCCTCCCAGCGCTCGCGCGGCAGGCTGGGCAGCGCCGTCAGCTCCAGCACGCCCTGCGACTTCCAGCCGAGCTCGGTCATCGGCGTGGCGGCGTTGCCGGTGATGAAGCGCCACGATTTGACCGGCCCGCCCATCGGATGGCCGTAGATCGCGGTGGGGATGCTCAGCGCGTGGCAGTCGGCGAAGGGCTTGCCCAGCAGGCGGACGAGCGCCCGCTCGATGCTCGCGTTCTGGACGCCGGCGGAGGTGAGGAGCAGTTTCATGATGGCTTTCGATGCGCCCGGCCGACGCGGCCGGATCCGGCACGACGAACGGCGAGCCGCGAAATCGACATCGTGCGCCGGCGACGGCTGCGTCTTCGGGCGACTGCGGCACCGCGGCCGCAAGCCTGCATTCAACCGCCGGGCCCCGTGCGGGTCTGCACCGACGCCGCCGGCGGCGCCCGATGCCATCATCGCCCGACCAACGACAAACCCCAGGGCCTGCCATGAACCGCCTTTCCGCCGTCGCGTCGGGCTGCCTCGCCGCGCTCGCCTCGCTCACCGCACCCGCCGCGTTCGCGCACCCGCCCGCCTCCGGCTTCGCCGAACCGCCCGCGCCCGCGATCGGCACGCGCACCGTGGCCGACGCGGAACTGCTCGTCCCGCGGCCGCGGACGACACCCTGCACCGTATCGCTGTTCGCCAACCAGGAGTTCGCCGGTTTCACGCCGGTCGCGCTGGCCTACGCGCCGCCGGCCGGCTGTCCCGGGCCGTGGGCCAAGGTCGTGCTGCAGGCCGACTACCGGGTCGACGCGGGGCGGCAGTTCGACCGCACCGCCGTCATCGACGTGGGCGGCGTCAACCTGTATTTCGGCACGACGATGGAACCGGGCTCGGCCACCGCGCGCGCCTGGCACGTCGAGCGCGACGTGACCGACGACAGCGCGCTGCTCGCGTCGGCGCAGTCCGGCGAGGCCATCCTGGGCAACGTGGTCGACTCGACCTACACCGGGCGCATCTTCGGCAGCGCCAGCCTGGTCTTCTACCCGCAGGAGCGCGGCGCGGCGCCGCCCGCCAGCCCGCAGGTCGTCCTGCCGCTGGCACCGTCGCTCACGGCCCTGTCGCCGTCGAACCCGACGCTCGCGAAGACCCTGACCCTGCCGCGCAACGTCGAGCGGCTCGCCCTCGACGTGATCGCGCAGAGCCAGGCGTCCGACGAGTTCTGGTACACCTGCGTGCCCGACGCCGATGCGAGCGTGCTGCAAAGCTGCGGCGGCGGCGCGTTCCGCGAAGTCGAGGTGGCGATCGACGGCGTGCCGGCGGGCGTCGCGCCGGTGTTCCCGTGGATCTACACCGGCGGCATCAACCCCGCGCTGTGGGCGCCGGCGCCCGGCGTGCAGACGTTGAACTTCGAGCCCTCGCGCATCGATCTGACGCCGTTCGCCGGCCAGCTCGACGACGGGCAGCCGCACACGGTCTCGGTGCAGGTATTCGGCGCGCAGGACAACTTCTCCGTCACCGCCACCCTGCTCGCGTGGCGCGACCCGGGCGCGCCCGTGCTCGCCGGCGCGGTGACGCACAACACGCTCGCCGCGCCCATCGTGCAGGTCGACGACCACGGCCTGGTCGTCGACGGCGCGAACGCCAGCGGCCGCGTGACCGTCGCCTCGCGCCGCCACTACCGCATCGCCGGCACCCTGTTCACCTCGCACGGCCCGGTCACGACCGTCGTCGACCGGGCGATGACGTTCTCCAACACGCAGGACTTCGCCATCGACGACACGCGCTACGCGCAGAAGATCGGCCAGCGCACCGACGTCCACACGGCGGTGACCACCTACGACCCGCACGGCGTCACGCTGCGCAGCACGCACGCCAGCTACCCGCTGGCGGTGGACTTCGTGGAGACGCTGTCGGGCAACGCCGTCGTCCTCGACACGACGATCTCGCAGGAACGCAAGGTGCAGGAGCGCACCGACGGCCCGCGCGGCGAATCCTCCTGGACGACCAGCCACGAGATCGTCACGCCGCACGCGACGACGTCCTACGACCAGGCGACGGGCGCCGCCACCACGACGAACTCCACGAGCCGCCAGCGGGTGCACGTCGAGGACAGCCGGCTCGGCTGCTACGACCGCACGATCGTCGTGACGGCGAACGCGGTGTCGGCGGTCAAGGACGGCTGCGACCGCTAGCATCGTCGGCGCCCGGCGGCCGAGGAACATCCGGCGGCGCGCGCAAGCATGACCAAATCGTGACGAAGTGCGCTCCGGGCGCCGGGCGCGGCGGCGGGCCGTGGCTTGCGCGGCGCCGCGCGTGACTACACTGCGGCACTCCGCTCGCGGCATGTGTTCGCGGCGGACGCGGGCGTCGAGAGGGACATCGGCGCCCGGTGACGTCAAAACGAGCAGGATTGCCATGACCGAACCGACCTCTGCCTTGCGCGGCGCCTTGTTGCTGGCCTGCGTCCTCGCCTGCACCGCCGCCGCAGCGCAGTCGGCGCCCCAGTCGGCCGCCGCCGCCTCCGCCGCCGAGCGCGCCCAGCGCGAGACGGACCGCACCATGTACTGGATCCGCGTGCTGGCCACCAAGCCCGCGGTCAAGCCGGCCGCTGCGCCCGCGCCCAAGCCCGCCGTGGCGGTCGCCGCCGCCGCCGCGCCCAAGCCGGCCGCGGAGCCACGCG
>JBJMWE010000389.1:0-17404 GCA_045810285.1 Vitreoscilla sp. | reverse complement strand
GGCCAGCGACGTGGTCTGCGCCGGCACGACCTCGCGCGCGGCGGGCGCCGGCGCGTCCGCGCGCGGCGTCGCGGCCGGGCCGTCCGGCCATGCGATCGCCACCAGCGCCGCCGCGGCGAGCCCGCCCGCCACCCACGTCATGCGCAGGCATGGGCGCATCTCACAGCCCCAGGTTCTTCAGGCGGTTGGCCTGGTTGCGGAAGACGCTCTTGGGGTCGACCTCGAACCAGTTGACGATGCCGGCGGTCTGGTTCACCTCGTCGAGGTGGTTCATGCCGTAGTCGTCGCGGATGACGGTGCCCAGATGGCTGCTGCACGAGCCGACCAGGCCGTCGTTCTTCGCGCCGCCGTACACCACGGAGACCACCGCCAGGCCCGCGTCGAGCGGGTCGAGCGCGTTGGTGAACGGTTGTGCGCCGCTCCACGAGTAGTAGCGCACGCCGTTGGATCCCACCGCCGGGCCCTGGCCGCACGCGCTCGTGGGCAGGCCTTCCGGATGCGCCGCGTTGAACCGGGCCATGCCGGTGGACGACAGCGAGTTCAGCGCCGCCGACGAGTTCTGCGACGCGTTGTTGCCCGAGATCAGCCCGATCAGCGACGCGAAGCCGTTGACGACCGTGGCGACGACGGTGCGCGACAGCGAGCCCGCCGGCAGCGTGCCGTTGAGCGCGTCCGCCAGCGCGGCGCCCCGGTTCGGCCCCGCGACGCTGGTGACCGAGGCGACGAGGTTGGGCGCCACCGACGCGACGTAGCGCACGGTCGGGCCGCCATGGCTGTGGCCGATCAGGTTGACCTTGGACGCGCCGGTGACGGCCAGCACCTGCTTGACGTAGGTGAGCAGCTGCTCGCCGCGCACCTCCGTCGAGTTGGCCGCCGCCACCTGCGCGACGTAGACCTTGGCGCCGTTGGCGCGCAGGTCCTCGGGGATGCCGTAGAAGTATTCCAGCGGCCCGATGTTGTCGAAGCCGAACAGGCCGTGCACCAGGATGATCGGGTACCTGGTCTGGGCATAGCCCGTGGCCCACGAGGGCAGGGCGCAGAGGGCGAGCAGGGCCACGGTGAGCCACTTGAGGATCGTCTTGTTCATCGCTGTCTCCGTCATGTCGTTGAGTGGCGGAAGCCTTGTGCGGGGCGTCCGTGCAGGTGGCATGGACGTGTGCGGGCGCACGCATCCATGCCGAACCCCTCCGGTTCGATCTGTGTCGAAGCTGTCTCGATCGACTGAGGCCGCGGATGCCGGGCCCGCGCGGCGGTGGCGCGGGCGAAGGGCGTCGTGGCATGGGTAGCACTGCGGATAGGCAGCGGGCGCAGACGAGTCGAACATCGCGTTCGAACCCTGCAGCCTCAGTACGAACGATCGTACTTTTTGCTGGGGCGCGTCGTCTGTCGCTGATTTGCATTTCGAAAAGGGAAGACCCTATGGCCCGCCTGACAGCCGCCCAGCGGCAGACGATGCTCGACAGCCCGTGGTTCGGCGCCCTGCCCGCCGGTCCGCGCGACGAGGTGCTGGACGTCGCCACGCTGCGCCATCTCAACGAGGGCGAGGTCGTCTACGCGAAGGATCGTCCCGGCGATGCCTGGTACGGCATCCTCGGCGGCGCGATCCGCCTCGGCGCCAGCGGGCCCGACGGCCGCCAGGGCCTGCTCACGTTCCTGCAGCCTGGCGCGTGGTTCGGCGACACATCGCTGTTCGACCACCTGCCGCGCCCGCACGACGCCGTCGCGCATTGCCCGACGACGCTGCTGGCCGTGTCGGCCGCGCAGTTCGAGGGCCTGCTCGATCGATACCCCTTGCTGTATCGACACTTCGTCGAGCTGTATTGCCAGCGCTCGCGCCTGATGTTCCTCGCGCTCGAATCGTGGACGGCGTTCTCGCTGGACGAGCGCCTCGCGATGCACCTCGTGCACCTGGCCAACGGCCATGGCCTGCGCGACGGCACCGACGTCGCGATCAACCTGCACCTGCCGCAGGAGCAGCTCGCGCAGCTGCTGGGCGTCACGCGCCAGCGCATCAGCCAGATCCTGCACGAGTGGGAGCGCCTCGGCCGCGTGCACGTGCGCTACGGCCGCGTGGTCCTCGACGGCCTCTGGTTCGCGAGCAACCCCACCGCACCGCACCTCATGTCGGTGCCGACGGCCAGCCTGCCGCTGGCGCACTGAACGGTTGCTCCGGCCGGGCGCGGCGACAATCGAGCGGATGCGATTCGAAGTCGAGAACAAGCCCCCGATCGAAGGGCCTTCCGCCAGGCGCGTGCGCGCCGGCATCCTGTGCCTGCGCAATCGCGGCCGCTCCTCGTTCGCCACGCTGACCGACGACCGGGGCAACTACCTGCTGGCCGCCGGCGGCGGACTCACGTGCATGCTGGAACGGCGCGACGTCGACGCCGGCCGCATGCTGCGCGCCTGCGTCGACAGGCCCGGCGTGATCGTGCCGGACGGCACCATCCTCGCCTTCGGCGCCGGGCAGATCCGCCTCATGGCCGACGAATGGCTCACCGCGCCCCAGGTCGCCGAGGCCTTCGACGCGTTCCTGCAGGGCAAGCCCTGGCCGGCGATCCTGCGCTGGCGCGACCAGGGCGACGTGCTGCCGCGGACCTGACGGGCCCAGTCACCGCCGTCGCGCGCGTGACTCGTACAGTTCGACCAGCCTGTACAGCTCCGCCAGTTGCTCCCGGCGTCGCGGATCGCCTTCCGCGACGTCGATGGCGTGGCGCACCAGGTCGAACTGCCTGTCCGAGGCGATGCGCCCCTTGGCGCAGATCGCGCGCAACGTCTCGTCCTGCTGCGCGATGAATTCCGGATACGCATCGGCGATGGCCGCGCGGAGGGCTCGCGCCACGCGCGCGCCGTCGGACGCCGACATCGACGCCGACATGAAGAACCGCAAGCCTTCTTCCATGTCCGCCGCGAGCTGCGAAGGGCGGACGCCGGGCTCGGGCGTGACGACGCTGGCGCGCCCGGCCTTCCATGCGGCGACCAACTGGCGTGCGAACTCGTGATCCACGACTTCGAGCTCCGCATGGAAGCGGTCGTAGACGGCCAGGAGCTTCTCGAACTTGGCAGGCTTTGGCAACGGTCGCCCCTCAGGCCAGCAGCGGCGGCAACGCCATGTGCTCCAGCTGCTCGCGCAACTGCGTCGTCTGCTGGTCCCAGTAGGCCGGCGTGCCGAACCACGGGAAGGCCGCGGGGAAGGCCGGGTCGTCCCAGCGGTCGGCCAGCCAGGCGCTGTGATGGATCATGCGCAGCGCGCGCAGCGGCTCGATCAGCGCGAGCTCGGCCGGGTTGAAGTCCATGAAGGCGCGGTAGCCGCCCAGCACGTGCGACAGCTGGCCCTGCATCGCCTCGCGATCGCCGGACAGCAGCATCCACAGGTCCTGCACCGCGGGACCCATGCAGGCGTCGTCGAGGTCGACGAACAGCGGGCCGAGGTGCTCGCCCTCGTCGCGCCACAGGATGTTGCCGGGGTGGCAGTCGCCGTGCAGGCGCAGCGGGCGCAGCGGGCCGGCCTGCGCGAAGGCCTGGCGCGCCGCGTCCACGGCGTGGCCCGCGACGGACAGCCATGTCGCCTCCTGCGCCGGCGTCAGCAGGCCGCTCGCCCGCACGCGCGCGAGGGCGTCGGTGCCGTAGCTCTGGCAGTCGAGCGTGCGCCGGTGCGCGAACGGGCGGCGCGCGCCTACCGTGTGCAGCCGTCCGAGCAGCCGCCCCAGCCAGGCGAGCGTGTGCGGGCTCTCGAGTTCGGGCGCGCGGCCCGCCCGACGCGGGGCGACGCCGAAGCGGTAGACGGGCGACGGCGTGCGGTCGTCGTCGTCCGCGTCGACCTCGGGCTGCCAGTGGCCCAGCGTCGCCGGCTCGCCGACCAGGCCCAGCGACGGATTCGCGAAAGGCGACTCCAGCACCAGGGGCGCGGCGATCGGCAGGTCGTCGGCCTCCAGCTCGCGGGCGAACTGGTGCTCCTCCAGGATCTGTGCGTCGCTCCAGCGCCGCGGCCGGTAGAACTTGGCGACGACGGCGCCGCCGCCTTCCAGCGCGGCCTGCACCACGCGGTTCTCGTACGAATTCAGCTGGATCAGGCCGCCCGTGATCGGAAAGCCGGCCGCGGCCAGCGCGTCGAGCATCTGGTGCGGCGTGAGGCGGGCGTACGGGGCGCGATCGGCGAAGTCGGTCATGCGGCCATGGTACGTGGCCCGGGGCCTTGGCGGGCTCAGCGACCCGAGCTGCCGTTCTCGTCCGAGCCGAGGTCGAGCAGGGTATCCATCTGCGCGCCCTGCTTGAAGCGGTAGTCGAGCTCGCCGAGCTGCTGCTCGACCGCGCCCGCGCGCTGCGAGGCGTGGTTCTCGGGCGGCAGGCGCAGGTGGGCTTCGGCGTCGACGCCGGTGCGCTCGATGGTGGCGCCGGCGTTGCGCACGATGCGCAACATGGCCGCGTTCTCGGACAGGGCGTGGATGACGATGGTGTCGACGCCGCGGTTGCGCGCACGCAGCACGGCGTGGTCGAACAGGCGCGCGCCCAGGCCGCGGCTGCGTCCGTGCACGTTGACGGACACGCCGAATTCGGCCGCGCTGGCACGCGGCGGCTCGACGTCGACCGCCGGGTCGTAGGCCAGGTGCGCCAGCGCGATCAGCTCGAGGCGGCGGTTGAAGACGCCGAACACCTCGTCGCGCTCGAAGGCGATGCGCTCGACGTAGCGGCGGATCTGGTCGTCGGCCGCGGCGTAGCCGAAACGCAGGTAGCGGTCGTTCATGTCCAGCGCCAGCAGGTGCGCCAGCATGCGGGGCCGGTGGCGTTCCGACAGCGACCGGATGGGCACCCAGGCGAAGACGCGCGTGCGTGGCAGCGGGGCCGGGACGGTGTCCAGGTTGCTGTCGGCGAACGGGCGGTGTTCTGGCATCTCGGATTTGCTGGCGCCGGGCAGGGCCATGACGATTTCCTGAGTGTTTACCCTGAGGGACTGTACACGGATCGCGATCGCCGCATGGCCGGCAATGCGGCGTTGCAGCATGCCAGTTCGGGGCTTGGGTCGGTGGCCGCGCCGCGCGTCGCGAGGCGGGCGGCCACCGTTCCAGGGGAATCAGTCTAGTCTTGTCCGGCCACGGGAGACCGCGGGTTTGCGCGGCGCCATGGCCTCGACCGGGCCGGACGGCGGGCGACGCCCTTCGGGACACCGACCCTACCAAGTTTCCCGGAGTTGTGCGATACTCGTAGGCTTCCCGTTTTGCGGCGGGGTGAATGCGCCTGGGTTCGCCAGGCAACGGCTCGACTCCGGTCGGGCTGCAGAAGACGTCGGATCCGTTCCGGCTCGAGAGGTTGCCCCACGAGCAGCGCCGAGAGCCACCAGGACGTTTCCGGAGCATTCGAATGGCCGCGCCTACTCTCCAAGAGAGAACACTCATGAAGACCTTCAGCGCCAAGCCGGCCGAAGTGGTGCACGAGTGGTTTGTGATCGACGCCACCGACAAGGTGCTCGGACGTGTTGCCAGTGAAGTGGCACTCCGACTGCGCGGCAAGCACAAGCCCATCTACACGCCCCACGTCGACACCGGCGATTTCATCGTCATCGTCAACGCCGACAAGATCCGCGTCACCGGCAACAAGGCCGAGGACAAGGTGTACTACCGTCATTCGGGCTACCCTGGCGGCATCTACGCGACCAAGTTCAAGGACATGCAGGCCAAGCACCCCGGCCGCGCCATCGAGAAGGCCGTCAAGGGCATGCTCCCGAAGGGTCCCCTGGGCTACGCGATGATCAAGAAGCTGAAGGTCTATGCCGGTGGTTCGCACCCGCATGCCGCCCAGCAGCCCAAAGCGCTGGAAATCTAAGGAGCCGCGATGATCGGTAATTGGAATTACGGCACGGGCCGCCGCAAGTCGTCCGTCGCTCGCGTCTTCATGAAGAAGGGCGAGGGCAAGATCATGGTCAACGGCAAGACCGTCGAAGAGTACTTCGGCCGCCAGACGTCCATCATGATCGTCAAGCAGCCGCTGATGCTGACGAACAACGAACTGACGTTCGACGTCAAGGTGAACGTGCACGGTGGCGGCGAGTCCGGCCAGGCCGGCGCCGTGCGCCACGGCATCACCCGCGCGCTGATCGACTACGACACCGCGCTGAAGCCCGACCTCAGCCGTGCCGGCTTCGTCACGCGTGACGCGCGCGAAGTCGAGCGCAAGAAGGTCGGCCTGCACGGCGCCCGTCGCCGCAAGCAGTTCAGCAAGCGCTAAACTGCGCATTACCGGGGCGTGCTGGTCGCGTTCCAGGTCTTGCCTCCACAAGGGCCGCTCTCCAGCGGCCCTTGGCGTTTTTGGCTCGCACTTGCAACCCCTTACCCCGGGTAAGTTTCATGCGCTGGAAGCTGCTTCGACGTCGTCTGACCACGCCCCGTGTCACGGTGCGCAGCCACCTGCCGTGGCCGTTCCGCTGGCTCAGCGGCGCGCTGGTGCTGGGCTTCTCGGCCGCGATCGCGCTGTGGGCCTTCGAGACGGGCAAGGATCTCGCGGGCCTGGACCGCAGCGCCAAGGCCGAGCTGGCCCGGCTGCGCGACGAGCAGGCGGGCCTGAAGGAAGAGCGCGACAAGGCGCAGGAAGTGGCCAACACGGCCGAGAGCCTGCTGAAGACGGAGAAGGCCGCCGAGGAGCGCCTGGCCGCGCAACTGCGCCAGAGCGAGGCCGACAAGCTCGCGCTGAAGGCCGACCTGGGCTTCTTCCAGCAGCTGATCCCGCAGGGCGGCGGCATCCCCGAGGGCCTGGCCGTGCGCGGCTTCAAGGTCGAGGTGGCCGCACCTGGTCACGTCCGTTACCAGCTCCTGGTGATGCAGGGCGGCCGCAACGCCGTACAGTTCAATGGCCGCTACGAGCTCACGCTCAGCGGCACGCTCGACGGCCAGCCCTGGACGTCGCCCCCGTCCGCCTCCGTCCAGCCGCTTCAGGTGAAGCAATACGCACGCGTCGAAGGCATGCTCGATTGCCCGCCTGGCGCCGTGGTAAAAAGTGCGCAGGTCAAGGTCACCGACGCGGGAGGCGCGGTACGCGCCCTGCAGACGCTCAAGCTGTAGGCCGCCGGGGCGGATCTTTCGAACCTCACAACAACGATCGTTTGGGCCGCGCGCCGAGAGGGTGCCGCGGAAGCTACAGGCGAACCGGCGCAAGCGGGTTCCAGAGGAGTTCGACCATGTGGTTCAACCGCAAGAAGCAGCCCGCCATCCGCAGCCTCATCGGCGAGGGCACCCAGATCCACGGCGAGCTGCGCTTCGACGCCGGCCTGCGCATCGACGGCGAGGTGCTGGGCGACGTCATCGCCACCGAGCCCACCAGCCTGCTGGTCATCAGCGAGAACGCGCGCGTCCAGGGCAAGGTCATGGCCGGGCACGTCATCATCAACGGCCAGATCCAGGGGCCGGTGATCGCCACCGCCCTGCTGGAGCTGCAGCCCAAGGCGCGCATCGTGGGCGACGTGCACTACGAGGCCCTTGAAATGCACCAGGGCGCCACCATCGATGGGGTGATGAAGCATGTGTCGGGCGGCGAGGCCGAGGTCGATCGTCCGCTGCTCAAGCTGGCGGCCGCCAACGAGGTCTGAGGAAGCCCTGCGTCCTGAAACTGCGGCTTTTTCGTGCCGGCCGAGCTTCGAATAGCCACAGCGGCGCCAAGCGCGCCCCGTTTGTGGCCCAATAGAGCCTGTAACGAACCCGCACCCGCAAGGATCCCCCATGAGCGCCGTCGCCGCCGAACTCAACACCGCCACTGCCGAGATGCCGGGCCCGCTGGTCTTCACCGACAGCGCCGCCGCCAAGGTCAAGGAACTGGTCGACGAGGAAGGCAACCCCGAGCTGAAGCTGCGCGTGTTCGTGCAGGGCGGCGGCTGCTCCGGCTTCCAGTACGGCTTCACCTTCGACGAGGCCGTGGCCGAGGACGACACGCAGATGAGCAAGAACGGCGTCACGCTGCTGATCGACGCCATGAGCCTGCAGTACCTGGCCGGCGCCGAGATCGACTACAAGGAAGACCTGCAAGGCGCGCAGTTCGTCATCAAGAACCCGAACGCCACCAGCACCTGCGGCTGCGGCTCGAGCTTCTCGGCCTGAGCGTTTCCGCTCCATGGACGACGGCGCCTGCGGGCGCCGTTGTCGTTCGTAGGGCGGGTTAGCCGCAGGCCTAACCCGCCGTTCGGTGGCGAGCAGACCATTCGCCGTGTCGAAACCGCAAGACCTCGGCGTTCGAGGCGAACGGCGGGTGACGCCTGCGGCTAACCCGCCCTACGAAGGGTAGAGCGCGCCCAGCACCCGCAGCCCCGTGGCGCCGGTCACGCCCGGATGGTTCCCGGGCCGGCGTTCGCAGAACTGGCGCGCCAGCCAGGCGAAGGCGACGGCCTCGACCTGCTGGGCCGGCAGGCCGGCGGTGTCGGTGGCCGCGACGGCCAGGCCGGGCCACAGCGCCGCGAGGCGGGCCATCAGCGCGCCATTGCGGGCGCCGCCGCCGCACACCAGCAGTTCGCGGGTGCCGGGCGCCGCGGCGCGCAGCGCGTCGATGGCGCTGCGGGCGGTGAGTTCGAGCAGCGTTGCCTGCACGTCCGCGGGGGCCCGCGTGGCGCCTGCGCGCGCGAGGCCGCGCGCCAGCCAGTCGGGGTTGAACAGGTCGCGGCCGGTGCTCTTGGGCGGCGATCTCCTGAAATAGCCGTCGCCCATCAGCTCGACCAGCAGCATGCCGTCGACCTGGCCCGAGGCGGCCCAGCGGCCGTCGTCGTCGTAGGCGGCGTCGGTGTGCAGCCGGCACCAGTGGTCCATCAGCGCATTGCCCGGGCCCGTGTCGAAGCCGACCAGCGCCGCCGCGGGCGTGCTCGCTGACCCCTGCGCGGGCGGCAGGATCGTCACGTTGGCGATGCCGCCGACGTTGAGCACCGCGCGCGGCATGGCGCCGGCGAAGACGTCGCGGTGGAAGGCCGGCACCAGCGGCGCGCCCTGGCCGCCGGCGGCGACGTCGCGGCTGCGGAAGTCGCACACCACGTCGATGCCGCAGGCCTCGGCCAGCAGGGCGCCGTTGTTGAGCTGCAGCGTGAAGCCGGTGCCGTCGAATTCGCCCGGGCGATGCCGCACCGTCTGGCCATGCGAGCCGACGGCGCGCACCGCGTCCGGCTCCGTCTGGGTCTTGTTGAGCAGGTGAGCCACCACTTCGGCTTGCAATCGCGCCAGCGCATTGGCCGCCAGCGCGGCGCGCTGCAGTTCGTCGGGGCCGGACGTGTTCAGCGCCAGCAGCTCGGCACCGAGCGACGCCGGCATGGCCACGTGGGCGTCGGCCAGGACGTGCAGGCCCGGGCGCGCGTCGGCGCCGAAGTCGACCAGCACGCCGTCGATGCCGTCCATCGAGGTGCCGCTCATCAAGCCGATGTACAGGGTCATGGGAAATGAAGAACGCGCCGGGTTCGTCAGGGCGAACGCGGCGCGTCGGGGTTCGGGACGAGGAGCGTCAGTCTACGCGCGCAGGTCGCACGCCCAGCGATTCGGCCACCGCCAGCTCGCCCTTGAGTTGGCCGGCCAGGGCCGCGAAGCGCGGGCGCGAGGCGTTGTCCAGCGTCAGCGTCTCGGCGGACTTCGCGATCAGCAGCGGATCCTTCACGACGCCGGCCACGCGGAATTCGAAGTGCAGGTGCGGGCCGGTGGCCCAGCCGGTGGCGCCCACGTCGCCGATGCGCTCGCCCTGCTCGACGCGTTCGCCGCGCCGCACGGCGATGCGCGAGAGGTGCGCGTAGACCGTCATGCGGTTGTCCGAGTGCTGCACCTGGATGACGTTGCCGTAGCCGTTCTGCTGGCCCGCGAACGCCACGACGCCGTCGCCCACCACGTGCACCGGGGTGCCGGTGGGTGCGCCGTAGTCGACGCCTTCGTGGCGCTTCCATTCCTTGAGGATGGGGTGGAAGCGCATCGAGAAGCCGGACGTGATGCGCGAGAACGCGAGCGGGCTGGCCAGGAAGGCGCTGTGCTTGCCGCGGCCGCTCAGGTCGAAATAGGCGCCCTTGCCGCTGGCGTCGGCGAACCAGACGGCCGAATACGGATGGCCGGCATTGACGAACTCGGCGGCCAGCACGCGGCCCGAGCCCTGGTTCCACGGCACGGGCTCCCCGTCCGCGGTGAGCGCCTCGTAGACGACGCTGAACGTGTCGCCCTTGCGCAGCTCGCGGTGGAAGTCGATGTCGCTGGAGAACACCTCGGCCAGCTGGGTGGCGACGGGGTCGGGCACGTTGGCGTCGTCGGTGGCGGCGAACAGCGAGGTGCGCACCGAGCCCGTGGCCAGGCGCGTGGTGGTGCCGAACGGCACCGTCTCGAGCTTGCTCGTGAAGCCGGCATCGCCGCGCGTCAGGGTCAGGCGCGTGAAGTGGCTGGCGAACTGGTCGTCGCGCTCGGCGGGGTAGCGGGCGACGAGCTGGGTGAGGCGGCCGGTGTCGTCCGTCGTGGCCGAGACCAGCTTGCCCGCGCGGCCTTGCCACAGCTTGCGCGACGTGGCGTCGGCCTGCAGGAAGGCGTCGAGCTGCGCGTCCGAGATGCCCAGGCGCTTCGTGAGCGTGCTGGCGGTGTCGTTGGCGCGCGTGACGTCGCTGCGGGCGAGCACGAGGTGCTGGGCCGCGAGGGCGTCGAGCTGCGCGTCCAGGTTGTCGGGCGTGAAGCTCTCGGTGACCAGGCGCTTGGGCAGGGCCGAGGCGTCGGGCGCCATCGGCGCGAGGCCGAAGGCGGTGCCGGCGATGACGGCCAGCACGGCGGCCGTGCCGGCCGCGAGCCGGCGGGGGTGTTGGTGGGTCCAGCGCGTGACGCGTCCGAACAGCGAGGTGACGGCGGCCTCGACCGCCGCTTCGGCATGGTTCAGGGAATCCAAACGACTGCTTCCTGCGAAGGAATGCGGGTTCGACGGTTGCCGCTCACCCCATTCCGGTTGACGAATGCGACGCTCCGGCAGGTTTTGCCCGCGCGTGCGCGCATAGAATCAAGCGACTATTTCGAGGAAGTTGTCGACAAAAGACGACAGGAAGTTCGAAATGGCCAGCTTTCGCTCGCTGGGCCGGCCGTCGTGTGGTAGAGCGACAGTCGTCCTGCGCGAGGGACTATAGCAGTGGGTTGTAAAGTAGATCCCCCAAAAGAGGGAGCTTTACAGTCACTTTTTACAAGCCTTGCAAGTTGCCGCAGCTGGCCTCCCGGCGCCGGCGCGGCGAGGCCCTGCACGCCGCCCGACCTTGTCTGCCCCGATGACCGCCACGCCCCCCGAACACCCGATCACCGACCGCGTCCGCGAGGCGCTGCAGGTCAGCCTGCGCGGCTGCGACGAACTGCTGCCGCAGGCCGACTGGCAGAAGAAGCTGGCCCGCTCCGAGGCCACGGGCACGCCGTTGCGCATCAAGCTGGGCCTGGACCCGACCGCGCCCGACATCCACATCGGCCACACCGTCGTCCTGAACAAGATGCGCCAGCTCCAGGACCTGGGGCACACGGTGATCTTCCTGATCGGCGACTTCACTTCGCTGATCGGCGACCCCTCCGGCCGCAACAACACGCGGCCGCCGCTCACGCACGAGCAGATCAAGGTCAATGCCGAGACCTACTACCGGCAGGCCAGCCTGGTGCTGGATCCGGCGCGCACGGAGATCCGCTACAACAGCGAGTGGAGCGACCCGCTGGGCGCGCGCGGCATGATCCAGCTGGCCGCCAGGTACACCGTGGCGCGCATGATGGAGCGCGACGACTTCACCAAGCGCTTCGCCGCGCAGACGCCCATCAGCGTGCACGAATTCCTCTACCCGCTGATGCAGGGCTACGACTCGGTGGCGCTGCGCAGCGACCTCGAGCTCGGCGGCACCGACCAGAAGTTCAACCTGCTGGTGGGCCGCCACCTGCAGCAGGAATACGGCCAGGAGCCGCAGTGCATCCTGACGATGCCGCTGCTGGAGGGGCTGGACGGCATCGAGAAGATGTCCAAGTCCAAGAACAACTACGTGGGCATCGCGGAACCGGCCAACACCATGTACGCCAAGATCCTGTCGATCAGCGACGTGCAGATGTGGAAGTGGTTCACGCTGCTGAGCTTCCGCGGCGAGGCCGAGATCGCGGCGCTGAAGGCCGAGGTCGAGGGCGGGCGCAACCCGAAGGACGCCAAGGTGATGCTCGCCAAGGAGATCACCGCGCGCTTCCATTCGGCCGCCGCGGCGGATGCCGCGGAGCAGGATTTCCAGAACCGTGCCGCGGGCGGGATCCCCGACGACATCAGGGACGTCTCGATCGCGGGCGCCCCGATGGGCGTCGCGGCCGTGCTGTGCGCCGCCGGCCTCGTGCCGTCCAACGGCGAGGGCAACCGCAAGATCGAGCAGGGTGGCGTGCGCATCGATTCGAGCGTCGTCAGCGACAAGGGCCTGAAGCTGCCCGCGGGCACCTATGTGATGCAGGTGGGCAAGCGCAGCTTCGCGCGCGTCACGCTGACCCCCTGACGCCCGCGGCAAGCGCTGCTTCGTCGTCCGCGAAGCGCGCCCCGTGCCGGCCGACTAGACTGGTTCCATGACCGCCTCGACCCCTTCCTCGCTGGAGGCGCTGCTCGCGCGCGCCGAGGGCGTGCTGGCCCGCCTCGAGGGCCTGCTGCCGGCGCCGCCCGCCGAACCCGACTGGGCGGCCTCCATCGCCTTCCGCTACCGCAAGCGCCCCGCGGGCGCGCTGGCCGGCGCGCGCGCGGGCGTGCTCGAGCCCGTGCGCCATGTCGCGCCGATCGCGCTGGATCACCTGAAGGAAGTCGACGCGCAGAAGGAGCGCCTGCGTGCCAACACCGCGCAGTTCGTGGCCGGCCGCACCGCCAACAACGTGCTGCTGACCGGTGCGCGCGGTACCGGCAAGAGCTCGCTGATCAAGGCCTGCCTGCACGAATTCGCGCCGCGGGGGCTGCGCTTGATCGAAGTCGACAAGACGGACCTCGTCGACCTGCCCGACATCGTCGCGCTGATCGAGAACCGCCCCGAGCGCTTCGTCGTCTACTGCGACGACCTGAGCTTCGACGAGGGCGAGGCCGGCTACAAGGCGTTGAAGTCCATGCTCGACGGAACGATCTCGGCGTCCTCGGACAACGTGGTGGTGTACGCGACGTCCAACCGCCGCCACCTGCTGCCCGAGCACATGAAGGACAACCTGGCCGCGAAGCACGACGCGGACGGCGAGCTGCATCCCGGCGAGGCCATCGAGGAGAAGATCTCGCTGTCCGAGCGCTTCGGCCTGTGGATCAGCTTCTATCCGTTCAGCCAGCCCGAGTACCTGGCCATCGTCGGCCAGTGGCTGCGCCATTTCGGGCTGGACGACGCGGCCGTCGGGTCGCTGCGCGCCGAGGCGCTGGTCTGGGCGCTGGAGCGCGGGTCGCGCTCGGGCCGCGTGGCGTACCAGTTCGCGCGCGACCGCGCCGGCCGGCTGGAGGGCGCCGAATGAGCGGCAGGCCCGCGCAGGTGAGCGACGCGGATCGGCGCGCGCACACCGCCATCGTCGACTCGGAGGAGGCGCCGTCGCACTACGGCGAGCGCCCGGTCACGGAGGTCGCGGTGGGCGTGCTGGTCGACGCCGACGGCCGCTTCCTGCTCACCTCGCGTCCGGCGGGCAAGGTCTACGCCGGCTACTGGGAGTTCCCGGGCGGCAAGCTCGAGGCCGGCGAGACGGTGGAACAGGCGCTGCGGCGCGAGCTGCACGAGGAGATCGGCATCACGATCGGCCCCGCGCAGCCCTGGCACACGCTGATGATGGACTACCCGCACGCCCGCGTGCGCCTGAACTTCTGCAAGGTGTCCGAGTGGCGCGGCGAGTTCGAGATGCGCGAGGGCCAGCACATGGCCTGGGAGCAGCTGCCGGTGCAGAGCGTGCCGGTGCTGCCCGGCACCATTCCCGTGCTGGAGTGGTTCGCGCAGGAGCGTGGCTTCAGCGGGCCGACGCACCTGGGCTGACGGCCTGGCGCGCCGTCACGGCGCCGGCAGCCGGTCGACGGCGAAGAGCCGACGTTCGAATCGTCTCGCAGCCCTGGTTCGCTACACTCGGTGCATGACCTGGCTCGACGACGTGAAATGGGATCGCGACGGCCTCGTGCCGGTGATCGCGCAGGAGCGCGGCACCGGCCACGTGCTGATGTTCGCGTGGATGAACCGCGAGGCGCTCGCGCGCACCGCCGATAGCGGGCGCGCCGTCTACTGGAGCCGCTCGCGCGGCAAGCTGTGGGCCAAGGGCGAGGAGTCCGGCCACGTGCAGCAGGTGCACCAGCTGCGGCTCGATTGCGACAACGACGTCGTGCTGATGGAGGTCACGCAGCTGGGCCACGAGCCGGGCATCGCGTGCCACACGGGCCGCCACAGCTGCTTCTTCCAGAAACTGGTGGACGGGCGGTGGACGCCCGTGGAGCCCGTGCTCAAGGATCCGGAGAGCATCTACAAATGAACGGCAACGACAGCCTGGCCCGCCTCGCCGCGGTGATCGAATCGCGCAAGCCCGCCAACGGCGGCGACCCCGCCGCCAGCTACGTGGCGCGCCTGTTCGACAAGGGCACCGACGCCATCCTCAAGAAGGTGGGCGAGGAAGCCACGGAGACGGTGATGGCCGCCAAGGACGGCGACCCGACGAAGATCGTCTACGAGGTGGCCGACCTGTGGTTCCACTCGATGATCGCGCTGAGCCATTTCGGCCTGTCGCCGGCCGACGTGCTGCGCGAGCTCGAGCGCCGCGAGGGGCTGTCCGGCCTCGAGGAGTTCGCGCTGCGCAAGTCGCAGGCGCGCGACGGCGAATCGACGTCCTGAGGAGCTGGCACGCATGAATCCACCCACCCTGTACCAGGCCGGCGAGCCCCGCACCCTCACGCACGTGATGTACGCGCTGCACACGGTGACCTGGTTCTCCGGCGGCATCTTCTCGGTCATCGCGATCATCATCAACCTGGCGAAGTCCGGCGACCTGCCCGACGACTTCTACCGCAGCCACTGGCGCTGGCAGGCGCGCACGTTCTGGTTCGCGCTGCTGTGGTTCGTGGCCAGCTGGCCGCTGTTCCTGCTGCTGTTCGTCCCCGGCGCGGTCGCGTGGTTCGTGATCGGCCTGTGGTACCTCTACCGCTGCGTGCGCGGCTGGATCGCCTTCAACGACCGCCGCCCCATGCCCGCCTGACCGGAGCCGCCCATGTCGCATGACCCGAACTGCATCTTCTGCAAGATCGTCGAGGGCAAGATCCCGGCGCGCAAGTTCTTCGAGGACGACGAGATCCTGGTGTTCCACGACATCGCGCCCTGGGCTCCGGTGCACCTGCTCGTGATCCCGAAGCGGCACGTGCCGTCGATGGTCGAGGTCTCGCCGGCCGACGCACCGCTGCTCGGCCGCATGATGACCCTGATCCCGAAGCTGATGCTCGACAGCGGCGTCACCAACGGCTACCGCATCATGGTCAATACCGGCCAGGACGGCGGCCAGGAGGTCGCCCACCTGCACCTGCACGCGATCGGCGGGCCGCGTCCGTGGACAAAGGGGTGAATGGGCTTTGATTTGCGCGCGAGGCCGTCGCCCCCGATCCTTTAGAATGGGTGTCTGTCGCGCGAGCTGCGCGCAGCGCGACCGCGCCTGACACTGCAAGGAGCCCATCATGGGTCTTTCAACCACTCACCTCATCATCTTTCTCGTCATCATCGTGCTGATCTTCGGCACGAAGAAGCTGAAGAACATCGGTTCCGACCTGGGCGGCGCCGTCAAGGGCTTCAAGGACGGCATGAAGGACGGCGAAAAGCCCGAGGAAGCGCGTCCGCCCCAGCAGGTCACCGCGACCGACACCCGTGCCTCGAGCGACACCATCGACGTCGAGGCCAAGAATCGCTGAACGCGCGTTCGCCGCGACCACCGACGCGCCCCTGAATGTTTGACATCGGCGTCACCAAGCTGGCCATCGTCGGCGGCATCGCCCTGATCGTGATCGGCCCGGAGCGGCTGCCGCGCGTCGCGCGCATGCTCGGCACGCTGCTGGGTCGCGCGCAGCGCTACGTCGCCGACGTCAAGGCCGAGGTCAACCGGTCCATCGAGCTGGAAGAGCTCAACAAGATGAAATCGCAGTTCGAGGGCGCCGCCCGCGAGGTGCACGACACTGTCCAGCGCAGCATGCGCGACCCGGGTGCGTTCGACGACCCGGGCATGGCCACCCTCTCCGACGCCGCCGCCATGCGCGAGCTGCAGCCGCAGCCGGCCTACAAGCCGCCCCGCAAGAACTGGCGCATCAAGCGCAGCGCGATCCCCTCCTGGTACAAGCAGCGCGCCGGCGTGCGCACGAATGCCCAGTCCGGGGCCGCGCGCGTGGCGCGCTTCCGCCCGCGCCGCAACGGCGGTGAAGCGATCTGACCGCGCCGCCGGCGGCGCGCGGCCCGGCCGGGCCGCGCTCGCCCGCGGCCCCATCGTCCAACTCCACACGAGCCGCTGACCCCATGGCGACCCCACCCGAAGACGAACTGGCCGGCACGGAGCAGCCCTTCGTCGCCCACCTCGTCGAACTGCGCGACCGCCTGCTGCGCAGTGTCTGGGGCGTGGCCATCATCTTCGGCATCCTGTGCGCCTGGCCGGGGCCGAGCCGGCTCTACGACTTCCTCGCCAGGCCGCTCATCGAATCGCTGCCGGCGGGCTCGCACATGATCGCGGTGGGCGTCGTCTCGCCGTTCCTGATCCCGATCAAGGTCACGGTGCTGCTGGCCACCGGCATCGCGCTGCCCTGGGTGCTGTACCAGGTCTGGGCCTTCGTGGCGCCGGGCCTGTACAAGCACGAGAAGCGCCTCGTCATGCCGCTGGTCGTCACCAGCACGCTGCTGTTCTATTGCGGCGTGGCGTTCAGCTACTTCATCGTGTTCCAGCGCGCGTTCCCGGCGATCGAGCGCATGGCGCCGGCCTCGGTGCAGGTCAGCCCGGACATCGAGGCCTACCTCGACTTCGTGCTGACGATGTTCATCGCCTTCGGCGTGGCGTTCGAGGTGCCGGTGGCCGTGGTGATCGTCGCGCGGCTGGGCCTGGTCAACGTCGAGCAGTTGCGCAAGTTCCGCAACTACTACTGGGTGGTGGCCGCCGGCGTGGCCGGCCTGGTGACGCCGCCCGACCCGGCATCGATGATCGCGCTGCTGGTGCCCATGATCCTGCTGTACGAGGTGGGCATCTGGACGGTGCCGATCTTCATCAAGCGCACGCAGGCACCGGACGCGGAGTCCAAGCCGGAGGCTTGATCCGCCTGCCGGTCATCCTGGGCGCAGCGAAGCGGAGTTGCAGGAACCACGGCAGCACCCGGTCTGTCTTCCTGCGACCGACCCGTCATCCCGCGACCGATCCGTCATGCTGCGACCCACCCGTCATCCTGCGCGCAGTCGCAGGATCCACCCCCAGGGAAACGCCGCGCCATGCGTGGATCCTGC
>JBJMWE010000388.1:0-5800 GCA_045810285.1 Vitreoscilla sp. | reverse complement strand
CGCGAACGGGTCGATGCGCGGGGGGCGGGCGCCGCCCCCCTGCGGGCGTGCCCCGGGTTCGCAGGGCGCCTCCGCCCGCGGCCTGGCCAGGGCCGCCGACGCCGCGGCGGCGGCCTCGTTGGGACGCGCGGCGGACGCGGCCGCGGCCGCGGCGGCGACGGCGGCCTTGTGCTCCACTTCCTCGACCTTGGGCGCCGACCACGTGCCCGTGACATGCACCTCGCGCGTGCCGGCCTCCGTGAGCGGGCTGCGCAGGAACAGCTGCGCGAGGAAGGTGCTGATGCCGATCACCGGATTGATGGCGGCGTACGCGAGCGAGGCCGCGCCGGCATTGATCTCGGGCACGATGATGACGTCGATGTCCTGCGTCTCGGCCTTCAGGTCCGCGCGCCCGGCCATGAGCACCGCCGCCGTGGCGCTGCGCATGCGCAGGTCGCGCGTGCTGGCCACGCCGCGCTCGATCAGCACGTCGCCGGTGACGTTGTCGAACGCGAAGCCCTCGGAGAACAGGTCGCGGAAATCGAGCATGAAGCGGCGCGGCAGCGACTGCAGGCTGAGCACGCCCAGCAGGCGGCCGGCGCCGGCGTCGGCCTTGAGGAACTGGCCCTCGTCGATCTCGACGCGCAGCTTGCCTTGCAGGCTGGGGTAGTCGAGCGCGAGCGGCGAGCCCGTCCACGTGACCGATCCGGCCAGCTTGCCCTTGCCCTTCTTGAGCACCTGGCCCATGCCCAGGCGGCCGAGGAACGCGCCGGAATCGGCGAGCTCGAGATCGAAGTCCAGCGACACGTGGCGCGCCGGCGCGCCGCTCCAGCGCCCGGTGCCCGACAGCGTCGCCTCGGGCGTGGTGAGCGCCAGCTTGGTCAGGCGCCAGTCGTGGCCGCCCGTCTGCGTCGTGGCTGCCACCTCCAGCTTGCCGAGCTTGTTCGCATTGAGCTCGAAGTTCTCGACGACGATGTCCAGCGCCGGCACCGTGCTGGCCTGCGACGTCTCCGGCGCCGGCTGGCTGGCGGACGTGCCGGGCGACTCGGGCTCGGCGTCGCGCGAGTCGAGCGCGAGGCGGTCCAGGCGCGCGAACAGCTGCGCGCCGCGCGCGGGCGTCTCGGGCCGGTATTCGACGACGCCCTTGGTCTGGTCCGACGAGATGCTGGAGCGCCAGACGTCGTCGCCCGCGGCGACCACCTGCGCGAGCAGCACGTCGACGTTGGTCAGGTGGCGGCCGCCCAGGACGAGGTCGGGCGTCTTCAGTGCGGCGGCCGACGGCACGTAGCTGATGCCCATGTCGTCCGCCGCGGTGGACGTCGCAGGGGCGCCGGAAGTGGCCGCCGGCGAGGGCGGGCCGGCGGACAAGCCGCGCCACAGTGCCAGCCAGGCGTCGCCGTTGAAGGACGGCCCGCGCAGCAGCAGCACGCCGCCCGGCTGCAGCGGCGGCAGCGGCGCGCCGACGGCGTAGGCCGCACGGATCGGGCGCGGCACGTCGCCCGAGCGGTCGCGCAGCACCTCGGCCTGCAGCACCGCACCCTGCGGCTGCGACAGCGCCACGCGCAGGGTGTCGCGCGGGCGGCCGTCCTCCAGCGAGACGGTGGTGGAGACCGCCAGCGGCCACGTCGCGTCGGCCGGCTTGTTCAGCGGCGCCGGCAGCGCGAGGCCGAGGCCGGCCAGCGGGCTCGTCAGCACGAACTCGGTCTGCCCCCTGGCGATCCCGATGGCGAGCTTGTAGCCGGCCTGGCCGCTGAGGTGCGAGGCCAGGCGCGCCAGCACCGGCTCCTCGGCCACCTTGCGCAGGCCCTCTGCCTCGACCGTGCCCTGCGCCGTGAAGCGCAGCGCGCCATCGGCCTGGGTCCCGCCGTCGAAGGCGACGTCGCCGCCGAGCGCGCGCGCGTGGCCGCCGCTGACGGTGACGCCCTTCTCGCTGAAGGCAATGCGGGCGCGGGCGTCCGCGAGCACGGGCGCACCCGCGACCAGCCGGACGTCGTTGCCGGCCAGCGTCAGGGTGCCGTTGACGGTGGTCTGCTCGCCGTGCTGCAGCGGGATGGACAGGCCCAGATCCAGTTCGGCGTTGCCCGTGGCCGCGGCCGTGCCCAGTCCGTTGTGCAGCCAGCCGCCGACCGGCGACTGCGCCACGTAGCGCAGGAAGTCCGTCATCGGGCCCGAGACCTGGCCGCGCAGGCCGAGGGCCGGCTGCTCGTACAGGTTCTTCACGCCGCCGTTGACGTCGTGCAGCTGCAGCTCGCCCATGCGGCCGCTGGCGTCATGGATCTCGAGCGCGCCGCGATCGAGCACCACCTGGCCGGCCACCTGCGTGAACGCGGGCCACTGCGACGGCGCGCGCGCGCCCTCGGCGGTCGGCGCGCCGGGCACGTAGGTGAGCGTCACGCCGCGCACGTGCCCGTCGATGCGGAACTCGCCGTCGTGCAGGCGCTGGTACGGGAAGCCGGCCAGGTCGCCGCGCACGTCGAAGCGCACGTCGTCCATGTCGCCGCCGGCGAACGCGGCGGCGAGGTAGCTGCGCGTGCTCTCGAGGCCCGGCTTGGGCAGGTAGCGCGCGAGGCGATCGGCGCGCGCATGCGTCAGCGTGCCCTTCAACGCGATGGTGCCGGGAAAGCGCCGGCCGCGCCCGAACTGGGTTGCGGCGGATGCGGTCGATGCCGGCCCCGCCGCGACGGCCGCGCCCGGCCCGCTGTGCCATTGCAGCTGCAGCGCGCCTTCGGCGTCGGCGTTGGCAAAGCGCGCGTCGTCGAAGGCCACCGAGATCGCCGGCGCTTGCGCAGGGTCGCGGGCCGGCTCGATCTTCCAGCGCGCGTCGGCGCCGAAGCGGTCGAACGGGATCACCGGCTCCTCGAAGACGCCCGGCAGCTCGATGCTGCCGCCGTCCAGCCCCAGGTGCGCGGTGCCACCGCGTTCGGTGGCCGCCAGCGTGACCTGTGCGTTGCGCCAGCCCGGCCGCCCGCTGCGCGCGCCGTCCGGCACGGCGCCGGCAGCCATCGAGAAGCCGTCGACGGTGGCGTCGACGCGATAGACGTCCGGCAGCGCGAGCGGCCCGGTCCAATGCGCGTCGAGATGGTGCACCACGCCCTCGGGCCGGTAGTCGGCCAGCCATCCCTGCGCGACCGGGGGCAGCGGCAGCGAGGCGGCGAGGCGCCGCATCAGCGCAAGGTCGAGGTGGTCGGCCGACAACGCGCCGCCGGTCACCGGCGCGAGGTCGTCCCACGGCACGGTGCCGCTGGACGTGGCCGGCGACGAGGCCGGGGCCGGCTGGCCGGTGGCTTGCGCGATCGCCTCGTCGCGGTGCCGGCTGACGAAGGCGCGCCGGCCCAGGCGCATGACGACGCTCGACTGCGCCTGCTGCCACGCCAGCCGCACGTCGCCCGCGGGCCAGGCGATTCCCTCGGCCGTCTCGAAGCCGAAGTGCTCGGCCGACACCGCCACGCCGGCTGGATCGCGGCTGGCCGCCAGGCGCCCGCCCGCGTGCGCGATGGCCAGCGGCGCGACCTGCGGCGCGAGGCGCACGACGACGCCCGCCAGCTGCACGTCGGCGGTCGCCGAGCGCCAGTGGTTGTTCTGGAAATCCAGCCACAGCCGGAGCGAGCCCTGGCCGCCGTCCAGCTGGAACGGCAGGTCGACGTGGCGCTTGAGCTGGGCGACGTCGCCGCGCGGCAGGTCGGCGTAGAAGGTGCCCGTCCAGCGGCGCCAGTCGCCGGCGTACGAGAACAGCGGCTGGCGGGTGCGCGCGCGCAGCGAGAAGCGATCGCCCCAGGCCGCGGGCGGCGTGGCGTCGACGCGCATGTCGTGCGAGCGCAGGCCGTTGCGCAGGACGACGTCGACGTCGGTCAGCTCGAGCGCCGGCGCGGCGCGCTGCTCGTCGATCCAGCGCACGGCGCCGCGGCGCAGCACGATCTCCTCCTGGCTGAAGAACCAGTCGAGCGTCGCGGCTTCGTCGGCGCTGGAGACGGTGGCGCGCGCGGCGAGGTCGAGGCCGCCCACGTGCAGGTGGCCGGCGGCGTCGCGCCGCACGAGCAGGCGGGCATCCTCGATGTAGAGCTGGGCGAGCCGCGGTGACAGCACCAGGAGCGACTGCGGCGACAGCGCCGCCGACACGCGCGGCAGCCGCAGCGCCTCGGCGCCGGAGGCGTCGCGCAGCACGACGTCGCGCAGGTCGACTGCGGGTATCCACGAAGACGAGCGCACGCTGATGTGGCCGATGCGCACGGGAACCCCTACCGCGCGACTGGCATGGCGTTCTATCTCAGGGCGCCAATCCTCGATGTGCGGCAGAATCCCCCACTGCAGAGTCAGCCACGCGAGCACGACCAGGCACAGGAACGACAAGCCCGCATAGACGACGGCTTTCCAGGCCAGCTGAAGCCCGCGCCGCCACGGCATGAAGCGCAGCCGCCTGACGACTGGATCGAAAAATGCGCTCGGTTGCAATCTCATGAAAAGTTCGGCACGGGGTGGCAGCGCCCCAGACCACAGTGTAGGTGGGCAAGATGAGCGCCAAAGGGCGCGGCAGGGAGTCTTTGTCGCCTTTGCCTGCCCGGAACTTCTGGTAACACGCGCCCCCGCGGCGCGGCACCGGCCGTGAACGCCCCCGAGACGTCGCTACCGCTATCACGCGGCAAGGTGCTGGCCGCGCACAGCCGCTTCGTGCAACGCGTGCGCCGCCGCCATGGCGACATGCTGGATCGCCTGCCGCCCGGCCTGCCCGATTTCGCCGGCATCGCGGCGCTGATCGCCGCCCTCGAGGCCGACGGCGTCCCCGTGATGAGCGCGCTGCGCATCGCGCGCCAGCTGGTGCTGGAACGCCTGGCGGTGCTCGACATCGAGCAGCGCGCCGACCAGGCCCAGGTCACCGCGGCGATGACGCACCTGGCCGAAGCCACGCTCGACCGGGCCCACGCGCAGGCGCTGGCCGATATCGATCCACGCTGGGGCGTGCCGCGCAACGCGGCCGGCGAGAAGGTCGAGTTCTGGATCATCGGCATGGGCAAGCTCGGCGCGCGCGAGCTCAACGTGTCGTCCGACATCGACCTGATCTACGTCTACGAGGAAGAAGTGGCCACCGACGGCGCGAAGCCGGTGAGCGCGCAGGAATACTTCGGCCAGGTGGCGCGCCGCATGTTCGCGCTGATCGGCGACGTCACCGACGAGGGCTTCGTGTTCCGCGTCGACCTCGCGCTGCGGCCCAACGGCAACTCCGGCCCGCCGGTGGTGAGCCTGGCGATGCTCGAGGAGTACTTCCTCGTGCAGGGACGCGAGTGGGAGCGCTTCGCGTGGCTCAAGAGCCGCGTCGTGGCGCCGCGCTCCGCGGTCACCAGCGGCCGCGCGCTGGCGCTGCGCTCGCTCGTCACGCCGTTCGTCTACCGCCGCTATCTCGACTACGGCGTGTTCGAGGGCCTGCGCCAGCTGCACCACAAGATCCGCGAGGAAGCGCAGCGCCGCGCGGCCGGCCGGCCCGAGCGTGCCAACGACGTCAAGCTGTCGCGCGGCGGCATCCGCGAGATCGAGTTCATCGTGCAGCTGCTGCTGGTGGTGCGCGGCGGCCAGTTCCCGGAGATCCGCACGCGGTCCACGCTGAAGGCGCTCGAGCGGCTGCGCGACACCGGCCTGATGAAGGCCGAGACGGCCACGCGCCTGCACGACGCGTATGTCTTCCTGCGCCGCGTCGAGCACCGCATCCAGTTCCTCGACGACCAGCAGACGCACCTGCTGCCGACCGCCGACGTCGTCCTCGGCTGGATCGCCGCCAGCCTCGGTCTGTCGTGCGGCAAGAACGCCTGCGAGCTGCTCGACCGGTTGGGCG
>JBJMWE010000387.1:0-2434 GCA_045810285.1 Vitreoscilla sp. | reverse complement strand
TACCCAGACCAACGAGATCGGCCGCTGCGCCGTGTTGTGGCCGGTGCTGCAGTCGCTGGTCGAGGCGACCGGCAACACGCGCATCGCCTTGCTGGACGTGGGCTGCAGCGCGGGCCTGAACCTGGGTGTGGATCGCTGGGGCTATCGCTACGTCGACGACACCAGCGGCGCCATGATCGCCTCGAGGCCGGCGCGCGACGCGGCCGCGCCCGAGATCGCGTGCCGCCTGCTCGCGGGCGCGTGCGAAGGTTTCGTGCGCAGCGGCGCGGTGCCGGACATCGTCGCCCGCGCGGGCATCGACCTGAAGCCGGTGGCCGTCGACGACGCACGCGCCGTGCGCTGGCTGCGCGCCTGCCTGTGGCCGCACGACACCGAGCGCCGCCAGCGCTTCGACGCGGCGGTGGCGATCGCCCGCACGCAGCACTGGCCGCTGCGCGCGGTCACCGACGCCGCCGCGGCTATCGTCGACTGGCTGGGGGCCCTTCCGCCGGACGTGACGCCCGGCGTGTGCAACAGCTGGGTGCTCACCTACTTCGACGCGCCGCTGCTGCGCCGTCACGTCCAGACCCTGCTCGACCTGGTCGCCCGGCGCGGCGTCGCCTGGATCAGTGCCGAGAGTCCGCGGCTGTCGCGCGGCTTCTGGCCCGGCAAGCCGGCGTCCGCCGCGGACGACCGGCCCAATGCCACGTCGTGGACGCTGGCCCGCCCCGACGGCCACGGCGGCATCGCGTGGCGGCTGGCGGCCACGTCGCATGCGCATGGTCGCTGGATGCTTTGCGAAGGCTGAGCGCCCCTGCGGTGCGTGCTCGCAGGTCCGATCCTCGATAATCGACGACCGTCCCTCCAACCGAGCAAAAAGCCCCATGTTCGAGCACATTGAACCGTTCGCCGGTGACCCGATCCTGTCGTTGAACGAGGATTTCCAGAAGGATCCGCGCCCCCACAAGATCAACCTGTCGATCGGCATCTACTTCGACGACGAAGGCCGCATCCCCGTGCTCGACTGCGTGCGCAAGGCCGAGGGCCTGCTGCTGGACAAGGGCGGCGCCAAGCCCTACCTGCCCATCGAGGGCAACGCCGACTTCCGCCGCGGCGTGCAGACGCTGCTGTTCGGCGCGGGCTCGAAGGCCGTGGCCGAAGGGCGCGTCGTCACCTTGCAGACGGTGGGCTCCAGCAGCGCGCTGAAGGTCGGCGCCGACTTCATCAAGCGCTGGTTCCCCGATTCCGGCGTGTGGGTGAGCGACCCGACCTGGGACAACCATCGCTCGATGTTCGAGGGCGCGGGCATCAAGGTGTCCACCTATCCGTACTACGACGCGCCCACCGGCGGCCTGAAGTTCGACGCGATGCTGGCGGCCCTGGCCGACGTGCCCGTCCGCAGCGTCGTGCTGTTGCACGCGTGCTGCCACAACCCCACCGGCGTGGACCTCACGCCCGCCCAGTGGCAGGCGCTGGTGCCCGTGCTGAAGCAGCGCCAGCTGCTGCCGTTCCTGGACATCGCCTACCAGGGCTACGGCGACGGCATCGACGAGGATGCGTTCGCGATCCGCGCGCTGGCCGACGCCGACGTCCCGTTCTTCTGCGCCAACTCGTTCTCCAAGAGCATGAGCCTCTACGGCGAGCGCGCCGGCGGCCTGAGCGTGTGCGCGCCCACCGCGCGCGAAGCGCAGCTCGCGCTGGGCCAGCTCAAGGCCACGGTGCGCCGCAACTACTCGAGTCCGTCCATCCACGCCGGCGGCGTCGTCGCCACGGTGCTGGACACGCCGGCGCTGCGCGAGTCCTGGGTCAACGACGTCAACGCGATGCGCACCCGCATCCAGGCGATGCGCCGGACGCTGCACGACGTGCTCGTCGCCAAGGTGCCGGGCCGCGACTTCAGCTACTTCCTGACCCAGCGCGGCATGTTCAGCTACACGGGCCTGTCCGCCGCCCAGGTCGACCGCCTGCGCGAGGAGTTCGGCGTGTACCTGATCCGCTCGGGCCGCATGTGCGTGGCGGGGCTGAACACGCGCAACGTGGAGGCGACGGCCAACGCGGTGGCGGCGGTGCTCTGAGCTGTCGTTCGGCGTGGCCGCTCGCGCGACGCCCCGCCCTGCCTGGAAGCGGCTCGCGCCACGCCCCGCCCTGTCATCCTGCGCGGAGCGAAGCGCAGTCGCAGGATCCACGCACGGGACAGCGCATCGTGCGGCGAAGCCGGGACGTGGTCGGCCGGGGTGGATCCTGCGACTTCGCGCAGGATGACGGCGCGGGGGTGGTCAGGCCGCGGCGCCGGGGGGCCGAGAGCGGTGTCGCCCGATCGTTTCGCGCACGGAACGAAGGTGCGCACCGCATGAAGGTGTCATCCTGCGCGCAGTCGCAGGATCCACGCACGGGACAGCGCATCGTGTGGCGAAGCCGGGACGTGGTCGGCCGGGGTGGATCCTGCGACTTCGCG
>JBJMWE010000386.1:0-9229 GCA_045810285.1 Vitreoscilla sp. | reverse complement strand
GCTGGCTGCGGGTGAGTGCCTGGAAGCGGTTCCTGCCCGCGGCAGCGCCGGCTGGCTCTGCCAGTCCTTCTTCCAGCGTGTTCCAGGCAGCGCAGTGCGGACAGCGCCCCAGCCACTTGGGATGGGTGCCGCCGCAGGCGGAGCAGGTGAAGACGGTCTTGGGAGCAGCCATGCACCCATTGTGGCACCACTGTTCAAATCCACAGCCAGGAAAATCGCCGGCTTTCGAATGCATGCGGGCGGTCTGCTCGACGGATGTCGGTGACCCGCATCGATCCGCCGAGGGGACAAGCGCATGGGAAGTCGGGGCGGCCTGCGTCCGGGCGCCCGAGACGTGGAGTGCGCGCGGCGCGCCCCGGCCCCGTCGACGGGGGCGTCTGTAGACTGGCCTCGTGAACGCCCCACCGCTCGACCCGAAATCCGCCTTCGCCGATGCTGCCGCGATCGCGTCCTATGCCGATCGCACGCGCCGCCTGGTGCCGGGGTGGGACGATCTGCAGAAGATGGTCACGCTGCTGGTGGCCGAGCGCGCGCCGGCCAGCGCGCGCATCCTGGTCGTGGGCGCGGGCGGCGGTGCGGAGCTCGACGCGCTGGCCCGTTCGGAGGCGGGCTGGCGCTTCGTCGGCGTCGACCCGTCGGCGCCGATGCTGGACCTGGCGCGCGCCACCCTGGGCCCGCGCGCCGACCGCGTCGAGTTCCACGAGGGCTACGTCGCCACGGCCGCCGCCGGCCCGTTCGATGCCGCCACCTGCCTGCTGACGATGCACTTCGTGCCGCGCGACGAGCGCCTGCCGACGCTGCGCGAGATCCAGCGCCGGCTGAAGCCCGGCGCGCCCTTCGTCATGGCGCACATGAGCTTCCCGCAGGACGCCGACGAGCGGGCCACCTGGCTTGCGCGCTACGCGTCGTTCGCCATCGCCTCGGGGGTCGAGCCGGGTGCGGCACGCCGCGCGGCGGCGGCCATCGGCGGCGCGCTGCCGCTCGTCGCGCCCGCCGACGAGGAGGCGTTGCTGGCGCAGGCCGGCTTCTCGGGCACGCGCCTGTTCTACGCCGGCCTCGCGTTCCGCGGCTGGGTCGCGAACGGATGAGCGCCGCACGGGCGCCCCCGAAGGCGCTCGTACCGCAGCCCGCAGGGCCGGAGCTTGCCGGACGAGCATGACTGCGTGCCGCGCCGTTACGATGCCGTCATGAACGATCTCACGCTCCGCCACGCCACGCTCGACGACCTCGACCAGCTCGCGCCGCTGTTCGACGCCTACCGCCGCTTCTACGAGCAGCCCGGCGACGTCGCGCGCGCCAGCGTCTTCCTGCACGAGCGCCTGGAACGAGGCGAGTCGACGATCCTCGTGGCCGAGGATGCCGGCCAGTTGCTGGGCTTCTGCCAGCTCTACCCGACCTGGTGCTCGGTGGAGGCGGCGCGCATCTTCGTGCTGTACGACCTGTTCGTCGACGCGGACGCGCGCCGCAGCGGCGCCGGACGTGCGCTGATGCGGGCCGCGCAGGCCTTCGGCCGCGAAGCCGGCGCCGTGCGGCTGGACCTGACGACGGCGCACGCCAACACGAAGGCGCAGGCGCTGTACGAATCGGAAGGGTGGACGCAGGACGAGGTCTATCGCACCTACAGCCTGGCGCTCGACGCCTGAGAACACGCGCACGTGCGCCGACGACCGCATTCGTTCATGATGGCGGGCCGTACTGGAAAACCGACATGACTCTTGCCACCTGGATCACCTTCTTCCTCGCCTGCTGGGCGATCAGCCTGTCGCCGGGCCCCGGTGCGATCGCCGCGATGACGGCCGGGCTCAACCAGGGCTTCCGCCGCGGCTACTTCACCGTGCTGGGCCTGGTGCTGGGCATCTGGACGCAGATGATCATCGTGGTCATCGGGCTGGGCGCGATCATCAAGGCGTCCGAGACCGCGTTCACGGCAATGAAGTTCCTCGGCGCGGCCTACCTGATCTGGATCGGCATCGCGCAGTGGCGCTCCAGCGACAAGCCGATGGTGGCCGCCTCGAGCGAGGCGCCGCTGCTCACCCGCAGGCAGCTGATCGTGCGCGGCTGGGCGATCAACGCCACCAATCCCAAGGGCACCATCTTCATGCTGGCCGTGGTGCCGAACTTCGTCGACCTGGCCCATCCGCTGCTGCCGCAATACCTGATCATCATGATGTCGCTGTCGTTCACCGACCTCGTGGTGATGGCCGGCTACGTGGCGCTCGCCGCCAAGGTGCTGCACGCCCTGCGCGAACCGCAGCACCTGCGCGTGATGAACCGCGTCTTCGGCAGCCTGTTCGTCGTCGCGGGCACCTTGCTGGCAAGCTTCCGCCGCGCGAGCTGACACGAGCCCGCGCATGGCCGTCGACACCCTCGTCATCGTCACCGGCGCGTCGCGCGGGCTGGGCCAGGGCATCGCCGCGCACTACCTCGCGCAGGGCGCCTTCGTGCTGGGCCTCGCGCGCCACCACGCGGCCGAGCTGAAGGCCGGCGACACGCTGGAGCAGTGGCCGATCGACCTGTGCGACCCGCTGCCCGTCGCCGCCCGGCTGGGCGCCTGGCTCGCGGAGTTCGAGGCGCGCGCCGGGGGCCAGCCGCCGCGCAAGGTGCGGCTGCTCCACAACGCGGCGATGCTCAGCGAGCCGGGCGACGTCGCGGGCAGCGATCCCGCCGACCTGGCGCGCAGCCTGCGCATCGGCCTGGAGGCGCCCGTCGCGCTGACCGCCGCGTTCCTGCGCGCGACGGCGCACTGGGCGGGCGCGGACCGGCGCGTGCTCTTCGTGTCGTCCGGCCTGGGGCGCCGTGCGATGGCCGGCAGTGCCGCCTACTGCGCGCAGAAGGCCGGGCTCGACCACTTCGCACGCGCCCTGGCGCTGGAAGAGGCGGCACGGCCCGACGGCGCGCGCGTGGCGTCGGTGGCGCCGGGGATCATCGACACCGACATGCAAAAGCAGCTGCGCGGGGCCGACCCGCGGCGCTTCCCGGAGCGCGCGCGCTTCGACGAATTCCACCGCAGCGGTTCACTGGACAGCCCGGCCACCGCGGCAGGCAAGCTCATCGCGCTGCTGGAGCGCGACGATTACGGCGCGGAAGCGGTCACGGACGTGCGGGGCTGATCGCGGTGTCGTCCTGCGTGCCATCGCAGGATCGGCGATCCAGAGGAAAGCTGTCGTCCTGCGCGCCATCGCCTGATCCGCGATCCGGAGGAAAGCTGTCGCCCTGCGTGCCATTGCAGGATCCGCGATCCAGAGGAAAAGCTGTCGTCCTGCGCGCCATCGCAGGATCCGCGATCCAGGGGAAAGCTGTCGCCCTGCGTCCAGAGGAAAGCTGTCATCCTGCGCGCAGTCGCAGGATCCACCCTTGCCAGGACGCCGCCTCGACGGCGTGGATCCTGCGACTTCGCGCAGGATGACCGAGAGTGGCTGGATGTCCGGCGTCGCCGATGGCCCGCGGGCTGGCTGCCAGGGGCTGGCTGCCAGGGGCGGGCTCCCAGGGGCTGGCTGCCCGGGGCCGCTGGCCGCCGGCATGGCCCCTGCCCGCCCCCTCAGGCGACGACGTTGACCGGCACGCGCAGCGCGAGCGCGCACATCAGCTCGTAGCCGATCGTCGACGCCGGCCGGGCCACCTCGTCGATCGGCAGCAGGCTGCCGCCCGGGCCGTGGCCCCACAGCGTCACCTCGGAGCCGAAGCCGGCGTCGGGCACGGGGCCGAGGTCGACGGTGATCATGTCCATCGACACCCGCCCGACGATGCGCGTGCGCACGCCGTCCACCAGCACCGGCGTGCCGGTGGGCGCATGGCGCGGGTAGCCGTCGGCGTAGCCGCAGGCCACCACGCCGATGCGCAGCGGAGCGTCGGCGGTGAAGGCGCTGCCGTAGCCCACGGTGTCGCCCGGCTGCAGCTGCTGCAGGGCGATCACCTTGCTGCGAAGCGTCATCGCCGGGCGCAGGTTCCAGTCGGCGATCGTGCGTTCCGGATAGTCCGGCGCGCAGCCGTAGCTCATGATGCCGGCGCGCACCCAGTCGCCCGCCACGCGCGGCGCAGTGGCCAGGCGGTCGCTGCCGTGGCGCAGCGTGGCGGCGCTGTTGGCCAGCGTGCGTTCGCCGGCCATGTCGGCGGTGGCGGCCTCGAAGACGGCCAGCTGGTGCGCGATGCCGCGGTCGGCGTCGGCGTCCGAGAAATGCGTCATCAGCGAGATCTCGTCGACCTGCGGCAGCAGCTCCAGCCGCGCACGGGCACCGCGGAAGGCGGTGGGCGTGAAGCCCAGGCGGTTCATGCCGCTGTTCAATTTCAGGAAGACCCTGTGCGGCGAATGGGTCTTGTGCTCGGCGAGCCAGTCGATCTGCTCCTCGCAGTGCACCGCGTGCCACAGGCCCAGGCGCGAGCACAGCTCGAGGTCGCGCTGCTCGAAGCAGCCCTCCAGCATCAGGATGGGGCCGCGCCAGCCGAGGTCGCGGATGCGCTGGGCCTCGGCGAAATCCAGCATGGCGAAGCCGTCCGCGCTGCGCAGGCCCTCGAACGCGCGTTCGATGCCGTGACCGTAGGCGTTGGCCTTGACCACCGCCCAGACGCGCGCGTCTGGCGCCGATTCGCGCGCGCGCCCGATGTTGTGAGCGAGCGCTTCGGTGTGGATCAGGGCTTCGATGGGACGCGGCATTCGCCGATTCTGCCAGCCGCCGCGGGGGGCCAAAAGGCGCCGTAGGGGGACTTTGTCACGTGTCTTCGCGCGGGGCGGAACGTGCGTTCGTCACGAAGGTGACAAGTTGCCGCATGCTATAAAGCCGCTCGCCCTTTGGAGAGATTCCCAGGCGCGGGTCCTCCAGGGTGGTCTCGACGCCGACGATGCCGTACGAATGAAAAGAGGTTTCTACACCATCATGTCGGCGCAGTTCTTCAGCTCGCTGGCGGACAACGCATTGTTCGTTGCCGCCGTCGAGATGTTGAAAGGCGCCGGCGCGCCGACCTGGCAGAGGACGGCGCTGGTGCCCATGTTCGCGCTGTTCTACGTCGTGCTGGCGCCCTTTCTCGGCGCGTTCTCCGATGCGGTGCCCAAGGGCCGGGTGATGTTCTATTCGAACGCCATCAAGGTGGCCGCCTGCCTGATGATGCTGTGGGGCAGCCATCCGCTGATCGCCTATGCGTTCGTCGGCCTCGGCGCCGCCGCCTACTCGCCGGCCAAGTACGGCATCCTCACCGAGCTGCTGCCGACGTCGCAGCTGGTCAAGGCCAACGGCTGGATCGAAGGGCTCACCATCCTGTCGGTGATCCTGGGCGTGGGCGTCGGCGGCCAGCTGATCGGCCCGCGGATCTCGCCCTACCTGCTGTCCTTCGACGTGCCCTTCATCGACCTGGGCATCCGCACGCCGGCACAGGCGACGGTCGCCTTCATGGTGCTGCTGTACGCGATCGCCGCCGCCTTCAACCTGCGCATCCCGCGCACCGACGCCGTGCTCGAGCCGTTCGGCGGCCGCGTGACCGAGCTGGTGCGCGACTTCAGCCAGTGCAACGCCCGCCTGTGGGACGACAAGCTGGGCCAGATCTCGCTGGCGACGACGACGCTGTTCTGGGGCGCGTCGGCCAACCTGCGCTACCTCGTGCTGGCCTGGGCCGGCGCGGCGCTGGCCTACGACACGCCGCGCGCCACCTTCCTTTTGCTGCTGGTCGGCCTGGGCACCGCGGCCGGCGCCATGGTCGCGTCCATGACCGTGCGCCTGGTGCACGCCACCCATGTGATCCTGCTGGGCGCGGCGCTCGGCGCGGCCGTGATCGCCATCAACGGCATGCACAGCGTGTGGGTGGCCGGGCCTTTCCTCATCGTGCTGGGCGCCATCGGCGGCTTCATGGTCGTGCCGATGAACGCGCTGCTGCAGCACCGGGGCCACAACCTGATGGGCTCCGGCCGGTCGATCGCCGTGCAGAACTTCAACGAGCAGGCGGCCATCCTCGGCCTGGGCGCGTTCTATTCCGCGCTGACCCGCGGCGGGCTGTCGGTGTTCGTGTCGATCGGCGTGTTCGGCGGGCTGGTGGCGTTCGCCAGCTGGCTGATCTGGCGCTGGCACAAGCGCAACCTCGTCGAGCATCGCGAGGAGGTCGAGGGCCTGCTCGCGATCGCGCGCAGCGACGACCACTGACACGCCGGCATGACGTCGCTCCACCCGCGGCCGCGCTCCGCGGGCCCGGTACTCGCCCTGCTGGCCAACGCCTTCACCTGGGGCGTGGCGTGGTGGCCGTTCCGCCACCTGCAGGCGATGGGCCTGCATCCGCTGTGGGCCACCACGATGGTCTACGTGCTCGCGGCACTCGCCATCCTGGCCTGGCGGCCGTCGGCCCTGGGCCAGTTCGTGCGCCACCCGGCGCTGTGGCTCATCTTCGTGGGGTCGGGCGTCACCAACGCCACGTTCAACTGGTCGGTGAGCATCGGCGACGTGGTGCGCGTGGTGCTGCTGTTCTACCTGATGCCGCTGTGGTCGCTGCTGCTGGCGCGCGTCCTCCTCAAGGAGGCGCTGACCCCCAGCGCGATCGTGCGCGTGGCGATGGCGCTGGCCGGCGCGGCGCTGGTCTTGTCCGAGGGCGGAGCGCCCGCGGGCGGGGCACGCGCGGGCGGGCTGCCCGACGCGCTGGCGTTGCTGGGCGGCTTCGCGTTCGCCCTGAACAACGTGATGCTCAAGCGCGAGGCGGCGCAGCCCGAGGAAGGGCGCGCGCTGGCCATGTTCCTCGGCGGGGCGGTGGTGGCCGGCGCCACCGCGACCGCGTCGTCCGCCGCCGGCGCGGCGGGCGTGCACTGGCCGGTGGCCGCGACCACGTGGATGCTGCCGGCGATCGGCCTGGCGCTGGCGTTCATGGCGTCGAACCTGTGCCTGCAGTACGGCGCGGCGCGGCTGTCGGCCGCGGCCACCGCGGTGGTGATGCCCTGCGAGGTGCTGTTCGCGGCGCTGACCTCGGTCTGGTGGGGCGGCGCCACGCTGCATGCCGGCGTGCTGGCGGGCGGTGCGCTGATCCTGGCGGCCACGCTGGCGAGCGTCCTCGAGAAGCGCTGACCCCCCTGTTGTTTCGCGTTCACGCTGCTGCCGCGGCGGGACGCGGCGATCTACCATTTCGGTCCCACCCCAGGAGAGCCCATGGCCGCCAAGACGCTTTACGATTTTTCCGCCAACTCGATCCAGGGCCAGCCGGCCGACTTCGGCTCGCAGCGCGGCAAGGTCTTCCTGATCGTCAACACCGCCAGCAAGTGCGGCTTCACCCCGCAGTTCGCGGGCCTGGAGCAGTTGGCGTCCGACTACAAGGATCGCGGGCTGGTGGTGGTCGGGTTCCCTTGCAACCAGTTCGGGCACCAGGATCCGGGCGCGAACACCGAGATCGAGAGCTTCTGCCAGCTCAACTACGGCGTGACGTTCCCGATGATGGAGAAGGTGGACGTCAATGGCGCCAAGGCGCATCCGCTGTGGAAGTGGCTGAAGTCCGAGAAGCCCGGCGTGCTGGGCACCGAGGGCATCAAGTGGAACTTCACCAAGTTCCTGGTCGGCAAGGACGGCCACGTCATCAAGCGCTTCGCACCGAACGACGAGCCCGACAAGCTGCGTGCGGACATCGAGGCGGCGCTGGCCGCCTGACGCCGGGACGCCTCAACCCGCTGGCCCGCTCGTCGCCGGCACCGGCCAGCGCATGATCTCGAGCGACCGGTAGCCGCGCGCGACCCAGCCGCGGGTGGCCCATTGCGCCAGCCACTCGTTGGCGGTCTGGCGCGACACGTTCGCGCGGGTGGCCAGCTCCGATTGCGTGACCCGCATCGTCCAGCGGCCGCCGGCGGCGGCCGCGGCGCGGCCTTCGTGGCGCAGCTGGTGCAACGCGATGCACAGGCGGTCCTCGGCGCTGCGATGGCGCGCGGCTTCCAGCAGCTTCAGGTTGCCGTCGAAGTGGCGTGCGAATTCGCGCATCAGGGCGCGTCCGAAGCCCGGCACGTCGTCCATCAGCCATTCGTAGGCGGCGTGGCCCACCACGGCCAGGCGGGTCGGCTCCAGCGCGAGGGCTTCGTACGCGGAGGGCAGGCCGGTGACGAACGACGCCAGTCCGAACGTGCGTCCCGCCTCGACGTGGCTCACGACCGACAACTGCCCTTGCGCGCCCGAGAACCGCACCTCGACGGCCCCCTGCAGCACGCCGAACAGCGCCGGGGAAACGCTGCCCTGCGCGAACAGCGTCGCGCCCGCCGCGAGCCGGCGCACGCGCAGGCGCGCCTCGGCCTCGGCCCACCGGGACTCGCTCCAGCGCACCTCGGGGAAGCTGCGGTCGAACAGGGCGCGGATCTCGCTGGTCATGCATCGATTGTCGGCTGGTTGACAATCTTGCGCCCCCGGCGGGGCTACGCTGGGCACCCGATCCATCCCCACCGTGTCCATGACCGCCGACCCCGACCCCGCCACCAGCGCCAGGCTGCAGGCGCGCTTTGCCGATTTCGTGCAGCACGCGGCCCTCGACGACCCGTTGTACGCGGCAATCGCCGCCGCCGTGTCGGCGCATCCCGGGTGGGCCGCGCTGCTGGCGGCGGCGCCCGTGAACCAGCAACTGCCCATGCTGTGGCTCGCCGCGCTGCAGGATCGCCTGCTGGAACAGGTGGCGACCGGCGAACGGCCGCCGCTGGCGCGCTATTACGCCAGTGCCGGCGGCACCAGCGCACCGGACGACGCGCTGGCGACGCACCTGGGCGCCTTCATCGATTCCCACCGCGACCAACTCCGCGCGCGCATCGCCAGCGGCAGTACCCAGACCAACGAGATCGGCCGCTGCGCCGTGTTGTGGCCGGTGCTGCAGTCGCTGGTCGAGGCGACCGGCAACACGCGCATCGCCTTGCTGGACGTGGGCTGCAGCGCAGGCCTGAACCTGGGCGTGGATCGCTGGGGCTATCGCTACGTCGACGACACCAGCGGCGCCACGATCGCCGCGACGCCGGCGCGCGACGCGGCCGCGCCCGAGATCGCGTGCCGCCTGCTCGCGGGCGCGTGCGAAGGTTTCGTGCGCAGCGGCGCGGTGCCGGACATCGTCGCCCGCGCGGGCATCGACCTGAAGCCCGTGGCCGTCGACGATGCACGCGCCGTGCGCTGGCTGCGCGCCTGCCTGTGGCCGCACGACACCGAGCGCCGCCAGCGCTTCGACGCGGCGGTGGCGGTCGCCCGCACGCAGCACTGGCCGCTGCGCGCGGTCACCGACGCCGCCGCGGCCATCGTCGACTGGCTGGGGG
>JBJMWE010000385.1:0-3346 GCA_045810285.1 Vitreoscilla sp. | reverse complement strand
GTTTTCTGCTTCGCCTCGGGAATGGTCGGATTGACCGCGACTGCAAAGCCATAGACGACGCTGACCGGTTTGGCAGGATTCACCTGCGGGAATGGGACGACCCTGACGTGCTCCATTACCGATGGTCCGAATTGAGCTACGCTGCCGGCGTGCGTAATGAACATCGAGACGCGTCCTTTGGCGAGATCGTCGGCCGGAAGCGCAGCCGTCGCTACACTGACCGTCGGATCGGAAATTTCGTATTTGCGGACGTACATGGCGCGTGTCTGCATCGCCTTCACGCCGGCTTCGCTGTTCGCGGTGCACTTTGTGCCGGACGCATCGAGGATACTGCCGCCGTACTGGCGGATGAGACCCTCCATGTACCACATTGTCCATTGCGCGGAATGCATCGCGAAGTCGAAGCCCTCGCGCGTGATGGTCTTGCCCTGTCGCTTCACGAGCTTTTGTCCGATGCGGCCGATGTCTTCCCACGTTTTAGGATAATCCTCCGAGAACCGGATTCGTTCCCGGGTCGTTCAGTGCGCGCAGGCGAGCGTGAGCGCCTGCACCGGCTTGCCGAATGGCCCGTCGGTGGCGACCGCCACCCAGTGGCGGGCCGCGCCGCCGTCGGGCGCGGCGTGCGGCGCGAAGCGCAGCGTGGCCGGCTGCCGGCCGGCCAGGCTCCAGGGCAGCAGTTCGCGCACGACGGCGTCCTGCTGCAACGTGGCGCCGCGGTTCTCGCCCGCCCCGACGGGCGTGCTCAGGCCGTCGTCGACCACCGCGATGTAGCCCGACAGCGCCGCCGGGGCGCCGGCGCCGGGGGTGACCGTCAGCGCCAGCCCGTCGGCGTCGCGCGCGAGCGCCAGTGCGACCGTGGCCGGCGCGTGCGGCTGCAGCGCGGCGGCCGGCAGCGTGTTCCAGGCGGGGGCGTCCCGGCTGTCGACGATCACCTGCGGCGTGTACGCGAAGCGCGCCCCGCTGGTGCGCTGCGACCCGTTCTGGCGCTGCGTGAACAGCGGCTGGGCATACCGATCCTTCCAGCCGATGTAATCCCAGTAGTCGACGTGGAACGCCAGCGCGACGACGCCGTCGCGCCCCTTCAGCCCGCTGAGCCAGCGTTCGGCCGGCGGGCAGGAACTGCAGCCCTGGCTGGTGTAGAGCTCGACCACGGTCGGCACCGTCGGGCCGGACTGCGCCGTGCAGGCGGACGGCGCGGCCTGCGCGGGTGCCGCGGCGGCCAACGCGGCGGCGATCGAGAGGGCGGCGAGGGCCAGGCCGTGGCGCGGCAACGGGGTGGGACGTGCGAAGGTCATGGCGGTTCGGCCGCGGCGCGGCAGGCTCGGTGAGGATAGCCGTTCGTCGCGCGACCAGGGTGAAACCTTGCACGCACGGGCGATTCCCCGGGCAGGCGCGCGGTTTGCCATGGCCGGGCGTCCTTTTCCATTCATTCCGGTTCCGCTGCCATGCTTCCGACGCTCAACGCCCGCCAGATCAAGCTCCTGTTCGAGACCGCCTCCGGCGCGCCCGAACCCGCCACCGCCCAGGCCCTGCGCGAATTCGCCGAGCTGCGAGAGCTCGGGTTGCTGTCGTTCGACGCGGGCGGCCGCTACACGATGACGCCGCAGGGTCAGGCGAAGTTGCAGCAGTACATGCCGGCAGTGCACTGAGGGCCGGCTGGGGCGGCGCTTCACCCGCCGGTGAGCGCCAACGCGACGCGGCCGAAGCCGGCGCACTGGCCGAGGAGGCGCCGGGGCGGCCGTCGGAGCCGGCGGCTGGAACGGCGGTTCGCCCTTGCCGATGGTGCGCTCCAGCAAGGCGAAGATGTCGCCGTGCCACTCGGCCTGGTGGCCGGCTTGGCGCACGCCCACCGGCACCTCGATGTCAGCCCGCGGCTTCCACCACCATCTGCAATCGCTGCTGTCCCTGGAACTCGTCGATGCTCAGGCGATAGGCGATGCGCACGCGCTCGGGCACCGGCTCCGCGCGGCCGAACCAGATCGCGTCGCGCAGCTGCCCCGCGTGGCGCACGCGCAGCTTCAGGTGCTTCTCGCCGACCAGGCGCTGCTGCACCACGTCGACCTCGTCGCAGAACGTCGGCGCCTCGAAGCCCTGGCCCCACACCTGCGCGTCGAGCGTGGCCACGGTGGCCGTGTTGAACCATTCGAGCGCCAGCGGGCCGTCGGTGGCGAGCACGCGCGACAGCGCGGCCGGGGTCAGCCATTCCTCGGCCACGGCGGTGAAGGCGCGGACGAAGGTCTCGAGATCCTCGCGCGCGATCGTGCAGCCCGCGGCCATCGAGTGGCCGCCGAACTTGCGCAGCACGCCGGGGTGGCGCTTGGTGACGAGGTCCAGCGCGTCGCGCAGGTGGAAGCCGGCGATCGAGCGGCCGGAGCCCTTGAGCAAGCCGTCGGCGCCCACGGCGAACACGAAGGTCGGCCGGTGCAGCCGGTCCTTCACGCGGCCGGCGACGATGCCCACCACGCCTTCGTGGAAGCCGTCGTGGAACAGCGCCAGCGCCGCGGGTGCCGCGTCGCTGGGCATCACCTGCTCCATCAACGCCTCGGCCTGCTCGCGCATGCCGGCCTCGACGTCGCGCCGTTCGCGGTTGATGCGATCGAGCTCGCCCGCGAGCTGCGCGGCGCGGGTCGGATCGTCGGTGAGCAGGCACTCGATGCCCAGCGTCATGTCCGCGAGACGGCCGGCCGCGTTCAGGCGCGGGCCGAGGGCGAAGCCGAAGTCGAATGCGCTGGCGCGCTCGTGCTTGCGTGCCGCGACGTGGAACAGCGCCGCGATGCCCGGCTGCATGCGCCCGGCACGGATGCGCTTGAGGCCCTGCGCGACGAGGCGGCGGTTGTTGGGGTCGAGCTTGACGACGTCGGCCACGGTGCCGAGCGCGACGAGATCCAGCAGCGCGTCCAGCCGCGGCTGCGTCGCGGCGTCGAAGCGGCCGCGGCTGCGCAGTTCCGCGCGCGTGGCCAGCAGCGTGTAGAACATGACGCCCACGCCCGCCATCGCCTTGCTCTCGAACGTGCAGTCCGGCTGGTTCGGGTTGACGATGACGTTGGCGTCCGGCAGCACCACCCGGCCGTCGACCAGCGCGGGCAGGTGGTGGTCGGTCACCAGGACGGCGATGCCCCGCGCACGCGCATGCGCCACGCCCGCGAGGCTGGCGATGCCGTTGTCCACGGTCACGAGCAGGTCTGGCCTGGGAGGGCGCCGGGCGTCGAACGGTCGCGTGGCATCGGGACCGTCGTCGCCGCAGGCGACGACGCCGATGGACGCGGTCAGGCCGGACCCGTGCAGCTGCCGGTCGGGCACGACGGAGCACAGGCGCGCGCTCGCGGCGCCGAGCATCTGCAGCCCG
>JBJMWE010000384.1:0-3586 GCA_045810285.1 Vitreoscilla sp. | reverse complement strand
GCTGCCTCGTTACGCGTAGATCCTGCGACTGCGCGCAGGATGACAAGGTGGCGCGAGTGCACGACGACGCCGCCGGCGGCGGCGGCGGCGGCGGCGGCGGCGGCGGCGGCGACGCCGGCACCGGCGCCGGCACCGGCTCCGCAAGCGGCATGATGGCCACATGTTCAGCGAACTCGAAGTCACCGGCCGCGTGCGCACGCACGTCGTCCAATGCGACGCCCCGCGCTTCGCGGCCCACCCGGACACCGCCGCGGCCTTCCTGCGCCTGCGCGCCGCGGCCGCGCGCGACGGCATCGAGCTGCGGCCCTACAGCTCGTTCCGCGGCTACGAGGCCCAGGCGCGCATCTGGGCGGCGAAGTTCAGCGGCCGCGCGCCGCTGTACGACATCGACGGCCAGGCGCGCGACCGCCGCGGCATGTCCGAGGACGATGTCATCCGCCACATCCTCGACTGGTCCGCCCTGCCCGGCGCGAGCCGCCACCAGTGGGGCACCGAGATCGACGTCGTCGACGCCGCCGTGATGCCGCCCGGCTACAAGCCGCAGCTGCTGCCGGCCGAAGTCGCCGACGGCGGCCTGTTCGCCCCGCTGCACCGGTGGGTCGACGCCCACATCCACGAGCACGGCTTCTTCCGGCCGTACGCGCGCTTCCAGGGCGGCATGTTCCCCGAGCCGTGGCACCTCAGCCATGCGCCGGTGTCGATGCGCGCGATCGACGACCTCACGCCGGACGTGCTGCGCCGCTGCACCGAGGCCTCGGACATCCCCGGCAAGGCCCGCGTGCTCGAACTGCTGCCCGAGATCCTCGAGCGGCACGTGCGCAACATCGTCGCGCCACCGCCCGAGTGCCGGTGGTGAGGACATCGCTCCAGCGGCGATAATCGCCGCATGGAGCCTCTGCAGTCCTCTTCCCGCCGCGTTCGCTTCACCAAGATGCAAGGCGCCGGCAACGACTTCGTCGTGCTCGACGCCACGCGCGAACCGCTGGCGCTCGGCGCCGAGGAGATGCGCCGGCTGGGCGACCGCCGCTTCGGCGTCGGGGCCGACCAGATCCTGATCGTCGAGCGCCCCACCGCGCCGGGCATGGACTTCAGCTACCGCATCTTCAACAACACCGGCGACGAGGTGGAGCACTGCGGCAACGGCGCGCGCTGCTTCGCGCGCTACGTGCGCGACCGCGGCCTGATCGGCCGCGACACCATCCGCGTGCAGACCGTCAACAACGAGCTCGAGCTGCACATCCAGGACGACGGCCGCGTGCGCGTCGACATGAACGCGCCGCGCTTCGAGCACGCCGACCTGCCGTTCGACGCAGCCGGCCTCGTGCCCACGCGCGTCGGCGGCTTCGAGACCTGGCCGCTGGACGTGGACGAATACGGCAGCGTCGACGTGGCCGTGCTGTCGATGGGCAACCCGCACGCGGTGATGCGCGTGGACGACGTCGACCACCATCCCGTCGCGCTGATCGGTCCGCTCGTGGAATCGCACGCGCGCTTCCCGCGCCGCGTCAACGCCGGCTTCCTGCAGGTGCTCTCGCGCACGCACGCGCGGCTGCGCGTGCACGAGCGCGACGCGGGCGAGACGCTGGCCTGCGGCACCGGCGCGTGCGCGGCGATCGTCGCCGGCATCCGGCTGGGCTGGCTCGACACGCGCGTCGACGTCGACATGCACGGCGGCAGGCTCACCGTCGAATGGGCCGGCGGCCCCGAGGACAGCGTGTTCCTCACCGGCCCGGCCACCACCGTCTTCGAAGGAGAAATCGAACTGTGAACAGCACCAGCGGCACCGAAGGCATCACCGAGGACGACATCGCGGGCTACCTGGCGAACACGCCGGGCTTCTTCGAGCGCCATGCCGAGCTGCTCGCCAGCGTGCAGCTGGCCAGCCCGCACGGCCCGCGCGCCGTGTCGCTGCAGGAGCGCCAGATGGAGATGCTGCGCGAGCGCATCAAGGGCCTGGAGCGCAAGATCATGGAGATGATCCGCTACGGCCAGGACAACATGGCCATCTCGGATCGCCTGCACCGCTGGACGCGCACCGTGATGCTCACGCACGATCCCGAGCGCCTGGCGCCGGTGCTGGTGAACGACCTGCAGCACCAGTTCATGATCCCGCAGGCGGCCGTGCGCGTGTGGGGCGTCGCGCCCCAGCTCGCGCATCTGCCGTGCGCCGCCGAGGTCAGCGAGGACGTCAAGATCTTCGCCACCAGCCTCGTCGCGCCGTACTGCGGCGCCAATTCCGGCTTCGAGGCCGCGAGCTGGTTCGACAACGCCGACGCGGTCACCTCGCTCGCGCTGATCCCGCTGCGCCCCGATCGCCAGCACACCGCGTTCGGCCTGCTGGCGCTCGGCTCGCCCGACCCGACGCGCTACACGCCGGACATGGGGCTCGATTTCCTGTCCCAGGTCGGCGACATCGCGGGCGCCGCGCTCACGCGCCTGCTCGTCCCGCAGGCCTGACGCCCATGGCCGACGACACGGCCATCCACCGCTACCTCGAGCATCTGCGCGTCGAGCGACGCGTGTCCGCGCACACGCTCACCGCCTACCGCGACGCGATCGCGCGGCTCGAGAAGCTGGCCGGCGAGGCGCAGCGCCCGCTCGACAAGCTGCAGGGCGCGCATATCCAGCGCTTCGCCGCGCAACTGCACGGGGCGGGCCTGGGCGCGCGCTCGATCGCGCTCGCGCTGTCGGCCTGGCGCGGCTTCTACCGCTGGTGGAGCCTGCAGTCCGACGGCGCCGGCCTGAAGAACAACCCGGTCGACGGCGTGCGGGCCCCTCGCGCGCCGCGACCGCTGCCCAAGGCGCTGGCGGTGGACGAAGCCGTCGCGCTCGCGACGCATGCGACGCCCGTGGCCGAGGACGCGGCCTCGCAGGAAGCCGACGCCCTGGCCGCGCGCGACCACGCCATCGCCGAGCTGCTGTACGGCTGCGGCCTGCGGCTGGGCGAGCTGCTGGGCCTCGATCTCGCGGCGGGCGCCGATTCGGCCGGCTGGATCGATGTCGACGACGCCACCGCCCACGTGTTCGGCAAGGGCTCCAAGCGGCGCAGCGTGCCCGTCGGCGGCCCCGCGCTCGACGCATTGAACACGTGGCTGCTGCATCGCCCGCTGCTGGCAGGCGCTCCCGACTGTGGCGCCGTGTTCGTGAGCCGCCTGGGCAACCGCCTCTCGCCCAACCAGTTGCGCGCACGCCTGAAGGCCCAGGGCGACCGCGCCGGCGTCGCCACCCCCGTGCACCCGCACATGCTGCGCCACAGCTACGCCTCGCACCTGCTGCAGTCCAGTGGCGACCTGCGCGGCGTGCAGGAGCTGCTGGGCCACGCCAGCATCGCCACCACGCAGGTCTACACGCGGCTGGATTTCCAGCACCTGGCCAAGGTCTACGACGCCGCGCATCCGCGGGCCAAGCGCAAATGACGCGACGCGGTAGCGCGAGGTAGGGCGGGGTAGGGCGGGTTAGCTGTGAACCGTCAACAGGTGGTCCCTCGATTTACTGAGCCTGGAGATGGGCGGCACGCCGCCGATGCCGCTGTGGGGACGATGGCAGTTGTAGTGGTGCTGCCAGCTGGCGAGCGCTTTGGCTCGAT
>JBJMWE010000383.1:0-18159 GCA_045810285.1 Vitreoscilla sp. | reverse complement strand
GGGGCTGCCGAGGTTCGTGGCGCCATCCTTGAATTGCACCGTGCCCGTGGGCGTCTGGCCGGTCACGGTCGCGGACAGCGTCAGGCTGCTGCCCACCACGCTCGGGTTGGCGCTCGCCGTGAGCGTTGTCGAAGTGGCTTGCAGCACCGTGGTGACCGTCTCGGCTACCGCGCTCGATGTGCTCGTGAAATACGTCGAGTTGCCACCATAGACCGCCGTCAGGTTGTGCGTGCCCGCCGCGGCGAAATTCGTGGTCAGGGTCGCAATGCCCGAGGCGAGGGTGCCGGTGCCGAGGCTGCTGGATCCATCCATGAAGGTCACGGTGCCGGTGGCCGCCGACGGCGCGATCGTCGCCTTCAACGTCACGTTCTGCGACTGGGGCGTGGTCGTCGGCGTCGCGGTCAACGTCGAGGTCGACGGCTGCAACACCGTCTCCGTCAGGGTGGCCGACTGGCTGCTGCCGTTGAGCGAATCACCGCCGTAGTACGCGTAGACGGCGCGCGACGCCGCACCCGGATAGCTGATGCTGGTCGACGCGTGACCCGAGGCGAGCGGGACGACCCCGATGCTCGTGCCTGCGCTGTAGAACGTGACGTTGCCCGTCGGATTGTTCGTGCCGGTGACCGTCGCGGTGTAGGTCACGTTCATGCCGGTTGCCACCGGGTTCGCGCTGCTGACGATCGTCGTCGTGGTGGCGGGCGGGTTGTTGACCACCTCTGTCAGCGTGGACGAGGTGCTCGCCGAATTGGCGACATCGCCACCGTAGTAGGCATACACCGGGCGCGAGGCAGCCGTCGGGTAGCTCATGGAATAGCTGGCCTGTCCGCCGCTGAGCGCGACGGTACCGACGCTGGTACTGTTGCTGTAGAACGTGACCGAGCCGGTCGGGCTCGCTCCCGTGACGGTGGCCGTGTAGGTCAGGGTGTTGTTGACGTAGGCCGGGTTGGCACTGCTGGCGATCGCCGTCGATGACGTGGTCTTGGCCTTGACGACCTCGCTGAGCGAGCCGGAACTTGAGGCGTACGTCGTGTCACCGCCATAGTTGGCGGTGACGCTGTGCGTCGCGACCGAGGTGAAACTGGTCGTGCACGTTGCCGTAGCCGCAGTCAGCGTCACAGCCGAACAGCCGCTGATCGTCGATGTCCCGTCCTTGAAGACCACCGTACCCGTCGCGGCGCTCGGTGCGACCGTAGCGGTCAGGGTGACGCTCTGGGCGCTGTACGGATTGGTGTTGCTGGATGCCAGCGACGTTGTCGACGACGTGGTCGCGTGCGCCATGCCCGCAAGCGCGATGCCGATGAACGCGGCAATCGTACGAGTCGCCGCACGCGACAGACTTGAAATCATCATCTTCGTTCTCCCTCGCCTGCAGGTCAGGACCGCTCGTGCGCCTTGCGACCATCGACCACCGATGCCGCATTCCCACGACGTCGGCGTCCATCCAGTTTATTTAGTGAGCCAGTCCGGTTTGCGACTGGACCCGGTTCAACGCATCGAACACGCGCGAAACCGTGCTGGCCAGATTTCCGGATGCGTCGCTGATCTGCTCGCTCGTGCGATTGCCGAGGTTGTCGAGCACGTAATGAAGCCTGTTGCCGGCCGAATCGGTGACGTCGGTCAAGCGATGCGCATCGTCATACGCGTAGTTCAGCGTGCTGGCGTCCGGCAGGGTCACCGTCTTGAGCAAGCCCGTCGGCCAATAGTCGTAGAGCGTCACCCGCGGCGCCGCCCCGCCAGGGGGAGTCACCGTCTGGCTCTTGAGCCAGCCCCGCGGCCAGTACGTCTGCGTCGTCACCACGCTGTTGGGATCGCTGCTGGAAAGCAGGCGGCCCGCACCGTCATAGGACGTGAAGCTGGTGGTCTGCTGCAGCGGGTTGGTGATCGATTGCAGATCGCCGATCGTGTGGCCGACGTTCCCGCTCATGTTCGTGTCAGCGTAGTAGGCGTATGTCGTCGTGTGCGACAGCGAATCCGTCGGAGAGAGCTTCGGTGTCGTCTCGGTCAGCACTTGCCCGAACTGGTTGTATGTGTACTTCCAGGCCCGCGCAGGCCCCGTGGTTGCAGCCGACAAGCCAACGGCACCGGAACCATCGGTCGTTGCTTGTTCGTAGCGCGCGCACACCACCGCGATCGGCTTGCCATCAGGGAGCGCCGGGGCAGTCGGCGCGCAGCTGGCCGTGCCACCGATGACCGGGTCGGGCTGGCCGTTGTAGACCCAGGTCGTCAGCTTCCCTGGCTCTGCTTCCTTTGCCTTCAGCGCCCAATCAGGGTGCCAGGACGTCGTCGTCTTTCGTTCGGGGTGGGTGACGTCAGCCTGCGTCGGTACGTAGCTCGCCAACTGCGCCGGGCACGCCGTCGTCGTCGAAAGGCCTTCCAAAACGATGGTCTTCAAATTCCGGTTCAGGTCATACGCATAACAAGTGCGATTGCCGTTGAAATCGTCGTGGGTAGTCTCGTTACCGGCGGCGTCGTACGCCATCGAACTCGTCGATGCAGCGCATCCACTGCCTGCGGGTTGCGACTGACTCAAAAGCACTGGCTGACCATTGGCAGTACCCGTGGTATAGACAATAGACTGCCCCGACGGATCGATAAGCGGTTGCATCGGTGATCGTTCCACTCGACGAATACGGCAGACAACAGGAATGTTCTCAAAGAAAGTCTCGCTGACATTCCAGTGCGGTGCATTTGCAGGCACAGCATCGTATGGAACAGAGAAGCTGTTGGCTCCCGCGCCCTCTTGGCTCGAATTCGCCCGACCCAATGTGTCGTACCCCAACGAAACGTAGCGCGCGTTCGACTCGTCGACGATGGCAGTCAATGCCCATGGGAGATCGCTGCGCTCATATAGAAACGTTTCTGCCCTGGAATCCGGCCACGTCAGGCTCACGAGATTGTCATACGTTGGATCGTAGGCGGCTGACGTCACTTGACCGTCCGGAGCGGTCACCGTCGTGATCCGTGGCGCGTAGCCACCCATGGTCGGCTGCTCATAGTCAAACTTCACGGTACGCCCAAACTGATCCGACACCGAAGTAAGTAGTCCAACGACCGGAGCTGAAGCGGTTACGCTTGAGCTGTACGCATATGAGAGACCGCCCCCGAGCGCGTTGCTGACACTGACCAAAGCACCCGATGCGTCGAATTGCCTTTCGATCAGGCCTCGCTGGTCGACCAATCGGCCGGCGTTGCCGCTGAACGTCAACTGGTGCCCTACGTCAACACTCGAGGTGTACGCAGGAGCGCCCGCCGAAGCGACGCCGCTGCAAAACGCGCTGCCGCTCGGTGAGTACGTCTCGTTGTTGTTCGAGCCGAGTTGAATGGTGGCACTCGTATGTCCAGCACCGAGGGTCTGACTGGCTCCCTGGATCTGCAGGTTGCCATGGAAACTTGATTGCCACATTGCTCCGAAAGATGGCATTTGAGGCAGTACCCAGGGAGTTGCGCCATTCGCATCCGGCAGTTGATCGCGCGAATCGAACGTCAGCTTCAAAGGCGTCCCGCCAATGGAAATTCCAAGGTCCACATCGTGGCGCTGCACACCGCTAAGCGGATATATGGGCTTGCCGACGGCTGGACAACGGCCTGGGACGTCTATCGTCGCAAGTTCGACGGGCGCACAAACAGAAGTCCCATCAGACTTCGTTGCCCAAATTTGGCCTGCAGGACAGACTTTATAATAGAAGGTGTTCCAGCCATCAGACAAATCGTCGCGGCAGTACCTCACACCATTCTCAGAGCTGCAGCCGTGTGCTTGAGGATAGATCGTCTGCCACACCCCGGCAGCTTGGCCAGCCGGCGGTACCCCATATCTCGAGTCGCCGCCGCCAAAAAGGCCAAACTTCGGACTACCGGATATCGCGCAGTCGGACCACCTTTGCTCGCGACAAAAAATGAGATTATTCTGGTTAACAGCCGCAATGAACGCACCCAAACTCGGATAATCTCTGTCGCCGACCTCTACGACTTTCACCTGGGCCCCTGCGAATGTCCCTTGAGCCCAAATGTTCCAGCCGAAAAAGGCAAGCAAAGCCAAAAGCTTCAGAGGCTTCAGCAGATTCTTCATTTATGTGTATCCCTTACGAATGGCGCGAACTGAAACGCTCTGGCCAGCATGAAGGCAGGCAGAGACATGCTCTTAGCACAGACAGATAGCTGGCCGAGATCCATGACTCGCGCCCAGTGGCAGTGAAGCATCAAATAGCGTCGACGGGAGGGCGCGCGCGCGCGACAAGGCATCCCACAAAGCGTTGTAGCCGGAGCTGGCAACGCATGACGTTGCCATCCAAAGCGATGCAGCCGGCTGCAATGTACGGATACGCCACGAGCTCGCCGGGACGGCGCCCTTGGTGCTTGATGACACGCTATTCCCCCTGTACGGCAGCCGAGCAGGCGCCGCATCCCTTGCTTGCCTAGCGAGGCCAGTGTCGCGTGGGGCGACCTGCATTTGCTCGCACTTTGTGGAACCGGACTGTATCGCAGTCCGCGCTGCGCATCAGCAAAGGCTTGCCGAAGACGCAGGTGGCTCGACTTCAGGGCTTGATCTACGCTGCCGGTCGACATGAGGCCAACCGTCGTACGCCTGCCTTGGTCGAAGCATGACGACACAGATCTCGTCGCAGCTGGATTCCGGGCCCGGAATGCAAAACGGCGCTCACTGGGAGCGCCGCTTGTTCCTGCGTATTCTTGGTTGCGGGGGCTGGATTTGAACCAACGACCTTTGGGTTATGAGCCCAACGAGCTACCAGACTGCTCCACCCCGCGACTGAAGAAAGCTATTATGGCATGGATTTCGGAGCATGTCACTGATGCGTGGTGAAGGTGTGCAAAGAACGCACGTCCACGGCCACGGCGTGCGTCACGTCGGCGCGGGCAGCAGCTCGTCGATGAGGCGCAGCGTCTCGGGCAGGCGGATGGGCTTGGCGAGGTAGGCGCGCGCGCCGGCGACGGTGGCGGCGTCGCGCTGGGCCTGCGTGCTGTCGGCCGAGACGACCACCACCGGCACGCGCGCCAGCAGCGGCCGCGTGCGCATCCATTCGGCCACGGCCAGGCCCGAGCCGTCGGGCAGGTGCAGGTCGACCAGCACGAGGTCGGGGCGCAGGCGCTCGATCATGTCGATGCCGTCGCGCACGCTCATCGCAAGGTGCAGCGTGCAATCGGGGCGCCGCTCGACCACCTCCTGCATCAGCAGCGCGTTGATCGGGTTGTCCTCGACGTAGACGATCTGGCCGCTCGCGCCGCGCGGCAACGCGCGCACCGCCGGCGCGTCGCCCGAGGGCGCGTGCGGCGCGGCGTGCGCGCGGCGCAGGGTGAGCGTCACGCGCGTGCCGACGTCGGGGCGGCTGTCGACGGCGATCGCGCCGCCCATGCGCTCGATCAGGCGGCGGCTGATCACGAGGCCGATGCCGGTGCCCTCGATCGTGCTGGACTCCAGGCCCAGCCGGTCGAACGCGGAGAACAGGCGCGCGATCTGCGCGGCGGTCATGCCCCGGCCCGTATCGGCGATCTCGATGGCGAGGCGGCCCGCGTCGTCGTCGGACGCGTTCCCCGGATGAACCTCCGGCGCGCGGACGTGCACCGTGACGTCGACCCGCCCGTTGTCGAGGTTGTACTTGATGGCGTTGCCGATCACGTTGACGAGCACCTGGCGCAGCCGCGTCGCATCGGCCTGCACGGCCAGCGCCTCGCGCGGCAACTCGGGCGGCAGCGTCAAGGCCAGCGCGACCTTCGCCTTCTCGGCGAGCGGCGCGAGCAGGCGCACGCTCTCGTTGATGACGAGGCCGACGTCGATGTCGGCCATCTGGATGCGCGCATTGCCGGATTCGATGGTGGACAGGTCCAGCACGTCGTTGATCAGCGTGACCAGGTGCCAGCCCGCGGCCTCGATGCGTGCGACGCGCTCGCGCTGGTGCTCGTCGAGCGGATGGGCTTCCTCCAGCTGCAGCAGCTGCGCGTAGCCCAGCATCGCGTTCATGGGCGTGCGCAGCTCGTGGCTCACGCGCGAGAGGAATTCGGACTTGGCCTGGCTCGCGGCCTCGGCGCGGCGGCGCGCGACCTCGAGCTCGCCGGAGCGCACGCGCTCCGACTGGTCGGTACCCACGAACAGGAAGCCGAGCGAATCGGCGCCGGCGGCCGCCGTGCCGCTCCCCGCCGCGAACACCACCTCGCCACCGGACGGATGCATGCTCCGGCCCTGCGGCGCGCCGGCGTCGAAGGCCGACGCGCGCACTGCGGTGACCGCCAGCGAAACGGTCAGGCGCGAGCCGTCCTTGCGCACGTAGGTCCAGTCACGCACCTCGTGGCCGACGCGCGCGGCCACCGCCGTGATGGCCTCGCGGCCCTGCACCGTGCGCTTGAACTGCACGCTCAGCTCCTGCGCGCGGTGCGCGAGCTCGGCGGCGTCGTGCACCTCGAGCGGACACTGGCGGCCCAGCAGCTCCGCGCCGCGGTAGCCCAGCATCTTCTCGGCGCCGCGGTTGAACAGGCGCACGACGTGGTGGGCGTCCACCGCGATGATCGCGACCTCGGTGGCCGCGTCGAGCAGCGCCTGCAGCTCGGCCTGCGCGTGGCGCGCGCTGCGCTCCTGCTCCTTCGCGCGATCGAGCAGCCGGCGCAGCTGCGTCCACAGGGCGGCCACTTCCTCGCTGCCGAGGTCGACATCGGGGCCGGCGGACGCACCGTCGCCGGGCGGGCGCTCGTCGACCAGGTCGGTCGCCGCGCCGACGAGTCGGCGGTAGTGCTCCGCCTGGCGCTGGGCGAGCTTCAGCGCGATGGCCACGACGACCGCCAGCACGCCCAGCACCGCGATGCCCGCGACGCCGGCCAGTTGCCTGACCGGTGCGAACAGCGCATCGCGCGGCTGCGCCACGAGCACGTACCAGCCGGTGGTGGCCGCGGGGGCGACGCTCGCCAGCCAGCGCTGGCCGTCGAACTCGATCTCGCCGGACCCCGCGTAGCCGTTGAGCGCGCGGTGCACGAGATCGACCTGACTCAGGTTCTCCTGCCGGTTCGCGCGCCGCTGGTCGGGGTGCACGATGACGCGGCCCAGGCTGTCGAAGACGATGACGGCCAGGGCGTGCATCTCGCCTGATCCACGGATCTGCTGCGCCATCCTGTCCAGCGAGAGGTCGCCCACCACCATGCGGCCATCGGCGGGCGCGGCCACGACCGCCGTGATGTGCCCCGACAGCGGCGACAGGAAGGTGTCCGACCAGAAGGGCGCGTCCGACTTGCGCGCCCGCTCGTAGAACGGCCGGCGCGACAGGTCGAGGCCTTCCCAGTCCTTGCGACTCACCGCCGTGCCGGGCCGCACCTCGGCGAAGGTCGCGATGCCCTCGCGATCGAGCAGCAGCACCGACTCGAGCACGGGCGCCGTGGCCAGCGCCTCGCCGAGCTCCTCGCGCACGTCCTGCTCGCGCGTGCCGGGCGCGACGTGCGCGGCCGCGCGCGCGACCGCCTCGCGCGGCACGGCGATCAGCAGTTCCACCTGCGCGCGGATCAGCATGGCGGTGCGCGCGTTCTCCTCCTCGATGTCGCGCAGCGTCTGCGGAATGGCGACCGCGCTCCAAAGCACCACGACCAGCAGCAGCGGCACGCACGCCAGCAGCACGTACTGGCGCGTGAGGATGCGCTTGAGCGACGGGCGCATCGGCGTCATCGGCTCACGAGCCCATCATCGCGAAGCGTCCCTGGCGCAGCTGCTGCGCGATGAAGGCCGCGTCGGCCGTCCCGCAGACCGGCAGCACCCCCCGCGGATGCAACGCCAGCAGCTCGCCGGCGATCTTCGCGCAGTCGGGGCGCCGGTCGCTCTCGTCGCGCACGACGTTCGCCTCGGTGCCGCCCTGCGAGCGGAAGCGGGGCCGCGGGCGAGCCGGCGGCCAGTGCAGGAGCGCCGGCGTCAGGCGCGCAAGAGGCGTGTGCAAGCGTGTCACCGGGAAGCGGCGACGGAGCGCGCCTGGCCCAGCATAGCCGCCCGCGCGAGCGCCACGCAAGCCAGGCCCCGAGTTCGCCGGAAGTGGCGCGTCCCGGTTTGCGGCGCGCACATCGGTGCCGCCCCAGGCGGCCTGCGCACCGGGCCGGCGTCAGTCGGCCACGACCTGCGTGCCCGCGAGCCAGCACCACGCGCCCGGCGCGAGGTCCGCCGGCAGCGCCAGCTTGCCGAAGCGGCTGCGGTGCAGCGCCTCGACGCGGTTGCCCACCGCGGCGAGCATGCGCTTGACCTGGTGGTACTTGCCCTCGGCCAGCGTCAGGCGGATGCCATGCAGGCCGTCGACGGCCCCGTCCCACGGCTCGGCGGCGAGCACGCGCACCGGCTCGGGGTCGTCCAGCAGCACCACGCCGGCCAGCAGCCGCTCGACCTGGTCGGGCGTCACCGGATGCTTGCAAGAGGCGTCGTAGACCTTGGGCACGTGGTGCTTGGGCGAAGTCCAGCGATGCAGCAGCTGGCCGTCGTCGGTGAACAGCAGCAAGCCGGTGGTGTCCTCGTCCAGGCGGCCCACGGCCTGCACGTCGCGCCGCAGCAGGGGCGCGGGCAGCAGGCTGTAGACGCTCGGATGGTGCTTCGGCTTCTTGGAGCACTCGTAGCCGGCCGGCTTGTTCAACGCGACCAGCGCCTTCAGGTGCACGGGCCAGTCCTTGCCCTCGACGTTGAGGACGAGGCCTTCGGGCGCGAGGTCCTCGAACGGGTCGTCGTGCAGCACGCCGTCGATGGCGACGTAGCCGCCGTCCACGAGGCCTTCGCAGGCGCGGCGGGTGCCGAAGCCCTGCGAGAACAGGATCTGCGCGAGCTTCACAGGCCGGCGCTCGCCAGGCTGGCGCCGAAGCGCTCCGCGTCCTGGAAGCCGACGACGCGCGCAGCCTCGACCTCGTGGCCCTGCGCGTCGAACAGGATGATGCCCGGCGGGCCGAACAGGTTGAAGCGCTTGAGCAGTGCGCGGTCGTCCGGCGAATTGGCGGTGACGTCGGCGCGCAGCAGCAACGCCTTGTCCAGGCGCGCCCGGATGGCAGGATCGGCGAACGTGCGCGATTCCATCTCCTTGCATGACACGCACCAGTCGGCGTAGAAGTCCAGCATCACCGGCCGGCCGGCCGTCTGCAGGCGCTTGTCGAGCTCGGCGACGCTGGTGACGCGCTGGAAGCCGCCAGGCTCGGCCGCGGCCACGTTCGCGTTCGCCACCGTCGCGCCCGGCATCAGCTCGCCCAGCACGTGGAAAAGCAGCGCTGCGCCGAACACGGCCAGCGCCATCGCCAGGCCCTTGGCGAGACGGAACGCGATGGGCGTGGACGACGAGAGCGGGTCGAATGCGCCGATGGTGGTCGCCGCCATGACCAGCAGCACGCCGAACACGCCGAATTGGACGTAGTGCGGCAGCACGGGGCCCATGATGTAGAACGCCACGCCCACGAGCATCAGCCCGAAGCCCTGCTTGACGCGCTCCATCCAGGCGCCGGCGCGCGGCAGCAGCGCGCCGGCCGACGCGCCCGCCACGAGCAGCGGCGCGCTCATGCCGACCGCGATGAGCAGCAGCGTGGCGCCGCCGAGCGCCACGTTGTGGGTGCTGGCGATGAACAGCAGCAGGCCGCTGAGCGGGCCGGTCACGCACGGGCTGACGATCAGCGCGGACAGCACGCCCATCGCGAACACCCCACCGAGCTGCCCTCCGGTCAGCCCGGCGTTGACGGTCTCGAGGCGGTCGCGCAGGAAGCTGGGCAGCTGCAGCTCGTAGACGCCGAACATCGACAGCGACAGCAGCAGGAGCAGCACGCCGAACGAGATGAGGACGACGGGGTTCTGCAGATAGGCTGCGAGGCCCTCGCCGATCAGCGCCGCCGTGACGCCGAGCGCCGTGTAGACCAGCGCCATGCCCAGCGAATACGTGCCGGCCAGCAGCAGGCCGCGCCGTCGCGTCACGCCGGGCCCCTGGCCCACGATGATGGACGACAGGATGGGCAGCATGGGCAGCACGCAGGGTGTCATCGACAGGCCCAGACCGATCGGGATGGCCAGCAACAGCACGAGCACCGCGGTGCCGTTCTTCAGCGCGGCGGCGAAGTCGTCCTCCAGTGACTTCCCGTGCGGGCGGGCCGACGCCGACGCCGACGCCGACGCCGATACGATCGCGGACTGCGGGGCCGGTGCCAGGATCGTCGGCGCCCCGCCCTGCGGCGCGCGGTCGACCTGCACCCCCGAGGCCACGCCCGGAGCGATCGTGACGCTGCGCAGCGGATCGGGCAGCGCCCCCGGCGCGACGCTCATGCCGCCGGCCGCCTGGCCGGTGATCGGCGGGGTGACGCCGGCGGGCGCGGCATCGTCGGCCTCGGCCACCACCTTCACGGAATCGGCATCGGCGCCGAAGGCCTTCATCGTCACGGCCAGCTTGCGCGGCTGCGGCGGGTAGCACAGGCCCTTGTCGGCGCAGCCCTGGTGCGTGGCGTCCAGCGTGAACGACTTGCCCGCCGATTCGATCGGCAGGATCACGGTGACGCCGCCATGGTAGGTCTCGACGTTCTGCTCCAGCGCGGTGTCGTAATGCTTCTTGCCGGGCGGGATCTGCGGCTCACCGAGCCTGGCGTCAGGCGAGGCGAACTTGAAGCGCTCGCGGTACAGGTAGTAGCCGGGGGCCGCCTTGTAGTCCAGCTCCAGCCTCTTGGCGTCCAGCACGCGCACCGAGAGCACGAAGGCCTGGTCGGGGTCGAGGAATTCTCCCGCGGCGCGTGCAGGGCCGGATACGACGATGGTCAGCAGGACGGCGAGCAACGCCCAGGCGGCGCGCATCGAAGGCAGTCGGATCATGTAGTTACAGAGCGGGCGCAGGCCGGCTCGTTCCCCGTGGAAAAATGGATTGTCGCTTGTCCGCGGCCGCGTGCCGGGGGGCCCCCGGATTGCCCCATTTCGGGGCAGACGACACGGCCGCAGTTCGGCAAGGACAGTCTGGAGGAGACATGAGATGGCATAGGGTCGCGGCCTGCGTGGCCGCGGCGGCGGGCGCATTCGCCCCAATGGCCCGGGCGAGCACCTCGTCGGGCATCAGCGTCAGCGATTTCCACATCGCCGTGAGCGCGATCACGCCCGGCAGCCAACCCGCCGTGAGCTTCGCCGGCGCGGTCGGCAGCACGTCGGAAAGCGGTAGTTCGTCGGGCGGCGCACGGCCCGACCAGCACCTGGTCGTCACCAGCGGGCAGGCGTTCGGCGACGCATCCACCTGCACCTTGCCCGACCCGTTCGCGGGCGGCTCGGCCGCACTGTCGGGCGACATCTATGGCCGCGGGGCGCTCGCCAGCGCGACCGCCTATGCCAGCAGCCTGGTGCCCGTGTCGTTCGGCGAGGGCACGGTCGGGCTGGTCAACGACGTCGGCGCCGCCACGTTCACGCTCGCACCGGGCACGCTGATGACGATCACCGCCACGGTCTCCGCCACGGCGTCGGCCAGCGGCGCCAGCGCGGACGAGTTCGCCGAGAGCGGCCTGCTGATGTCCATCGGCGACGACACCGGCCTGGGCCCGCAGCGCGCCTACGTCGACTTCAACGTCTATGCATCGGGACTGTTCGGCGAGTACAGCGACACCGAGACGGCCTTCGTGACGCTCGTCTACGCCAATGACACCAGTGCCGCCATCACGGGCCTGTTCAGCGGCTACGTGTCGTCGTACGCGAGCTCGGGCGATCCCGTCAGCGAGGCCCCCGAGCCCGGCTCCGCCGCGATGACGCTGGCGGGGCTGTTGGCGGCTGCCGGGGCCGTGCGCCGGCGTCGATCCACGCGCCTGACACCCCAATGAAAAAGGCCGGCGGGTGCCGGCCTTCTCGTCAGGAGGCGGGAGCCGCTCAGGCTTCCGCGTCGGTGACCGCTTCTTCCGAGTGCGAACGCTCGACCAGCTCGACGAAGGCCATCGGCGCGTTGTCGCCGTTGCGGAAGCCCATCTTCAGGATGCGGGTGTAGCCGCCCGGACGCGCCTTGAACAGCGGGCCCAGGACGTCGAACAGCTTGGTGACGATCTCGCGGTCGCGCAGGCGGTCGAAAGCCAGGCGGCGGTTCGCCAGCGTCGGCTCCTTGGCCAGCGTGATCAGGGGCTCGACGACGCGGCGCAGTTCCTTGGCCTTAGGCAGCGTGGTCTTGATGGCTTCGTGGCGCAGCAGCGAGACGGCCATGTTCTTGAACATGGCTTGGCGGTGCGACGAAGTGCGGTTGAGCTTGCGAAGGCCGTGACGATGGCGCATGGTGATTTCCTTTGGTCTCTTTATTGAACCCCGGCCGGATCAGGTACCGGGGGTTTGCACACGGCGCCCGTCGGTTCGACGGGCCCGGCAGCGGGAAAGGGCGTGGCAGGCGCGTGCTGCTGGCCGGACCGGGCAGTCCAGCCGGCAGGTCAGCGCTTGTCCAGGCCTTGCGGGGGCCAGTTCTCGAGACGCGCGCCCAGCGTGAGGCCGCGCGAAGCGAGGACTTCCTTGATCTCGTTGAGCGACTTGCGACCCAGGTTCGGGGTCTTGAGCAGCTCGGTCTCGGTACGCTGGATCAGGTCGCCGATGTAGTAGATGTTCTCGGCCTTCAGGCAGTTGGCCGAACGCACCGTGAGCTCGAGCTCGTCGACCGGACGCAGCAGGATCGGATCGAACTGGGCCGTGCGCGGGGCCGGCTGGTCGAACGCGGCGATGTCCGAGCCTTCCAGCTGCGCGAACACGGCGAGCTGTTCCACCAGGATCTTGGCCGACGAGCGGATCGCTTCCTCGGGCGAGATGGCGCCGTTGGTCTCGATCTCCATCACCAGCTTGTCGAGGTCGGTGCGCTGCTCGACGCGGGCGTTCTCGACCGCGTAGCTGACGCGCTTGACCGGCGCGAACGAGGCGTCGAGGACGATGCGGCCGATGGCCTTGGTCGTCTCGTCGCCGAAGCGGCGCAGGTTGCCCGGCACGTAGCCGCGGCCCTTCTCGACCTTGATCTGCATGTCGAGCTTGCCGCCCTGGGCCAGGTGGGCCACGACGTGCTCGGGGTTCACGATCTCGACGTCGTGCGGGGTCTGGATGTCGCCGGCCGTGACCGGGCCTTCGCCTTCCTTGCGCAGCACCAGCGTGACTTCGTCACGGTTGTGCAGGCGGAACACGACGCCCTTGAGGTTCAGCATCACGTGGACGACGTCTTCCTGCACGCCGTCGACCGTCGAGTACTCGTGCAGGACGCCTGCGATCGTGACTTCGGTCGGTGCGTAACCCACCATCGACGACAACAGCACCCGGCGCAGCGCGTTACCGAGGGTATGCCCATAACCGCGTTCGAACGGCTCGAGAGTGACCTTGGCGCGATGTCCGCCCAGCGGCTCGACGTTGATGGCTTTGGGTTTCAGCAGATTGGTTTGCATGTATGTCCTGTTCCTCTCAATACCCTCGGCTCGTTACACCGATAAGGCTGATGGACCACGCCGGGAAGCCTTTGCGTCCGCAGCGAGGCCCGGCGCCTCGCAACGAGACGGCGGCCACTCGACGGCAAGCGTCGGGCGGCCACTGATTCAGGATCAGCGCGAATACAGTTCGACGATCATCGACTCGTTGATCTCGGCGCCGAATTCATCGCGGTCCGGCGTCTTCTTGAAGGTGCCTTCCAGCTTGGTGGCGTCCACCGAGACCCACGCCGGCATGCCGATCGACTCGGCCAGCTTCACGGCGTCGATGATGCGCAGCTGCTTCTTTGCCTTCTCGCGCACGGCGACGACATCGCCCACCTTGACGAGGAACGACGGGATGTTGACGACTTCGCCGTTGACCGTGATCTGCTTGTGCGAGACCAGCTGGCGCGCTTCGGCGCGCGTCGAGCCGAAGCCCATGCGGTACACGACGTTGTCCAGGCGCGATTCCAGCAGCGTCAGCAGGTTGGCGCCAGTGTTGCCCTTGCGGCGCTCGGCCTCGGCGAAGTAGCGGCGGAACTGCTTCTCCAGCACGCCGTACATGCGCTTGACCTTCTGCTTCTCGCGCAGCTGCAGACCGTAGTCCGAGGTACGGGAACCCGAGGTGCGGCCGTGCTGGCCGGGCTTGGAGTCGAACTTGACCTTGTCACCGATCGGGCGGCGAGCGCTCTTCAGGAACAGGTCGGTGCCTTCACGGCGGGAAAGCTTGCCCTTGGGGCCGAGGTAACGTGCCACGTTGTTTTCCTTGAGGAATGGTTTTCTGACGCCCGCGTCATGCGGCACGAGGCCGCGCGAAACGATGCGCGAGTCTGGCGAATGTTGTTATGGCGCTCAGACGGTGGTCTTGGGTTGCTGCCCGGAAACTGCCGGCAAATAAGCCGGATGCACTAGACATGCAAGCCGGCAACGGTCACACGACCATTGCCGGCTGCAGGGAAACCCGAAATTGTAGCAGCACTGAAGACGCCTGGGCGTCAAGTGCTGTTATTCGAACCTGGCTGGACGGATCCGGCCAGGCACTCGAATCAGATGCGGCGGCGCTTTTGCGGGCGGCAGCCGTTGTGCGGGACGGGCGTCACGTCGGAGATCGACGTGATGCGGATGCCCAGCGAAGCCAGCGCGCGAACCGACGACTCGCGACCGGGGCCCGGGCCCTTGATCTTGACGTCGAGGTTCTTGATGCCCTGTTCCTGGGCAGCACGACCAGCCATCTCGGCAGCGACCTGGGCAGCGAACGGGGTCGACTTGCGCGAACCCTTGAAGCCCTGGCCACCCGACGAGGCCCACGACAGCGCGCCGCCCTGGCGGTCGGTGATCGTGATGATCGTGTTGTTGAACGAAGCGTGCACGTGAGCCACGCCGTCCGCGACGTTCTTGCGAACCTTCTTGCGGACGCGTTGTGCAGCGGAGTTGTTCGGTGCTTTTGCCATGATGTTCCTAATCTTCCGTCAGGCGAGCTCAGCGGCTCACTTCTTCAGCGCCGCAGCACCCTTCTTCGGACCCTTGCGGGTACGGGCGTTGGTGCGGGTGCGCTGGCCGCGAACCGGCAGGCCGCGACGGTGACGCATGCCACGGTAGCAGCCGAGATCCATCAGACGCTTGATGTTGATGGACATCTCGCGACGCAGGTCGCCTTCGATCGTCATCTTGGCGATCTCGTCACGGATCTTTTCCAGGTCGCTGTCGTTCAGGTCCTTGACCTTCTTCGAGTAAGCGATGCCTGCACGATCACAGATCTGCTGCGCGGTGGTACGGCCGATGCCGTAGATCGCCGTCAGACCGATTTCGGTGTGCTTGTGCGGCGGGATGTTGATGCCTGCAATACGTGCCATTTGCGTGTCCTTGTGATGCTTCTATGGTCCGCAGACTCAACCCTGGCGCTGCTTGTGGCGCGGGTCGGTGCAAATCACGCGGACGACGCCCTTGCGGCGGATCACCTTGCAATTGCGACACATTACTTTGACAGATGCCGAGACTTTCATGGTCTGCTCCTTGACTCTCTTCAAACACTCGCTTCGCTCGTCGACCGAGGCGAGCGCGAAACCCAACTTCTCCGGCGACCCGACCAGATGGTCATGCCCGCCTCGAATTCAACTTCAACCCTTGAACTTCGCCTTCGTCAGCAGCGATTCGTACTGCTGGCTCATCACGTAGCTCTGGACCTGTGCCCAGAAATCCATCGTGACGACGACGATGATCAGCAGCGACGTTCCACCGAAATAGAACGGCACGTTGTACTTCAACACCAGGAACTCGGGCAGCAGGCACACCAGCGTGATGTAGATGGCGCCTGCCAGCGTGAGCCTGGCCAGAATCTTGTCGATGTGCCTGGCGGTCTGCTGGCCCGGACGGATGCCCGGGATGAACGCGCCGCTCTTCTTCAGGTTGTCCGCCGTCTCGTGGCTGTTGAACACGAGGCCGGTGTAGAAGAAGCAGAAGAACACGATCATCGCGGCGTACATCATCACGTAGATCGGCTGGCCCGGCGACAGCGCCGCCGAGATGTTCTTCAGCCACCGCAGGCTGTCGCCCGTCGCCATCGAGCTCACGATGGTGGCCGGCAGCAGGATGATGGACGACGCGAAGATCGGCGGGATCACGCCCGACATGTTCAGCTTCAGCGGCAGGTGCGACGACTGGCCGCCGTAGACCTTGTTGCCGACCTGGCGCTTGGCGTAGTTCACCAGGATTTTGCGCTGGCCACGCTCGACGAACACCACCGCGAACGTCACCGCGGCGACGATCACCAGGATGAACAGCGCCACGATCGGATGCATCGTGCCGGCGTCCACCAGCTCGACCAGGCCGGCGATGGCGCGCGGCAGGCCGGCGGCGATGCCACCGAAGATCAGGATCGAGATGCCGTTGCCCAGGCCGCGCTCGGTGATCTGCTCGCCGAGCCACATCAGGAACATCGTGCCGGCCGTCAGGCTGACGACGGCGCCGAACAGGAAGCCGATGCCCGGATCGAGCACCAGGCCCGGCTGGTGCTGCAGGCCGACGGTGATGAAGTACGACTGCACCGCGGCCAGGCCGAGCGTGCCGTAGCGCGTGTACTGGGTGATCTTGCGACGACCCGACTCGCCTTCCTTCTTCAACGCTTCGAGGCTCGGCACCACGTAGCCCATGATCTGCATGATGATGGACGACGAGATGTACGGCGTGATGCCCAGCGCGAAGACGGACGCACGCGACAGCGCGCCACCCGAGAACATGTTGAACATGCCCAGGATGCCGCCCTGCTGGCTCTTCATCAGCTGCGCGAGCGCGTCCGGGTTGACACCCGGGACGGGCACGTGCCCGCCGATGCGATAGACCACCAGCGCCAGGAGCAGGAACATGACTCGACGATACAGATCGCCGAACTTGCCCGACTTGGCGAGTTGATTCTGGGAGGTTGCCACGTGTGGAAGCGTTGGAGAGGTTGCGCGTTCAGGCCGCCAGCGAGCCGCCGGCGGCTTCGATCGCCGCCTTGGCGCCGGCCGTCGCCGCCACGCCCTTCAGCGTGACCTTGCGGCTCAGTTCGCCCGACTTGATGACCTTGACGTGGCGGATCAGCTCGCCGACCAGGCCGGCTTGCTTCAGCGCCTGGAGATCGATCTCGTCGATGGCCAGGGACTGCAGGTCCGACAGCGTGACTTCGCCGTTGAACTTCAGCTGCGCCGACTTGAAGCCGCGCTTGGGCAGGCGACGCTGCAGCGGCATCTGGCCGCCTTCGAAGCCCACCTTGTGGTAGCCGCCCGCACGGGACTTCTGGCCGTTGTGGCCGCGGCCGCCGGTCTTGCCCAGGCCCGAACCGATGCCACGACCAACGCGGCGGCGATTCTTCTTGGAGCCTTCGGACGGCTTGAGGGTGTTGAGTTGCATGTGATGCCCCTTGATCGTGTACCGGTCGGTGCTCAGAGCACCTGGACGAGGTAGTCGACCTTGTTGATCATGCCGCGCACGGCAGGCGTGTCTTCCAGCGTGGACACGCTGTTCAGGCGACGCAGCCCCAGGCCACGCACGGTGGCGCGATGCTCGTGCTTGGTGCCGATGATGCTGCGCACCAGCTTGACCGTGACGGTCTTCTTGTCAGCCATGTGAGTTCTCCTGTCCCCGGCGATCAGCCGAGGATGTCCTCGACGGACTTGCCGCGCTTGGCGGCGATGTCGGCCGGGGTGGTGGCGTTGTTCAGCGCATCGAGCGTGGCACGCACCATGTTGTACGGATTGCTCGAGCCCAGGCTCTTGGCGACGATGTCGGTGATGCCCATGACTTCGAACACCGCGCGCATCGGGCCGCCGGCGATGATGCCGGTACCGGCGGGGGCCGGCGCCATCAGCACCTTGGCCGCGCCGTGATGGCCGCGCACGTTGTGATGGATCGAGCCGTTCTTCAGGCTGACCTTGACCATGTTGCGGCGCGCCGCGTCCATGGCCTTCGTCACGGCGACCGGCACTTCACGCGCCTTGCCCTTGCCCATGCCGATGCGGCCGTCGCCGTCGCCGACCACGGTCAGTGCAGCGAAGCCGAGGATACGACCGCCCTTCACGACCTTGGTGACGCGGTTGACCGCGATCATCTTTTCCTTCAGACCGTCGTCACGACCTTCGTCCTGAACGCGAGGTTGGAATTTTGCCATTTCAGATTCCTTCTAGACGGTCAGAACTGGAGGCCGGCTTCGCGAGCCGCTTCCGCCAGTGCCTTGACACGGCCGTGGTAGGCGAAGCCCGCACGGTCGAACGCCACTTTCTCGATGCCAGCGGCCTTCGCCTTCTCGGCGAT
>JBJMWE010000382.1:0-6529 GCA_045810285.1 Vitreoscilla sp. | reverse complement strand
CGCCCGCGGCCTGGTTCGCGCCGCCGCCGGCACCGGTCGCACCGTCCGCCCCCGTCGCGACACCCGCGCCATCGTCGGCCAGCGAGCCCGCGCCGGCGCCCGCGGTCACCGCGCCGGCCGAGCCGATCTTCATTCCGCCGTCGATCGCCGCGCGGCGCCCGGCGCCTGCGCCTACGCCTGCGCCAACGCCCGCGCCCGCGCCTGTGCTCACGCCCGCAGCCACGCCCACGCCCGCCCCTGTCGTGCCCGCGAGCGCGGAGCTGCCGCTCGTCACACCGATCGTCGAGCCGGCGCCCGCGCCGAACCCCGCCGATCTCGCCGCCGACTTCGCAGCCGCGCCGCCGGAGGTCGCGCGCGCGGAAGTCGAGCCCAGCGTCATCGACGAGTTCGACGAATTCCGCGACCTCGGCGACCTGGCCGACGTCGAGGTCGTCGAACCTGCGCCCGAGGTCGGCGGCACGACGATTCCCAGCCGCCTCGCCGACGACATCGACGAGGCGGAACTGCGCGCCGGCCCGCCGACGCTCGCGTCGATGCTCCCCGAGGATGCCGGCGAGTGGCCGCCGAAGAAGGCGAAGAAGCGCAAGGACAAGGACGCCGCCGCCGGTACGCCCGAAAGCGTCATCGTCGACAAGACCAAGGACCCGCGCTTCCTGCGTGAGGCCCGCAGCGGGGCGCGCTGGCGCAAGCCCTGGGTGCGCGCGTCGTTGAGCCTGGTGCTGGTGGCGCTGGTCGTGACGGCGGTGGCGCAGGTCGCCTGGCCGCTGCGCGACGCCATCGCCGCGCGCTGGACCTTCACGCAGCCGCTGTGGGCGTGGGTGTGCGAGCAGGCCGACTGCAAGATCGAGGCGCCGCGCGCGATCGCGAGCCTCGCGCTCGACGGCAGCTCCTTGACGCGCACCGACACCGAGCACGTGCTGCTGTTCTCCGCCGACCTGCACAACCGCGCCGAGCACGAGGTGCTGATGCCGTCGTTCGACGTCAGCTTCACCGACCTCAACGGCGCGATCGTCGCACGCAAGGTGCTGAGCCCCGAGCAGTTGGGCATCCACCAGGCCTCGCTGCCGGCGCTCGGCGAACTGCACGTGCACGCGCGGCTGCAGGTCGGTTCGCTGCCGGCCAGCGGCTTCCAGGCCGCCCTGTTCTACCCCTGAACCGTTCCGGCGGCGCAGCGCGCCGCCTTCGCCTTCCACAGCTCCCTGAAAGCCCCCATGGCCAGCCTCGTCTGCGGTTCCCTCGCGTTCGACACGATCACCGTGTTCCCCGGTCGCTTCGCCGACCAGATCCTGCCCGAGCAACTGCACATCCTGAACGTGTCGTTCCTGGTCCCGACCCTGCGCCGCGAGTTCGGCGGCTGCGCGGGCAACATCGCCTACACGCTCAAGCTGCTGGGCGGCGAACCCGTGGTGCTGGCCGCGCTCGGCAACGACGGCGCGAGCTACCTCGCGCACCTGGACAAGCTGGGCATCTCCAAGGCCAGCGTGCACGTCGCCACGGACAACTACACGGCGCAGGCGATCATCATCACCGACGCCGCCAACAACCAGATCACCGCCTTCCACCCTGGCGCGATGATGCAGGCGCACGAGGCGGGCCTGCCCGCGCGCAGCGACATCGCGCTGGCCATCATCGGCCCGGACGGCCGCGATGCGATGATCCGCCGCGCGAACGATCTCGCCGCCGCGAAGATCCCGTTCATCTTCGATCCGGGCCAGGGCCTGCCGATGTTCGACGGCGCCGACCTGCGCGCCTTCGTCGAACAGGCGACCTGGGTCACGGTCAACGACTACGAAGCCAAGATGCTCACCGACCGCACGGGCCTGGACCTGGCCCAGTTGTCCGCCTCGCACCTGAAGGGCGTGATCGTGACGCTCGGCGACCAGGGCTGCGAGGTGTGGGAGCAGGGCATGCGCACGCACGTGCCGGGCGAGACGGCCAGCGCCATCATCGATCCGACCGGCTGCGGCGACGCCTTCCGCGGCGCGCTGCTGTACGGCCTCGAGAAGGGCTGGTCGCTGATCGACTGCGTCAAGCTCGGCAACAAGGTGGGCGCGCTGAAGATCGCGTACCGCGGCGGCCAGAACCACCCGATCGATCGCGCCGCGCTCGGCGCCTGATCGTCAGAATGTCATTCCGCGCCTGGTCGCGGAATCCACCTTCGCGCGCAAGCGGCCTCTCGCCATCGGGCCTTGGTGACGCGCCGCGGTGGATCCTGCGACTTCGCGCAGGATGACGGCATGACCGGGCACCGGTGACGCGCCGCGGTGGATCCTCCGACTTCACGCAGGAGGACGGCATGGCGGGATCGCGCAGGTCGATGACTCAGCGGGGTCGCTGATCTCGGCACCGCTCGGCGAGCCAACGCGCTGCCACTTCATGCGAGACAGCGATCGCCACCTGCTTGCGACGGCTCGACTCGCCGCGCAGCAGCTCGACATCGCGCTTCGGAATGCCCAGCGACTTCGCAAGCCATGCGACAAGCGCTTCGTTCGCGCGCCCCTCGATCGGCGGCGCCGCGAGGCGCACGCGCAGTGCACCGTCGTGCAGGCCGTCGACCTCGGTGCGCTTCGCGTTGGGCATGACGCTCAGCTGAAGCAACACGCCATCGCCGCGCGTCGACAGGCAGGACAAAACATCGGATGAGTTCATCGCCAACTCGCGCATGAGCATTACCAACCCGCCCCGCCCGCGCGCGACCGGATCCCGGCGCCGCCGCTGGCACGGCGGCCGGAAAATTCAAGGGAGCGGCGGATCCGGCTCCGCCGGGCCGTTCGCGGCCGGCCCCTCGGGGGCAGCGAGCGCGAGCGAGCGTGGGGTCGTCATGACAAGAAAAAGCCCGGCCGAGGCCGGGCTTCCAGTCAAGCGAGAACGCTGACCTCAGGGCTTGTTGCCCGTGGGGAACGGCCAGGCAGCAGCCGGGCTCAGCGCGGTCTTCGCAGCCGGCGCAGGCGCAGGCGCAGACGCAGCAGGCGCGGCGGGTGCCGCAGCCTTCTTCGCAGCAGGCTTCTTTGCGGCGGCCTTCTTCGCAGGGGCCTTCGCAGCAGCCTTTTTCGCAGGCGCCTTGGCAGCCGCCTTCTTCGCAGGTGCCTTCTTCGCCGCGGCCTTCTTCGCAGGCGCCTTCTTCGCAGCGGCCTTCTTCGCCGGAGCCTTCTTGGCGGCGGCCTTCTTGGCGACCGGCTTCTTGGCAGCCGGCTTCTTCGCCGCGGCCTTCTTCGCCGGTGCCTTCTTGGCGACGGCCTTCTTCGCCGGAGCCGCCTTCTTGGCCGGAGCGGCCTTCTTCGCCGGGGCCTTCTTGGCGGCGGCCTTCTTGGCCGGAGCCTTCTTCGCCGCAGCCTTCTTCGCCGGGGCCGCCTTCTTCGCGACCGGTTTCTTCGCAGTTGCCATTTCAATCTCCTTGATCAAGTTGCATGAAACGCCACACCGGATCCGGTGCGGCATTCATCGCCCGCTTGCCTTGCCCGCCGCACGAGGCGACAGGTGGCTTGCATGACGATGAACTGGGTTGCGGCATCAGCGAATCGCATCTGACGGCGATTCTTCTGGCACCACGGATCTTGATCTCTACGACACCCTGGACACCGATCGCGAACGATCAGTCCCAGGACAGTGCGCCACCGGATTGGTACTCGATGACGCGGGTTTCAAAAAAGTTGCGTTCCTTCTTCAGGTCGATCATCTCGCTCATCCAGGGGAACGGGTTTTCCTCGTTCGGGAAGAGCGCCTCGAGGCCGATCTGCTGCGCACGCCGGTTGGCGATGTAGCGCAGGTAGCCCTTGAACATCGACGCGTTGAGGCCCAGCACGCCACGCGGCATGGTGTCCTCCGCGTAGCGGTACTCGAGCTCGACGGCCTTCATGAACAGGCCCTTGATCTCGGCCTTGAACTCGGACGTCCACAGGTGCGGATTCTCGAGCTTGATCTGGTTGATCAGGTCGATGCCGAAGTTGCAGTGCATCGACTCGTCGCGCAGGATGTACTGGTACTGCTCGGCGGCACCGGTCATCTTGTTCTGGCGGCCGAGCGACAGGATCTGCGTGAAGCCGACGTAGAAGAACATGCCTTCCATCAGGCACGCGAACACGATCAGGCTGCGTAGCAGCGTCTGGTCGTTCTGCGGCGTGCCGGTGTGGAAGTTCGGGTCCATGATCGCCTCGATGAAGGGGATCAGGAACTGGTCCTTGTCGCGGATGGACTGGACTTCGTTGTACGCGTTGAAGATCTCGCTCTCGTCCAGGCCGAGCGACTCGACGATGTACTGGTACGCGTGCGTGTGGATCGCTTCCTCGAACGCCTGGCGCAGCAGGAACTGGCGGCACTCGGGCGCCGTGATGTGGCGATAGGTGCCCAGCACGATGTTGTTGGCGGCCAGCGAATCGGCCGTGACGAAGAAACCGAGGTTGCGCTTGATGATGCGGCGCTCGTCTTCGGTCAGACCGTTCGGGTCCTTCCAAAGCGCGATGTCGCGCGACATGTTCACCTCTTGCGGCATCCAGTGGTTCGCGCACGTGGCGAGGTACTTCTCCCACGCCCACTTGTACTTGAACGGCACCAGCTGGTTGACGTCGGTCTGGCCGTTGATGATGCGCTTCTCGGCGGCCGTGACGCGACGCGCGGACTTCGTGGCGTGCGTGGCGGCGATCGAGATCGCGGGCGAGACCTGCGGTTCGGAATGCGGCACGGCGCGAGAGTCGACCGCTTGCGTCAGCACCGGTGCGGATTGCACGTCGCGGAGCGACGGAGAGACCGCGCGTCCATCGCGATCGAACGCAGGGGAGGTGGGCGGCAGAGAATTTTGCGGAGACCTAAGGTCGTCTTCCCAGACCAGCATGTGTGTGCTTCCTATGGCTGCGAATTATCGGAGTGTTGTGTTCAAACACCAAGCACTTATTGACAGCGAGCCGCTCTCGTTGTTGCGGCTTCGCATCGAAGAAGCGACATCGGACTCATGCGCATGAGCGCGAAACGCGTGCAACGCGATCGTGCGCGACACGCCTGCGCGATGCATCCGAAGAGCGGATGCGCACGCATGGACGAGGGAGGTCTCGCATCGTCGTGATCGTCGTTGATTCGATGTGTGTTGCTCGATGCATCACGCGCCGGAGCGCGTGATGGAATCGCTGTCGCGAAGCGTCACTGGCACGCTTCGCAGGTGGGGTCGTCCACGCCGCAGAACTTGATGTCGGTGGCGGGCGCATCGGCTGCCAGCATGGCTTGTGCCTGCTGCGCGGCGACCTCCATCGCCGACAGGCCGCCCGACGACTGCGAGCTCGGCACCGAGTTGAGCTGCTTGCGATCGACGGTGCTCTTCTCGGCGTGCGTGGCGCCCATCGTGCGCAGGTAGTACGTGGTCTTCAGGCCACGCAGCCACGCGAGCTTGTAGGTCTCGTCGAGCTTCTTGCCCGACGCGCCGGACAGGTAGATGTTGAGCGACTGCGCCTGGTCGATCCACTTCTGGCGGCGCGAGCCGGCTTCCACCAGCCACGTCGCGTCGACCTCGAAGGCCGTGGCGTAGAGCGCCTTCAGTTCCTCGGGCACGCGGTCGACCGCACGCAGCGAGCCGTTGTAGTGCTTGAGGTCCATCAGCATCACCGAGTCCCACAGGCCCAGGCGCTTCAGGTCGCGCACCAGGTACTCGTTGACCACCGTGAATTCGCCCGACAGGTTGGACTTCACCGACAGGTTGCCGAACGCCGGCTCGATGGACGCGTCCACGCCGATGATGTTGGAGATGGTGGCGGTGGGGGCGATGGCCACGCAGTTGGAGTTGCGCATGCCGTGCTGGGCGATCTTCGCGCGCAGCGCCTCCCAGTCGAGCGTCATCGAGCGGTCGACCTCGACGTAGCCGCCGCGGTGCTTGGCCAGAAGGTCGATCGAGTCGAACGGCAGGATGCCCTTGTCCCACAGCGAGCCCTTGAACGACGAGTAGCGGCCACGCTCGGCGGCGAGCTCGGTCGACGCCGAGTAGGCGTAGTAGCACACGGCTTCCATCGAGCGGTCGGCGAATTGCACGGCGGCGTCGCTGGCATACGGCGTGCGCAGCTGGTACAGGCAGTCCTGGAAGCCCATGATGCCCAGACCGACCGGGCGATGGCGCAGGTTCGAGTCGCGCGCCTTCTTGACCGCGTAGTAGTTGATGTCGATGACGTTGTCGAGCATGCGCATCGCGGTGCGCACCGTCTTCTGCAGCTTGGCGTGGTCGATGCCCATCTGGCCGTCGGCGCCGGCGACCAGGTGCTGGGCCAGGTTGACCGAGCCGAGGTTGCACACGGCGATCTCGGTGTCGCTGGTGTTGAGCGTGATCTCGGTGCACAGGTTGGACGAGTGCACGACGCCGACGTGCTGCTGCGGCGAGCGCACGTTGCAGGCGTCCTTGAACGTGATCCAGGGGTGGCCGGTCTCGAACAGCATCGTCAGCATGCGCCGCCAGAGGTCGGCCGCCTTGACCTTCTTGAACAGCTTCAGCTCGCCGCGCGCCGCCTTCTCCTCGTAGCGGACATAGGCTTCCTCGAAGGCGCGGCCGAACTTGTCG
>JBJMWE010000381.1:0-13841 GCA_045810285.1 Vitreoscilla sp. | reverse complement strand
GTCGTGGGACGACAACAACCTGCAGTCCTGCGCGTCGGACGACAACGGGTTCAGCATGACCACCAAGTGTGGCACCTACAGGACGGACAGCGACCTCACGGCGTTCGGCAAGACGGTGGTGCCCATCCTGAAGTCCACGGCCGTCAAGGCGACGAACTTCTGACCTGCGGGTCGGGCACGGAAAAAGGGGCGGCGCCACCGGCGTTCGCCCCTTTTTTTGGGTTCATCGCCGATGTGCGGGGAAGGGGCGAGGCCTTTCTGCCCCGACGGAAAAAATCTCGGTCATCCTGCGCGAAGTCGCAGGATCCACGCCTGTCATGGCGCCGGCCTTGCCGCGAGGTACAGCAGGCCGAAGGCGCCACAGGCCCGGGCAAGCGTGGATCCTGCGACTTCGCGCAGGATGACAGGGCGTTATCGGCTCGCGCATGGCGTGCCAGGCGCCGAGCCGTGGCTTCCCCGCGGATCGGCGAAGAACCTTCTTTGGTTCATCGGTGCGGCTTGATGCCCACCAGCAGCAGCGAGCGCCATGCGTCGGCGTGCCCCGGGCTGGCCAGCACGGCGCGCCAGGCGGTGTGCAGGGCCCCCGACCGATCCTTGTCCAGGAAGCGGCGCCACGCCTCGCCCACCAGCAGCTGCGAGATCTGCCGCCCCGATCGATCGGGCGCGTGCGCGCCGTCGGTCACGTCCGGCAGCGCCACCGTCTCGCCGCGCAGCAGCGCGTCCGACCCCGTGGCGAGGCGCTCGCGCGCCATCGCGTAGGCGGTCGCCTCGAAGAACTGGCGCAGCACGGATGCCTGCGAGTGCGTGATCGAGGCGTCGTGCAGGCGGTAGGCGTAGGCGCTGGCCCGCAGGAATCCGACCGGCCCGGCGGCGGCGAGCCGCAGCTGGAAGTCGATGTCCTCGGCCGTCTGGAAGAAGGGACGGAACGTGCCGACGCGCGGCAGCACGTCGCGGCGGAACGCGAACGCGCACAGGTGCGTCCGCAGCTTGCTGGCCAGGATGTCCCCGGAGACGTCCTCGCCGGTCGACTCCGGCGCGATGCGCGGCGACCCCGCGTGCTCGCCCCGCGGGCCCATCACCGTGAACGGGGCGCAGACGGCGACGAAGCCAGGATGCGTGCGCAGGAATTCGAGCTGCGCCGCGACGCGGCCGGGCGGATAGACGTCGTCGGAGTCGCAGCGCATCACGATGTCGCCGCGCGCCAGCTCGAGCCCGCGATTCATGCACGCCGAGATCCCGCTGCGCGGGCCGTCGACGACGCGCACGCGCGTGTCGGCCAGGCCGTCGACGTACTGCCGGCTGCCGTCCGTCGAGCCGTCGTCGAGGATCAGCAGTTCGAGGTGGCGGCAGTCCTGCGACAGGATCGAATCCACGGCCGCCTCGACGAAGCGTCCCGGGTTGCGCATCGGCATGAGCACGCTGACCTGCGGCGTGCGCAGGCCCGCCTCGCCAGGGCGCCCTTCTTCGGCGTGCATCAGGCCTCCACGGGGACGATCGTCGCCATCTCCGGCGCACTGCGGCGCCGCGCGGCCAGGCCGTCCTGCAGGCTGGCGAGCGCGATGGCCACCGTCCAGACCAGCAGCGAACGGATGATCGACACCGGCGAGACGGTGAACACCGCCGCCATGACCGCCAAGGTCAACGGGATCCACACGAGGCGTTCCCGTCGCAACGCGCCGGGCTCCAGCGGCAGGCGGGCCGCGAGGCCGCCCAGCACCACCAGGAACGGCACGATGAACAGGGCCAGGCCCACGACGCCGACGTTCAGCGTCACGATCAGGTAGGTGTTGACCAGGTCGACGATGCCGTCGCCCTGCTTCAGGTTGCTCATCTGGTCGAGGTAGTTCGGCACGCCGAACCAGGGGCTCTGCTGGATCAGCGCCACCGAGGTCTTGAGCAGCTCCTGGCGGTAGACGACGTTGAAGTCGGCCTGCTTGTCGGCGCTCGTGGTGTTGATGGCCTCGACCAGGGAATCGCCCAGCCCGGCGCTCCACGCGATGGCGCCGGCGACCAGGACGACGAAGCTGAGCAGCAGGAAGCGCCGGGCGCTGACGAAGCGCAGGCAGGTCAGGCCGGCCACGAGGATGGCGAGCGCCAGGAGCGGGCCGCGGCTGAACGTGGCGAGCAGGCCGCCGAGCAGGATGAGGCCGACCATCGCGTAGGCACGCGACTTCGCCACGGGCCGCAACGCGAACCACACCCCGATCGCGAACAGCGCCAGCATCGCCAACACGAGCGGGCCGGAGAAGGCCGCCTGCGCGCGCACCCAGTCGCCGCGCGTCAGGGCGCCCAGCAGGTTCCAGCGCGTGCCGTACAGGTACTGCAGCTGGCCGTACAGCACGTGGCGCGACAGGGCCTCGGCGATCGCGACGAGGCCCTGGTAGGCCGCGCCGAACAGCAGCGCCGACAGCACCCGCTGGCGCATCTCGGACTGCACGCAGCCGCGCGAGATCACGTAGTACGGCAGGACGGTGTCGAGCGCCACCTGCAGGCCTTCGCGCGACAGCGCGGTCATGCTGAGGTGCCCGAACAGCTGCATGATCCAGTAGAGCGTGTAGATGCCCGTGGCGATGTCGCTGACCGCCAGCCACCACGGCCAGGGCGAGCGCTCGCGGCGCGCGACCAGGGCGACCGCGGCGGGCACCAGGATCACCAGCTCGATGATGCGGAACGTGTCCAGCCGCATGACGTCGCGCAGGCCGGCCACGTTTTCCAGCTCCATCGAGAACTGCGGGCTGATGCAGGCCAGGAGCACGTAGGCGGGAAGCCGCCCCTGCCCGCCCTTGCCGAAGAAGCGCGGCGCGAAGATCGCCCAGATCGTGTAGACGACGAAGAACAGCGGCTGGGTGACCGAGAAGCACGAGACGAACAGCGTGCCGATGACCACGGGCCAGGCACCCTTCCAGTCCTGCGGCGCCATCACCTGCTTCAGGCCCTTGCCGGCGACGATGCGCAGCATGCCCAGGACGATGACCAGCGCCCCGAAGATCTTGACGGCGTAGACGATGTTCATGCCTGCCTCGCGCTACGCCTGGCCGAGCCCGGCCAGCTGCCGCCGCGCCTTCGGCGTCATGGCCTGCACGATGTCGCGGATGAAGTCCGCCTGCAGCGCGAAGGCCTGCTGCGAGTTGCGGTCGCGACTCGACACGCGAAACAGCAGCCCGTCGACGATCTCGCCCTTCAGGCCGTGGCGGATCTCGGAGAGCTTGCGGTCCCAGCCGCTCAGGCTCTGCTCGTCGCCCACCACCGTCCAGTACGTCACCGGCTCGAAGAACTGGTCCAGGTGCTGGGTCTCGAGCCGGCGCACGTGGATCAGGCCCTGCGTGGTCGGGACCTCGCCCAGGCGGCTGGTGTTCACGCGATAGCCCTGCGCCGGATAGCAGACCTCGGGGTAGTGCAGTTGAACGTCGTCGTCGGCCTGGTCCGCGCCGTAGGCGATCGACAGCATGATGCTGTGGCCGTACGAATCGACGTAGACGCGGTTGAGGATCTGGCTGTACAGCTTGTTCAGCAATTCCTCGGTCTGCGGATTGACGATGCCGCCCACGGCGCGCGGGTCGATCTGCCAGCCCGCGAAGCTGGACGGCACGATGTCGTCGAGCTTGAACGGCCCGCGCAGCTGGGCCATGCGCCGGGTGGGCACCATCGCCTGGCCGGCGCCAGCGGCCGCGGCCATCAGCGCGGCGGCGATGATGGCGCGTCGGGTGAGAACGGCGTCAGGCACCCTGGGACCTCCCGATCGACTTGGCGGACAGCCAGCGCAGGCCGGAGTCCGCCGCGATGATGAACACGAGCGCCGTCATGAACAGCACCATGCCCGCGCCCTGGTGCTGCAGGAAGCCCTGGCCGGCCTCGTCGCCGAAGTAGTAGGTGATGAGCGACAGCACGATCACGCGGATCACATTGGCGCAGAACGAGATCGGCACGATCAGGATGGCCAGCATGATGTTGCGCAGCAGCGAGGTGTGGCGCACCACGTTCAGGTACAGCAGCCCCATCGCCTCCAGCGAGAACAGCGTGTGCAGGCCCGAGCAGGCGTCGGCCACCAGCAGCTGGAACTGGCCGATCTGCAGGATCACGCCCGTGCGCGCGATCGGGTAGCCCGCGGCGTAGAGCACCTGCGAGGCCACGCTCGACACCGCGAGCTTGAGCGGCTGCGTGATCGCGTCGACGAAGGTGGCCGGCAGCGGGATCATGAAGATCATGAAGAACAGCGCGAACGCGGCCGCGCGCAGCTGGCGCGGGCCACGCAGCAGCAGCACGAGGCCCGGCAGCATGAAGATGGCCGACAGCGCCTGCGAGCTCAGGATGCGCTGCGAGCGGCCGAAGGTGTAGAACAGCAGCGCGAGCGCCACCAGCACCCAGCCCAGCACGGGTCGCGGCCGGCTGGCCGCCTCGTCGTCGATGCGATCCCACGTGCGCCAGATCAGCCAGGCGCAGATCGCCAGCACGATGGGGCCCTGGCTCTGCTCGTCGCTGGCGAGCCAGATGTTGTTCGTCAGGTCCCACAGCGTCGGGACATAGAGCGCCAGCAAGCCCAGCGCGCAGATCCACCACGGCCAGGTTCGCGGCGCTGTCAGCCGGTCCACGAGGGTCATCGCACGATCACAGCTCGTTCATGATGACGCCGGCGAGGCGCACGTTGCCGGCCTGCAGCGAGCCCACCAGCTCCTGCAGGCGCGTGACCTTGTTGGCGTCCTTGCGCGAGATGACCAGCGCCGAGCCGCAGCGCGACGCGATCACCACGCCGTCGCTGCCGAAGCAGCCGGCGGGCGTATCGACGATGACGTGGTCGAACTTGATCGAGACCTCGCGCAGCAGCATGCCGAAGCTGGGGCCCTCGACGAGCTCCAGCGGGTTGGGCGGCTGCACGCCGACCGGGATCACGTACAGGTTCGGGATGCCCGGCACCGATTTCACGACGCCCTTGCCGCCGCGGCCCGACAGCACGCCCGACAGGCCCAGCCCGCCCGGCACGCCGAAGACCTGGTCCAGGCGCGCGCCGCGCATGTCGGCGTCGATGACCACGACCTTGCCGCCCAGCTGCGCCAGCGCCACCGCCAGGTTGGCGCAGAAGAAGGTCTTGCCGTCGCCGGTGTCGTGGCTGACGACGGCCAGCGGCCGGCGCTGGCCCTTCTCGCCCTGCGTGCGCATCAGGATCTGGCTGCGGATGGCCCGGAAGGCCTCGGCCTGGTGGCCGAACGGCTGGTTCAGCATGACCAGCTCGGGCGCGGCCTTGCGCGACTCCTCGTCGGCATAGGCGTACTTGAATTGCTGCGCCAGGGCCTGCAGGACGTCCTCGGTGTCGGCCAGGCCCAGCGCGATCGCGGCCTCGCCGAAGCGCATGTCGTTCTCGCGCTGGTAGCGGCCGATGCGGTCGAGGTCGTCGGCCGACAGGTTGCGCGCATCCTGGATCAGCTCGCCGATCGACTTGGTCTTGGCCGCGCCCTCGAAGCTCTGCTCGCCGAGGTAAAGGTCGGGTGCTTCCATCTTGGCGTTCATGCTTGCCCCTTTTCTGGCGCGGGAAGTCGTCGCCCGGAGACGACGCGATCCTGGATCATGGCCATCTGTCCCTTGAGGCGACGGTTCATGGTCGGGCTCGGCATGATGCCGATCACCGGCAGGCCGAGGAAGTCGAAGGCGTCCGACGTGGTGCGCATGCGCTTGTCGAACTGTTCCTGCAGCAGCGCGGTGCCGATGCCCAGCGCCAGCGCGGCCACGAGGCCCAGCGCCAGCACGGACGGCACCTTCGGCGAGGACGGCAGCACCGGCGTCGTGGCCTGGCTGATGACCGTGGCGTTGGCCTGGCGGTTCTGGCTCTCGAGGTTGGTCTGGCTGGCGCGGTTGTAGACCTGGTCGTAGGTGTGCTGCGCGTTGTCGACGTCGCGCTGCAGCACGGCGACCTGGTCGCGCGTCTGCTTGAGTTGCAACACCTTGGTGCGCTGGGCATCGACGGCGGCCTGGATCTCGGCCTCGCGGGCATGGCTGACGCGGGCATCGACGCCGATGGCGCCGGTGACGTCGCTGGTGGCGTGGGCGATCTTGGCGCGCAGCGCGGCGACCGCGGCACGCGCTTCCTGCACCTGCGGATGCTTGTCGCCGTAGCGCGACGACACTTCCTGCAGCTTGAGTTCGGCCGTCGCCAGCTCGCTCTTCAGGCCGCTCACCGTGCCGTTGGCCAGCACCTCGGACATCTGGTTGGCGTTGCCGACCTGGCCCTGGCGCGTCGACGCGTCCACGCGCGCCGTCTGGATCGCGACGAGTTCCTGCGTGAGGGCGGTCAGGCGGCTCATCTCGAGGTCGAAGCGGTCGTCGGAGCCGATGATGCCCTTCTCGCGCTGGAACGCCGACAGCTTGTTCTGCGCGGTCTCGAGCGCGGCGCGCGCTTCCTTCTGCTGGTCGGTGAAGAAGCCGCTGTACTGGCGCGCCGGATCGACGCGCAGCTCGATCGACGTCTCCATGTAGGCCTGCACGTAGGCGTTCGCCACGGCGGCCGCGAAGCGCGGGTCGGGCGACTTGTAGCCGATGTTGATCACGTTGCTGCCGGGTGAGCTCACCTTCGGGTCGAGTCCGACTTCGATGAACTGGGTGAGGTATTCCTGCAGCGACATCCCGCTCTTGGCCGAGGCCCAGGCGGCGCGCATGTCGGCGAGGTCGCCGAGCTTGAGGTTCTGCACGACGCGCTGGCCGACCCGGTCGCTGCGCATGATCTCGATCTGCGTGTTGATCAGGGCGGGCATGGCGCCGCCGTACAGCATGGTGCTGACGGGGTCGGGCTTGGCGTCGATCAGCACGGAGGCGGTGGCGGTGTAGACGCGCGTGGCGAACACCAGGTACAGCACCGATGCGACGACGACGGCGCCGAACACCAGCGCCGCGCTCACCCAACGCGCTCGCAGGACAGCCAGGAAATGCGTGAGACTCATGATGGCGCTCCGGGGATCAGAACAGGCTTTCCTTGATGTAGACCACGTCGCCATTGCGCAGCTTGTCGTCCATCGCGGGTTCGAGTTGGGTCTGCTTGCCGTCGGGGCCGGTGCGCGTCACCTTCAGGCCACGCAGCGTGCCGCGCGGCGTGGCGCCGCCGCCGGCGGCGATGGCCTGCATCACCGTCATGCCGCGTTCCAGGCGCAGCGCGCCGGGGTGCTGGATCTCGCCGTACAGGTAGATCTGCGGCGCGCGGTCGACGAAGATGGTGTCACCAGGGGAGATGACGATGTCCTCGGCGCCATTGCCCGGCTGGAACAGGCGCGGCATCTCGACGTCCTTGCGGAACGGCGTGCCGTTGCGGGTGCCGGTGACGACCACGGTGTCGGAACCCACGCCGGCGACGATGCCGCCCGCGAGCGCCAGCACCTCGGTCAGGCGCATGCCCGTGAGGTCCAGCGGATAGCGGCCGGGCCGGCCGACCTGGCCCAGCACGTTGACCTGGTTGGCGCGCACCTGGGTCACCACGATCTGCACCTGCGGATCGCGGACGAACTCGCGGCGCTTCAGCTCGGAGGCGATGTGCTGCTCCGCGGCGGTGACCGTCAGGCCGGCGAGCTGCACGCGGCCCAGCAGCGGGTAGCTGATGGCGCCCGTCTCGTTGACGCGCGTCTCCATGCTGAGGTCCGGGCTCTGGTAGACCGTGATGCGGATCGAGTCGCCGGGGCCGATGCGCGACTGGTCCGGGTCGGCCGCACGGGCGGCGGCCGGCGCCGCCGGCTTGGCCTGCTGCTGCGCCGCCTGCGCGTGGGCGATCGGGCCGATCAGCAGCGCGACGGACGCGGCGGCGGCGAGCGCGTGGGCGACGCGACGGGCCAGGCGGTGGAAAAGAGTCTGCATGGAGTGCTCCTTATTTCTTGGACGCGTCCTGCGGTGCGGCGGGCGGCAGGCGCACTTGCACGGAGGAGGCCGGGGTGGCCGGCAAGCTGACGCGCACGCCCTGCGACTGCGGCAGGTTCACCTGCACGCCGGAGGTCGTCGTCGTCGGCAGGGTCACCTGGACGCCCGACGCCTCGTTGGCGGCCGGCAGCGAGACGTGCGTGCCGCTCGCGGTTGAAAGGGGGGTGGGGGCGGATTCGATGTCCTTGAGCGTGGCCAGTGCCGGGCCCGACGCGGCCAGCGCGGCGTACTGGGGCGCGTACTCGATCTTGGCCGCGGTGCGCAGCGCCGCGACGTTGCCTTCGGTCACCTTCTTGCGCCCCTCGATCGTGAGGAACTGCGCGATGGCGCCGCGCGCCTTGTCGAACGACACGGGCGCGTCGGTGCTGGAGGTCACGTAGGTCACGTGCACCTGGTTGCCGGCGGAGGCCACCAGGCCCTTGCCGACGGGGATCCCCGCGATCTCCTTGAGCGAGCCCAGGGGGATCTGTTCGGCCGGATGCGTGCTCTGCTGGCCGCGGAACGCGGCGCCCTGCGCCTTGAACCACGCCTCGATCTCCTCGGGCGGGCGACCGGCCCCGACCATCTCGCGCAGCGCGGGGATCTTGTCTTCCGGCACCTTGGCCAGGTATTCCTGCAGCGTGTAGACCCGGCGCTGCGAGAACAGGAACGGATTGGAATCGTAGTAGCCGTGGACGGCGGCGTCGGAGGGCGCGGCCACGCCCTGGGCGGCCTGCTCCATGTAGGCGCGCGCGAGCACGTCGCGGCGCGCGGCGTCGATCGCCTGCTGCGCCGTCGGCTCCAGATCGAGCTTGGTCTTCTCGGCCTTCTCCACGATCAGCTGCTCGTCGATCAGCTGTTCGAGCACCTTGGGCGCGACCTCTTCCTCGCGATCGGGCCGCACGCGCTCGCGGTTCAGGCGGTACTTCAGCTCGGTCATCGTGAGCTCGGTGCCGTCGACGCGCGCGACGCTCTGGGTCGCGCTCTTCTTGTGGTTGCCGCAGCCGGCGAGCAGCAGCAGCGCGCAGACCGCAGCGGCCGCCAAGGCAGTGGAACGCAGCGTCGTGTCGTTCTTCGTCATGGGTCTCACATTCCCCTCCGGCCCTGTCCGGCCTGTCTCGCTCAAGCGCGCCCGATGGGCTGGTAGTCGATGCCCGCGTCCCGCACGAGACGGGGCTCGTACAGGTTGCGGCCGTCGAAGATCACCGGCGTCTTCAGGGTGCTCGCGATGCGCGCGAAGTCCGGGCTGCGGAACTCCTTCCATTCGGTGACGATGGCCAGCGCGTCGGCGCCCACCAGGGCCTCGTCGGGGTTCTCGGCGTAGGCGATGCGGGGTTCGTCGCCGAAGATGCGGCGCGCCTCGTTCATCGCGACCGGGTCGTAGGCGGTGACGCTGGCGCCGCGCGCCAGCAGTTCGCCGATCAGCACGCGGGCGCTGGCCTCGCGCATGTCGTCGGTGTTGGGCTTGAACGCCAGGCCCCAGACGGCGAAGCGCTTGCCGGCGAGGTCGTCGCCGAAGCGCTTGACGATCTTGCCCACCAGCACCTGCTTCTGCGCGTCGTTGGCGTCTTCCACCGCCTGCAGCACCTTGAGGTCGCGGCCGCTCTCGCTGGCGGTGCGGATCAGGGCCTTGACGTCCTTCGGGAAGCACGAGCCGCCGTAGCCGCAGCCGGCATACAGGAAGTGGTAGCCGATGCGCGGGTCGGAACCGATGCCCTGGCGCACGAGCTCGATGTCGGCGCCCAGGTTCTCGGCCAGCAGCGCCAGCTCGTTCATGAACGAGATGCGGGTGGCCAGCATGGCATTGGCGGCGTACTTCGTGAGTTCGGCGGAACGCACGTCCATCACCACCAGCTTGTCGCGATTGCGCTGGAACGGTGCATAGACCGCACGCAAGAGGTTGATGGCGCGATCGTCGTCGGCACCCACCACGATGCGGTCGGGCTTCATGAAGTCGTCGACGGCCGCGCCTTCCTTGAGGAACTCGGGGTTGGAGGCGACGGAGAAATCGAGCGCCAGGCCGCGCGCGTCGAGCTCGGACCGGATCGCGGCCTTGACCTTGTCGGCGGTGCCCACGGGCACGGTGCTCTTGTCGATGACCAGCTTGTAGTCGGTCGCCAGGCGGCCGATGTTGCGCGCGGCGGCCAGCACGTACTGCAGGTCGGCGGAGCCGTCCTCGTCAGGCGGCGTGCCCACCGCGATGAACTGCAGCGTGCCGTGCGCGACGGCCACGCCGATGTCGGTGGTGAACTGCAGGCGTCCCGCGGCGGCGTTGCGCTGCACGACCTGGTCCAGGCCCGGCTCGTGGATCGGGATCTCGCCCTTGTTGAGCATGTCGATCTTGCGCGGATCCACATCCAGGCAGACGACGTGGTTGCCCATCTCCGCCAGGCAGGCCCCGGACACCAACCCGACGTAGCCGGCCCCGATCACAGTGATTTTCATGACGATTGACTGCTTAAGCTAAAGGAAAGGTGCGCGCCAAGACGGAGCGTTCCGGGGAGGTCACTGGGAAGCGCCGCTGGCAGCGACGGGGGCGGACGCGGCAGTGGCAGAAACCGTGCCCGGGGCGAACTTGCCCAGGTAATCGATGCGTGCCTTGGAGCGCATGTCCTTGGTGTCGGCCAGCAGCGCCTCGCGCTTCTTCTGGTTCCACAGCATCTGCTCGATCGCGGGCTGCGCCTGCGCGAGCGTGAGCGGCAGCGGCTTGACCTCGACCAGCGTCAGCGTGGTCAGGCCCTGTGGTTGCGGAATGGCGACCGTCTGCCCGGCGGACATGGTCGAAATCTTCGGCAACAACGGCCCCAGCGATTCCGCGGGCTGCGTGGACTCGGTCACGTTGACGGCGCTCGCCTTGGCCTTGAGCAGCGCCGCGACGGCGGCCGCGCCGCTGGCGGCCTGCGCCTGCGCCGCGAGCGGGCCGGCCTGGTCGGCGGCCACGCGCGCGTCCACCTTCTGGATGACGTAGGCGTTGCGCTGCGCGAAGTTGGCCGGGTGCGCGTCGAAGTACTGCTTGACCTCGTCGGCGCCCGGCTTGGGCACCTTCGCGACGAACTGCTCGATGTAGTAGCGCGCGAGCGCATCCTTGCGCGCGGCTTCCAGCGCCTGCAGCACGCCGGGGCTGCGATCGAGCTTGTCCTTCTCGGCCTTCTGCACCGCCAGCCGCTGCTGCACCAGGCTTTCGAGCACGGTGGCCGGCGCCGGCGCCGAGGCGCCCGGGCGCGCCGCGGTGACCTGCTTGACGGCGAAATCGAGCTGGTCCTGCGTGATCTTCTCGCCGTTGACGGTGGCCACCATGGCCGACGAGTCTTCGGTCGTGCGGCCGCAGGCCGCCAGGAGCACGGCGACGCAGGCGAGCGTCAGCGCGAGAGGGAAAGCCGATCGAGTCTTCATTTGCTGGCAGGTGTGTTCTGCGACGCCGCCGCAGCGGGAACGCTGGCGGCAGTTGCGGGATGGGTTGGAGCCGGAGCGGGCATGGCAAGTTCGTCTCCTGCCGGCTTCATCCCCGCGAATCGGCCCTTGAATTCGATCTTCACGTCCTTGTGCAGCGTGCGTTGCAGGCCCATCACGAGATCGCGTTTGCCCTGATTCGCGAGGAACTGCTCGATGGCGGGACGCGCGTCGGCCAGCGGCTTGGGCGCCGCGGCGCTGGAGACGAGCGTCAGGACGGCGACGCCGAACTGCGAAGGCACGACCATAGCCTGGCCGTCCTTCAGCGTGTTCAGCTTCTCGAGCACGTTGGGCGGCAGTTGCTCCGATGCGTCCTGCTCCGGCTTGCTTGTGAACGCCAGCTTCTGCGACTTGAGCCACGCAGTCAGTTCGTCCGAACTCTTTACCGATTGCACCTTCGCATCGATCTCCGAGCGACGATCGTCGGGGGCCTGGATATCCACGCGCTGGAGCGTGAAGACCTTGCGCTGCGCGAACATCGCGGGGCGGCTGTCGTAGAACTTCCGGATCGCTTCGTCGGTGGGCTTGGGCGCGCTCTCGGCGACCTGCTCGACGAAACGACGCGCCAGGATGTCGCGGCGCGCGGCCTCGATCTGGGCGACCACGCGCGGGTCCTGATCGAGCTTGGCCGCCACGGCCTTCTCCGCGACGATCTGTTCGTCGACCAGTTGATCGAGCACCATCTTGGCGGCGGCGTCGCTCGCGTCCGGGCGCATGCCGCGCTGCTTCTGGAGCGCGATCTGCAGCTGGCTGGCGGTGATGTCCTGTCCGCCGACGGTGGCCACGACCTCGTCGCCCGGCGCGGCGTCCTTCTTCGGCGCGCAGGCGACCAGGAAGGTGGCGGCCAGCATGGCCAGGGCAGCGGCACCGGCGGCGCGGCTGGTCTTGTTCTCGAAACGCTTCATCGGCTCAAGCCCCTCATGGCCTTCATCGGCCCATCGCGTGGCGCGGCGCGCCACGATCGCAATCGTTCTGGCGGGCGCGCAGGACGCCCGGCCGCACGCGCGGCAAAACAGACGATTGTAAGGATTACCGTGCGTCAACTTGGCGACGGACGCGGGGGGTGCCGCGCGCCGGGCCGGACGCCCGGTCAAGCGTGAGAAATTTCCTCGAAATGAGGGCTCAGCGCCCGAATCGGTCCAGGAAATCCTGGTAGGCGAGCGCGATGCCCTCGCGCAGCGCCACCTTGTGCTTCCAGCCGAGGGCATGCAGGCGGCCCACATCGAGCAGCTTGCGCGGCGTGCCGTCCGGCTTGCTCGCGTCGAACACGATGCGGCCGCGGAAGCCGACGACGTCCATCACCGTCTCCGCGAGCTCGCGGATCGACACGTCCTCGCCGGTGCCGATGTTGACCAGCGGGCCGTCGTAGCCCCGGGCCATCATGTGGACGCAGGCGTCGGCCAGGTCGTCCACGTACAGGAACTCGCGCATCGGCGTGCCCGAGCCCCACACCACGTACTCCGCGTCGCCGCGCAGCTTCGCCTCGTGGGCCTTGCGGATCAGGGCGGGCAGGACGTGCGAGGTCTGCAGGTCGTAGTTGTCGTTGGGGCCGTACAGGTTGGTGGGCATCGCGCTGACGTACTGGCGGCCGTACTGGTCGTTGTAGGCCTCGCACATCTTCACGCCGGCGATCTTGGCGATCGCGTACGGTTCGTTGGTGGGTTCCAGCGGGCCGGTGAGCAGCGAATCCTCGCGGATCGGCTGCGGCGCCAGCTTCGGGTAGATGCAGCTGGAGCCGAGGAACATCAGCCGCTGCACGCCCGCATCGTGGGCGCCCGCGATCAGGTTGTCGGCGATCGCCAGGTTCTCGTGCAGGAACTGCGCGCGGTAGGTGTTGTTCGCGTGGATGCCGCCCACCTTGGCCGCGGCGATGAAGACGTAGGCCGGCTTCTCGCGCCGCAGATACGCGCGGGTGGCGGCGGCATCCTGCAGGTCGAGTTCCGCGCGCAGCGGCGCGAGCACGCGCGTGTAGCCGCCCGCCTCCAGCCGGCGCACCAGGGCGGAACCGACCATGCCGCGGGCGCCGGCGACGAGGATGGCCTCGTCGCGGCCCGGCACCTGCGCCGCGTCACTCATGGTGGCTGAAGGTCTGGAAGCCCGCCATGCTCACCAGCGCGTCGCGGCGCGCCGTGTTGTAGTCGGCGTCGATCATCTCGGCCACCAGCTCGGGCAACGTGGTGGTGGGCGTCCAGCCCAGCCTGGCCTTGGCCTTGCTCGGGTCGCCCAGCAGCGTCTCCACCTCGGTGGGCCGGTAATAGCGCGGATCGACGCGCACGATGACCTGGCCCGGCTTGCACTTGGCCTTGTCCCCCGTGACGGCGTCGACGATGCCCACCTCGGCCTCGCCCTGCCCCTCGAAGCGCACCGTGATGCCCAGGCGCTCGGCGGACATGCGCACGAAGTCGCGCACGCTGTACTGCACGCCGGTGGCGATGACGAAGTCCTCGGCCTGCTGCTGCTGCAGCATCAGCCACTGCATCTGCACGTAGTCGCGCGCGTGGCCCCAATCGCGCAGCGCGCTCATG
>JBJMWE010000380.1:0-3357 GCA_045810285.1 Vitreoscilla sp. | reverse complement strand
TGCGATCGAGCCAGGGCAGGAAGAACAGGACCATCGTGGCGATGCCCATCGCCATCACGCCCGGGAACTGCGAATTGAAGAGCGGCGGCACGGCGCGCAGGATCGAGTAGTACGGCGTGAAGTACCACAGCGGGGCGATGTGCTCAGGGGTCTTCAGCGGGTCGGCCGGGATGAAGTTGTTGTACTCCAGGAAGTAGCCGCCGCCTTCCGGCGCGAAGAAGATGATGGCCGAGAACACCATCAGGAACACGCCGACGCCGAAGATGTCGTGCACGCTGTAGTACGGGTGGAAGGGGATGCCGTCCACCGGTTTGCCGTTCGCGTCCTTCGGGCCGGCCTTGATCTCGACGCCGTCGGGATTGTTGGAGCCGACGTCGTGCAGCGCCAGGATGTGCGCGGCCACCAGGCCGATCAGCACCAAGGGCACCGCGATCACGTGGAAACTGAAGAAGCGGTTGAGCGTCGCGTCGCCCACCACGTAGTCGCCGCGGATCCAGGTCGAGAGGTCCGGGCCGATGAAGGGGATCGCGGAGAACAGGTTGATGATCACCTGCGCGCCCCAGTACGACATCTGGCCCCAGGGCAGCAGGTAGCCCATGAAGGCCTCGGCCATCAGGATCAGGAAGATGCCGCAGCCGAAGAGCCACACCAGCTCGCGCGGCTTGCGGTAGCTGCCGTAGATCAGGCCGCGGTACATGTGCAGGTACACGACGATGAAGAACGCCGAGGCGCCCGTCGAGTGCATGTAGCGGATCAGCCAGCCCCAGGGCACGTCGCGCATGATGTACTCGACCGAGGCGAACGCGAGCGTCGCATCGGGCTTGTAGTGCATCACGAGGAAGATGCCGGTGACGATCTGGATCACCAGCACCAGCAGCGCCAGCGAACCGAAGAAGTACCAGAAGTTGAAGTTCTTCGGCGCGTAGTACTCGGAAAGGTGTTCCTTCCAGAGCTTGGTCGCGGGGAAGCGGTTGTCGACCCAGGTCAGCAGCTTGACACCGGCAGAGGCGTTGGCGGGGGCTACCTTGAATTCAGACATGCGGTCCTCTTGTCTTGATCCAGCGCGCCGGGCTCGCATTCAGGCCGGGTCGCGATGTCTCGGAATCTTGGAAACTCGGGATCAGGCCTTGTCCTCGCCGATCAGCAGCTTGCTGTCGCTCAGGTACATGTGCGGCGGCACGCGCAGGTTGTCCGGCGCGGGCTTGTTCTTGAACACGCGGCCGGCCAGGTCGAACGTGGAGCCGTGGCAGGGGCACAGCCAGCCACCCGGCCAGTCCGACGGCAGCGAGGGCTGCGCGCCAGCGGAGAACTTGTCGCCGGGCGAGCAGCCCAGGTGCGTGCAGATGCCCACCACCACCAGGACGTCGGCCTTGATCGAGCGATGCTCGTTGCGCGCGTACGGCGGCGTCAGTTCATCGGGGTTGCGCCTGGACTCGGGGTCGGCCAGTTCGGCCGTGTCCTTGGACAGCGCGGCCACCATCTCGGGCGAGCGCTTGACGATCCACACCGGCTGGCCGCGCCATTCCACCGTCTTCTTCTCGCCCACCTTCAGGTCGGAGATGTCCACTTCGACCGCGGCTCCCGCCGCCTTGGCCCGCTCCGACGGTGCGAAGGTGCTGACGAACGGCACGGCCGTCGCGATCCCTGCTCCCGCTCCGGCCACACACGTGATGGCCACCCACTTTCGTTTGCTGTCGTCGATACCTTCGTGCACTACAACGCTTTCACTCATGAGCATCCTCGAGCTGAAGTTCCAGTTCCGGGCAACGCCTATGAGTTTAGCGTGCGCAACCGCACGTTCGAGTGACCCCGACACCACAGGCAAACCCTTGGTACGGCCATTGGCGCACGAGGCGGAAATGGCCGATATTGACGCCGGTCAACGGTCGGCAATACTGCGAACCAGGCAATGCACGCGAGGAGCCACTCGCCTGCCGGGCCCGGGGTCGCGATCGGGTCGGCCATCCATCGAACACAACCAGGCAGGAGTGCAGGAAATGAGTTTCACAAGTGAATTCAAGGAGTTCGCCGTCAAGGGCAACGTCATGGACCTGGCGGTCGGCGTGATCATCGGCGCGGCCTTCGGCAAGATCGTCGACTCGGTCGTCAACGACCTCATCATGCCGCTCGTGGGACGCGTGGTGGGCGGGCTCGACTTCTCGAACTACTTCATCCCGCTCGCGGGGCAGACGGCCACCACGCTGGCCGAGGCCAGGAAGGCCGGCGCCGTGTTCGCGTACGGCAACTTCCTCACGGTGGCGCTGAACTTCGTGATCCTGGCGCTCATCATCTTCGTCATGGTCAAGCAGATCAACAAGATCAAGAAGGAGACGCCGCCGGTCGTCGCGCCGCCCGCCGCGACACCGGAAGACGTCGTCCTGCTGCGCGAGATCCGCGATTCGCTGAAGACGCGCTGAGCCTGGCGCCCGAGGCCGCGAAGCCGCCCGCCCGCGAGGGCCGGCGGCTTTTCTCATGGCGCGAGGCGGCGCGCCATCCGCGTGGCGGCCACCAGGCTCGCCGGGTCGGCGAGGCCGCGGCCCGCGATGTCGAAGGCGGTGCCGTGGTCGGGGCTGGTGCGCACGAAGGGCAGGCCCAGGGTCACGTTGACGCCCTGCTCCACGCCGAGGTACTTGACGGGGATCAGGCCGTGGTCGTGCGTCATCGCGACGACGAAGTCGAACTCGCCGGGGTGGTTCGCGGCGTCGCGGGCGCGCATGAAGACGGTGTCGGGGGCGAACGGGCCGCTGGCCGCGATGCCTTGTGCGCGGGCCCGCGCGATCGCCGGCGCGATCAGCGCGATCTCCTCGTCGCCGAACAGGCCGCCCTCGCCCGCATGCGGGTTCAGGCCCGCGACGGCGATGCGCGGCGCCGCCAGGCCGAAGCGCAGGCCGGCTGCGTGCGTGATGGCGACGGTGTCGACGATGCCCTGCTCGCTCAGGGCGTCGATGGCGCGCCGCAGCGACAGGTGGATGGTCACCAGCACCACGCGCAGTTCGTCGTTGGCCAGCATCATGCGCACCGGCGGCGGCGCGGCGCCCGGCGCGGCGGCGAGCGCCTGCAGCATCTCGGTGTGGCCGGGGAACGGCACGCCTGCGGCCGCCAGCGCCTCCTTGTGGATCGGCGCGGTGACGATCGCGCGGCCCGCGTCCGCGCGCACCCAGGCCACCGCCTGCTCGATGCAGCGCGCCGCGGCCGCGCCGGCGCGGGCGTCGATCCGGCCGAGCGGCAGCGTGGCCAGGTCGTCGGCCAGGCCCGGCGGCGCGCACACCGCCAGCGTCCCCGGCGGACACGCCGCGCGGTCGTGCGGATGCGCGAGCGCGGCCACCGGCAGCATGAGGCCGCAGGCCGCGACGGCGC